>JALWNI010000189.1 GCA_027083695.1 Nautiliaceae bacterium | reverse complement strand
TGATTTTGTTGTGTTTAAAATTTTTCAAGAAAGGTCTTAAAATGAATACAAGAGAAATTATAGCAAAAATAGGGACGCTTGCAAATTATAAAGACCCGGAAAAGTTCTGGGAAGATATAAAGGCACAAAACAAAACGAAAAAGTGGTCTATCACGCCCGTAAAAATTGAATTTAAAGACGGGCAGATTGTGGAGAATAGTGAAGATGTAGCAAAATTAGTTGAGCTTATGAAAAATTGGGCGGAAAACGAACTGAAACAAACGAATATTGACACCCTTGAAAAAGATACTGAAATTGTAAGAGTTGTTTATGGATGGTTTAGCGGAAGCAGAAAACAGGTAACAAGCAGTTTTGATGCCGTTAAAAAGAATTTTACCGCTATTGAGGCGGATATTAAAAGCATAGGAACCGCTTTCAAACAAAGAAAAGAAGAACTACTTGAAGAAGAATATCAAAAAAGAGAAGCGGCAATTATTGCAGAATTAAAAATGGAGCTTAATTTTGCAAAAGAAGAATATGGAATTGAGCTTAATGTTAATCTTTTTAGCGATTTTATAACACAAAAAAGAAAAACAAAAGTTTTAACCGAAAAAGGGGTTTTAACTAAGAAAATTAAAGATGATATTAAAGTAAAAGTGAATGAAATTTTAGAGCCTATTTTAAAAGAAAGAGAAGCTCAAAAACTAAAAGAGCAGGACTTGCAAAAATTAACCTTAGATTTGCAAGACATAAATACAAACTCACTTTTTATTGAAGAACTTAAAAGTGCAAAAGAAAAATTGCAAAGGATATTAAATACAGCAGAGATGAGATACCCAAATGCCGCAGAAGAAGCAAAAGCACAGCTAAGGGCAAATATCAGCCTTGTAGAAGCAAACATTGCAAGAC
The DNA here is from genome assembly GCA_027083695.1 of Nautiliaceae bacterium. Classification (GTDB taxonomy): domain Bacteria; phylum Campylobacterota; class Campylobacteria; order Campylobacterales; family Nautiliaceae; genus JALTBU01. The sequence goes on along the minus strand of JALWNI010000189.1, from coordinate 1,012 downwards.
TAAAAGCGGAAGAAGAAAAGGAAGCATTAAAAAAAGCGGAAAAAGAAAGAAAAAAAGAAGAAAAAGCAAGAGAAGATGAAATTAAAAAAAGAGCCGAGCAGTTGCAAAAAATGCAACAAGAGCAAAAAATGGAAAGTGCAAAAAATGCACAGACCACTGAGTATGTTCCAAAATGGAAAATACCGCTTGAAGAAATAGAAGTAATAGCGGCAATGGAATTTAAAGCGGATAACGAAGAAGAAGCAAAAGAAAAGGCAGTTGAGATGTTTAGAAGACAGCTTGAGTTTATAGAGCTAATAAAAGTATAAGGAGCGAAAATGAGTGGTTTACAAGTTTACAAAGAAAGAAAACAGGAACTTTTAAAAGTTTTAGAAGCTCACAAAAGTTTATTGCAAGACTTATCACCAAGATTGCAAGATAAATTTAAAAGTAATTATTTGGAGCTTGTTCACAATGATTATTTACTAAACAATGTCGACAAAAGGCTTATTTTAAAACTTGCAATAGATTTAACAAAAATTGGTTTAGACATAAATCCTTTTGCTAAAGAAGTATATATTGTGCCTTTTAAAACAAAGATAAATAATCAAACTATTATGATACCGCAAGCAATTATTCCAGAAAAAGGTATTGCAGAGATTTATTTAAGAGCAAACTTCCTTTTAAAGGTATATAAAATTTGGGATTTAGGCGATGTTGTAAAAAGCGAAAAAGAAATGAATTATAAAGAATTAAGCTTAATTGATGAGACTGATATGGAGTTTGTAGAGAAAAACTTTATCGGATGGGATATTGTGCTTATTGATTTGCTTGGAAAATTACCTGAACAAAAAGAATTTGTTTCTTACAAATATGCAAAAGCAGCAACAAAAAATATGGATGTTCCAAAAGAATTTTATCTTGAAGGATTAGTGCATAAAGCTATAAGAAGAGCGGCTAAAAGATTTAGGGTTCCAAAAGAGAGATTTAAAGACTTAGTTGAACAGGTTGAATACGCAAATGAAGTCTTAAT
>JALWNI010000188.1 GCA_027083695.1 Nautiliaceae bacterium | reverse complement strand
TCCTTAAAATAAATTTTATCACTATTTAGTGATGCTAAGTGAATTATAACTTAAATAGGATAAATTTACTCTTATTTAAAAATAAAAAAAGAACTTTCTTAAATTTGTAACTTTTTTATACAATTAATGAGACTCTGCAAAAGTTTAGAGCTAAAGTATAGTTTTTTATTACTAAATTATCCTATCAATTTTTTAATAACTTATTAAGTAGAGCTATACCTTATCTATTTTAGGAAGTTCATTATAAACTTTTCCATCAAGTAATCTTCCGCTTTTCTTTTTATTTGTTCCACCCCATTGTTTAAAAAAGAAAGCAATGTTTAAATCCTCACATTTATTTTTTATCTCATAAACCCATTCTTTTTTTATAAATCTTGCTCCACTTCCACTTTCTCCTCCTACTATTACCCAATCAATTCCTTTTAAATCAACTTCTTTAACACTACTTAAAAGTGGTTCAAAAGATATAAATTTTATACTTGCATCTGTTTTTTTTATATAATCTACTCTATCAATATATTTATTACTCTCTATTGTTGTTCCAAGCCATATATTTTTAGTCCAATTAATTTTATTTCTTAGACTCTCTAACCTTTGTGGTCTTTTTGTAAGTACTTGAAAAGTATGCCAGTGAGCTTTATTCATAATTTCAAATATTTTTAATATGTAATCATCAGGTACATTTTCATGAAATATATCACTCATAGAATTTACAAAAATCATTTGAGGTTTTTTAAGTTTTAATGGTTTATCAAGTTGATGTGGCTGTAACGTTACCTCAAATCCATTTTCATACCCTTTCGTACCCATTGCTTTAAGTCTAAAAGCCATTTTTTCTGCATAACAATTTAAACATCCATCACTTATCTTAGTACAACCTGTAATTGGATTCCAACTACTTTCTGTCCATTCTATTTTTGTTTTAGTCATTTTATTTTAACCTTATATTTTATTTCATTATTATTTAAATAAAATCTTTTTTTCTTTCGATTTTGTTCATCAATAAAGCTTAATTTATTTTCATTTTCTATTTTTTTTAATATCTCATTTCCATGTTTAGGCAAATATCCATTTTTTAGAATGTATTCATAAATTTCTTTATTTGATTTAAAACTATTTAAAAAATTAATCAATTTTTTTTCTAAAATAGTTATACACTCTAAATTATTTTTTGCTTTAAATTCTTCTTCAAATAAATTAGGTTCTTTTCTTTCATATCCATTACCGCATTCTTCATCTATTTGCCACTTTACCTCAATAGCTTTCTCAAGACCTTTTATGTGTTTAGTTATAAAAAATAATGCATAAGTATTTCCTGAATTATCTTTTTTTAATTTAAAACTTGTAGTATAGAATTTATTTTGAAAACTAAAAGCATCAGCAATATTTTCTATATATTCATCTATATCTTCCACATCATAATAGAGCTGAAATTCATCCATAATTCTTTTTATATGTTTATATGATGGGTTTGCTTTGTCTTCTTTTGTAGGCTTTAAAAATCTAAACATATTAGAAACTGGTAAAAAAATCAAAATTTCTGTTTTACCTATATTCATAAGTTCATATATATCGTTTTTAAAAATATCTTTATATCCATGTGGATCTATAAAGATAAAATTCTTTGTTTGGCTAGAAAAATTTAATTTTTTAATTTCATCTATAATTTTTTTTGCATCCAAAGAATAATAAATAAAATGAAATTCTTCTTGATAATTTTCTTTAATATAATTAGAAACATATTTAACTTTTTTTTCATCAATATCATTAATTATTAAGCAAATTGCAGTTTCTTGATTAAATTTTTTATTATATTTTAATAAATCAGCAATGATTATAGGACTCCCTTTCGAACCATCATTTTCATATATCCCTATACCACAAAATAAATCAAATATATTTATTTGAACTG
>JALWNI010000187.1 GCA_027083695.1 Nautiliaceae bacterium | reverse complement strand
GAAAAAGCCTTAAAGGGATAAAATGATCACACAAGAAGAAATGAAAAGATTTATCGAGCTTCAACAAATAGCACTTGATTTTGCAAGAAGCGGAAATAGAGATGAGCTTGAAAAAATGATTGATGCGGGTTTAAATGTAAATCTGGCAGACTCAAAAGGCAATACGCTTTTAATGCTTGCAAGTTATAACGGAAATTATGAAAGTGTAAAAATGCTTTTAGAAAAAGGAGCTAATACCGAAAAAAGAAACGACAGAGGTCAAACTCCCCTTGGGGGAGTTGCCTTTAAGGGTTATTTAAAAATAGCTGATATTTTAATCAAATATAATGCAGATATTGACGCCAATCAGGGAGGAGGCAAAACTCCTTTGATGTTTGCAGCCGTATTTGGAAATAAAGAAATGGCAGAGTTTTTAATAAAAAAAGGTGCAAAAAAACAAAAACTTTTAGGAATTGATGTAATGAGTATAAATTTATTAACTTCCAAAATAAAGGAGATATTATGAATTGCAAAAAATATTCAAAAGAAGGACAAAACCATTACGACGATTCAGGATATTAATCCGGCACTGACTAAATAAAGTGAAACAATTGCAAATTTTAACGAAATAAAGGCGTAAAAAAGTATTTAGTTTGAGCATAGCGAGTTAATGCTTTTTAGCCTTTATGAAGTGTTAAAAAATTTGCACTTTTTGTTGAACGCATTTAGTCAGTGTCATTAATCCTGAATTTAGTATATAATTTTAAAAAAAGAGGTACTAATGAAAAAAATAATTTTATTATTTATTAGTTTAATATTCTTATACGCTAAAAGTGTTTAATTACCGTTATATACAAAATTTTATAGCCCTAAAAACAAAGAAAGTATGCTTTTAATTGCAGGTGTTCACGGAGATGAAAATTCAGGTTATTTGACACTGTATTATTTAGCCAAAAATTTAAAAATATATAATTCAAAAATAAATATTTATATTATGCCTTTTAGCAATATTAATGGAAAAATTTATAATACAAGAAGTGTAAAATATGATTTTAACAATAAAATAGGAAAAAATATCTCTTCAAAAGATATTGATTACTCTTATATAAAACAGGTAAGAAACATTTTAGAAAAAATTAAACCAAAATATGTACTGTCTCTACATTCAGGATACAGTAAAACGGTAGGAAATAAAATTGTTATGGATGAAAAAGAGTATAAAGGAGTAAAACTTTATAAATTTATCTATCCTATATATAAAAAACTAAAAAAAGAGATAAAAAATATAGGACTTTATATATCTCACACTACAAAAAACAGATTTGCTTATAATCAGGATAATTTTAACGACCTTTCATGGTATTGTCTTTCTAAATATCACAGCTATTTTTACACGATAGAGAGCACAAAACAAAAAAACATAATAAACCAGATAATTTTTCATTTAAAAGTTATAAAAAGTTTTTTTAATTATTTAGGAATCAAATCAAATATAGATTCATTAATAGACAAAAAAAAGATAAAAAATTTTTTTAGTTTTAAAAATGAATATAAAAAATACCTAAATCAGCTCAAAAGAAGTTACATAAAATATAAAATAATTGATAAATACAATATTCCAATCATTATTAAACACGGAAAAATTTTTTATTATAATTTAAGAAAAAATAAACTCTTAATTTATAATTAATTTTTCCTTATTTTACAAAAGAAAAATCCGCTGTAAGCGTCTTTTGGCAGAATTCTAATGGCTTTTTTAACCTCAGGGCTAAATTCTTTATCTTCCCATTTAGTAATACCTTCTTGAATATTATCAATTGGAAGATTTACTTCCAAAACCTCAGCATTTGGATATTTTTTTAGTAAAAAATCTACATTTTCTTCGTTTTCTTCGGGAGAAAATGTACAAGTGGCATAAATCATCTCTCCGCCTGGTTTTAGTGATTCAAAAGCGGAAATAAGTAGCTCTTTTTGAAGTTTAGAAAAACGCCTTACTCTTTTTAAATTCCACCATGTTATTCCTTTATCAAGCTCTATATGAGCTTCTGAGCTGCAAGGTGCATCTAAAAAGACCTTATCAAACATCTCTCCCGTGGCTTTATATACAAACCTTCCATCTTTATTGTATGTTTGGATGTTTTTCGCACCGTGTTCTTTAAAATTTCTTTTCATTCTAAAAAATCTTTTTTTATCAGGCTCAACGGCACTAACCTTTTTTGCCTTTTCACTGAAAATAAGACTTTTTCCACCAGGTGCTGCTGCTAAATCTAATACCCAGTCATTTTCATCAATATCAAGAGAATTTGCAGCAATTATTGAAGATAGATTTTGGATATAGATTTTGTTTTGAGTATATGGATTTGATTTTGTTACCTTTTTTCTATCTTCAATCGGGAGAGTATAAACATAATCACTCCAAGAAACCTTTTTTGGATTATACCCTTCCTTTTTCAATTCTTCCACAGCTTCCAAATCCGCTTTGTGACGGTTGATCCTGAATGAAAACTCTTTTTTGTCTTTCAAACCTTCAATAATTTTCGGATTTATTTTATTTATTCTCTCAAAAAAAATCTCCTCCATCAAATAAGCCTTTCATATTCATCAAAATCAAGCTTCCAAACTTTAATCCCGCAAAATCTGTCACCTTCCGGACAAATAGGTTTTATATCTCTTATTTTCCTGATTGTACAAGGAGGCAGGAATTTTTCAGCTGCTTTTACTCCATTTTCTTTTAGAGCTTTAACTTGTTTATAAGTAATATCAAAAATCTCTTCTTGGGCGTTATAGCATAGTCTCATTTGAGCTTTGTGAGCAAATTCATTAAAATCGTCATGTTCTATTATTTCAATATTATGAGCATTCAAAAGAGCATATGCCGCTTCTGAAAATCCTAAAATTTCTTTTTCGCTCTCAAAAAAATCATAAGAATACTCAACTGCTTCATTATATAATTTTTCAATTTCTTTATTTTGTATAACAATTGGCGGTATGTAAAAATCTCTTTTGTAAATATCTTCAATTTTTGCTCTTATGGCAGGGGAGCGGCGGTGTCTTTGATTTTGCGCATCAGCACTTAAAGATAATTTTATATATGAATTAAAACTTCCAAGTATGCTTTCATCAAGCCATATGTTTGAGAGTCTCAAAACTCCTGCGTAATTTTCATTCAGTTCAAAATCATAATCAACAATATCAAACACTTCAACATCTTTTTTGATGTTTTTCTCTTTTTTAATTTTTTCTATATTAATCTCAGGGAATTTTACAGGAGCATTTTTAGCAAATTCAATTAAAGGAGCTAAATCCTTATCAATTTTGAGCATTTCTCTTTCAATCTGCATTGCAAATTCCTCGGCTTCATCTTTTGCTTCCGGGATTGATTTAATAGCGGCAATATATCTTAGAGCCGTAATTACATTTATTGTATGATAAAGATGAGCATTCATTCCCATTGGCAGAAGATACCTTGCAAATTCCTGAGCTCTTTTTAATGCTTCTTTTTTTTTGAATTTAGGAAGTATTTTTTCAATTTCAGGCGTTAAAAGTTCAATCAGTTTTTCATAATAATCAAACATTTTTTCATAATAGTTTTGCCATTTTGATTTATCACAATTTTTAGGATAAGTAAAATTATCGATTTTCATTTTTGCATATCTTTGGGATACCTGTTCAGAATTATAAAAAGGATGAGAGTGCAAAAGCCTCCAAATAAGAAGTCTGCTCATTCCCTCAATCAAAAATGTAAAATGATAATGCATTAACGTTGTGTGATGTCCTGCTTTAAATATTGAATTCAAAAGATCGTTTTTCTTATCCCATTTTGAAGCACTCTCGGGAGTTACGATGTTTTTTCCAAAATAACAGCTTCTTGCACTCCCAACGGCAATATCTGTTGGTTTATATAAACTATTTAGGGCTTTTATTTTCATTAATTCCCTTTTTAGGAATTTTATCATATTTTAAAAATAAAACTCCAAGAGCTGGCAGATTTATAAAAATAGAATTCTCTTTATTACAGCACTCTTTTTTTACTGATTTAATAACTCTTTTTTCTTCAAAATCCCACCCTTCAAACTCTCTTGATTGAGAATTAAAAATTTCTATGTATTTTCCCTCTTTTGGCACAGCTACTTGATAATTTTTATATTCCGTATCCGCAAAATTGCAAATCACTAAAATAATTTCATCATCCCCGTATCTTGCAAACGATAAAACACTTCTTTCATAATCTTTCTCATTCATCCACTCAAATCCTCTTTTTTCCTCATCCCATTTATAAAGAGCTTTTTGAGTTTTATATAATAAATTTAATTTTGAGACCATTTTTTGAAGATTTTTATGATAAGGTTCTTTTAATAAATACCATTCAAGCTCACCCTTATAATCCCACTCTTTCCACTGTCCAAATTCTCCTCCCATAAAGAGAAGTTTTTTATGCGGATGAGCTATCATATAAGAAAAAAGAGCCCTTAAATTTGCAAATTTTTGATTTACATCTCCTGGCATTTTATTAATAAGTGAGCCCTTCATATGAACAACCTCATCGTGGCTTAAAGGCAAAATAAACTTTTCATCAAATGCATACCAAAGAGAAAATGTTATTTGATTATGATGATATTTTCTATAAACAGGGTCTTTTTTAAAATAATTTAATGTATCATGCATCCAGCCCATATTCCATTTATACCCAAAACCAAGCCCTCCTTCATAAACAGGTTTTGTAACTTTTGGAAATGCGGTTGATTCTTCTGCTATCATCAAAATATCATCAAATTCTTTATAACAGGTTTCATTAAGCTGTTTTAAAAAACTAATAGCTTCTAAATTTTCATTTCCTCCATAAATATTAGGACACCACTCTCCCTCTTTTCTTGCGTAATCCAAATAAAGCATAGAAGCAACCGCATCAACCCTGATTCCATCAATATGGTATTCTTTAAGCCAATAGATTGCAGAAGAGATTAAAAATGCCCTAACTTCCGGTTTAGAATAATCAAATACAGCACTTTTCCACTCAGGATGATACCCTTTTCTTGGGTCTTCATATTCATACAAAGCCGTCCCGTCAAACGCTATTAATCCATGCCCGTCTGTTACAAAGTGAGATGGCACCCAATCCATTATCACACCAATGCCGTTTTGATGCATAATATCCACAAATTTTTTAAAATCTTCCGGTTTTCCATATCTTGCAGTTGGAGCAAAATATCCGCTTACCTGATATCCCCAAGAGCCTTTAAACGGATATTCTGTAATTGGAAGCAGTTCAATATGGGTATAATTCATTTTTTTTAGATATTTAACAAGCTCATTTGCATATTCTACATAATTTAAATATTCCCCGTTTTTTCTCTTCCAAGAGCCAAGATGTACTTCATAAATATTTATAGGAGCTTCAACCCAGATAGTTTTTTTTCTTTTATTAAGCCACTTTTTATCATTAAATTTATAATCAATCTCCCAAATTATAGAAGCAGATTTTGGAGGTCTTTCACTTCTTTTTGCATAAGGGTCTGCTTTTAGATTCACAGTATTATAAGGAGTTAGGATATGATATTTATAAGTTTGCCCTACTCTTGCCTCAGTTACAAATCCTTCCCAAATCCCGCTTCCATCTTCTCTTTTTTTTAGCGGATGAACTTTTGGATTATAGTTATTAAAATCCCCAACTACACTCACCTCCTTGGCATGTGGAGCCCACACAGCAAAATAGACTCCATCTTCACCATCTCTTTTCATAGGAAAAGAGCCAAATTTATCATATAACTGATAATGCGTTCCTTCTTTAAACAGATAAATATCAAATTCACTAAATCTTGTTATGTCATAATAAATCATCTTTTAAACTCCAATGCTCTTAAATATAATTTTTCATACTCTTTTGCACTTCTCTCCCAGCTAAATCTCTGTCTCATTGCATAATTTATCATTTTTTCAATCCCCTCTTTATCATTTTGCCAAATGTCAACTGCCCATTTAACGGTATTATAAAGAGCATCTCTTGTAGCATCCCAAAACTTAAATCCGTTTCCTTCTTTTGTAGAAGGATTATAATTTTCAATAGTATCATCAAGCCCGCCTACGGCTCTGACTATCGGAAGAGTTCCATATCTTAGTGAATAGATTTGATTAAGACCGCAAGGCTCAAAAAGACTTGGCATTAAAAACAGATCACTCCCGGCTTCAATTTTGTGAGCTAATTCATTTGAATAGCCTACATAAACTCTAAAATTTGGATATTTTGCACTTATATCGCTAAAAAATCTCTCAGCCCACTTCTCACCAGTTCCTAAAAACACATACTGAGCATTTAAATGAACAAGTCCTTCAATGGCTGAGGCTATTAGAGAAATTCCTTTTTGCTCGGCAAATCTTCCAACAAACCCGATTAACGGCACATCTTTTCTATCAAGCCCAAAAATATTTTGCAAATCCTCTTTACAAACTCTTTTTCCGCTTAAATCATCAACATCATAATTTTTTGCAATAAATTTATCAGTTCTTGGATTCCATTCATCATAATCAACCCCGTTTAAAATACCAAAAAGTTTATATGAATGAGATTTTATATGTTCATTTAAACCAAACCCAAACTCAGGAGTTTGAATCTCCTCAGCATATTTTTTTGAAACGGTTGTAATAATATCTGCGTAATAAATAGCACCTTTCATTAAATTAAGCCCTCCAAGAGCTTCCATTTCAAAAGGATTAAAATGCTCCCACCCGATTCCTAAATATTCAAAACCACTTTTATCAAAAAATCCCTGATGTTGAAGATTATGAATTGTAAAAATTGAAGCTGTATTTTTAAAAAAATCATCTCCTCTTAAAGCAGTATTTAATAAAATAGGCTGAGTAGCTGTATGCCAGTCATTTGAATGGACAATATCAGGTTTAAAATTTAAAAATTTAGCAAGTTCAAGCGCTGCTTTTGAAAAAAATATAAATCTTTTATCATTATCTGTGTAAGCATATCCTCCTTCATCATAAAGCCCGCTTCTTCCAAAAAACAGCTCATAATCAATAAAATAAACCTCAATCCCTTCAAATTCTTTTTTATAAATTCCAGCCCATAATGTCTCATTTTTCATAGGAATTCCAATACTTCCCGGAATATGTTCAAGATTATTCTTATCAATTTGATAATATCTTGGAATTACAACTTTTACATTATGTCCAAGTCTTTTTAATGCTTTTGGTAAAGCTTTTGCAACATCAGCAAGTCCTCCTGTTTTTGCAAAAGGTGCCATTTCTGATGCACAAAAAAGTATATTAAGTTTCATTTTCTTCCTTTAAAAGTAATTTTGCACCTTTAAGTGAGGCATCTTCAATTTCACTCAAAACTATTTTAGAAATAGCAAATTTTGGAGCATAATTTTTAATTTCTTTTTTAATTAAATCCAATAAATATGGATTATTTTTAATAACTCCTCCCCCTAAAACCAAAATTTCCGGATTAAAAAGAGTTAAAGAAATAGCAACAGCTACTAATAGAGCATCTTCATAATTTTTTTTAATCTCCTTGCAGGTTGTTTTTAAATTACTCTCACAACCAAGAAACCCAGCCCATTTTTCAATTCCGCTTCCAGAAGCAAAAAGTTCAATACAGTTATCTTTGCCACATCCACACCTAAAAGGAGCTTTTTTGTATGGAATATGACCAATCTCTCCTGCTAAATTTTTATAACCTCTTATAATTCCATTTTCAATTATCCCGCTGCCAAGTCCTGTACCGGAATATAAAGCTACCAAAAATTTACTTTTAAAATAGTTACTTTCAGCCAAAGCCGCGCAGTTTAAATCGTTTTCTAAAACATAAGGAATCCCTAAATTTTTTGGATTAAATTTTTTTACATTTGGAGATGAGAGAATTTCTCCTTTATTTACCTGCCCTGCAAAAGAGATGGCAATTTTTTTAACATCATATTTTTTAATTAGCTCTTTTAAAAATTCTTCTATATCAATATTTTTAATCTCAATCTTTTTAATTTCTCCTGTATCGTATCTTAAATAAGTCCCTCCAATATCAACTGCCAAATTCATATCTTATCCCTTAAAAGCTTTGCAACCTCTTCTGGAATAACGGGATTAATAGCCGAATTACTCATAAGCTCAAATCCGGCAATATTATAAATTCTAGGAGTAATTTTTAAAAAAAATCTAAAAATTTTATCTTTTTCATCAAAATACTCTTCATTTTCAAAATTTTTATTAACAGGGGGCAGATAAAAAAGCAAATTGTAATTAAAATCTCCAAGTTCCTTTTTTAACGCATTAAAAACATTTTTTAAATTTAAACTAAACTCATCTAAAATATTATCATTCATATATTCTATTGAAGAGAAGTTTTTTGATAAGATAATAATTTCAAAAGCAAATTTTGAGGCAAAAGGTGCATAAATTAGAAACTCTCCTGAATTATAAATTTTTCTTTCATTCTTATTCTCAAATAAAAAAATCTCTTCATACATACTTTTTCCATGATTTTTAAAAAATTCAAAACTTCTTTTAAAAAATTCTTTTTGAAAATTTGTCATTACAGGAAGTCCAATAATTTGAGTATGGGGATGAGGTTGGGAAGCTCCGGCTTTCACACCTTTATTTTTAAAAATATTTAAAAAAACAATTCTTTTATCTTTTTTTAAATCAATAATTCTTTCTTTTATTGTTTTAAGATAATAAAAAATCTCTTTTTGACTTAAAGTATCGAAATTTGCATTATGCTTTGGAGTTTCTATAACAATTTCGTGAGCACCAAAACCTCCAAATTTTTCATTCATTCCATCAATATCAAAATCAAAACTATTTTCAATTGCCACTGCTTTATAAAGATTTGGCACAACTCTTGTAATCCATTTTCCATTAATTTTAATAGAAAAAATCTCTTTTGTTGTTAAATCCTCGTTTCCCGGACAAAACGGACATTTTGATGGTTCTTCAAACTTTGCAACTGCAAATTCTATCGGTTTATGCAGTCTCTCAGGGGATATTAAAACATACTCATTATGAATTAAATCATATCTTATCTCACTCAATTTCAAAACTCCCGCTTATTTTTAACATCTTATCAAAGTTAGTATAAAAAGCAAAACTGACATTTTGTTTTGTTAAAGAGTAACCCTCCTCATTTTGAGAAACTGTATAAAGATTTGTAAAAATAGCTTTTAAAGATTTATTAAATTTAAATTTAATTTTTCTTTTTGTCCATTTATCAAAAATTTCAAATTCACTTCCTTCAATTTCTAAATCATCTACAAATTCTTTATTGTTTATCAAAATATCATCAGCAAAATGTAAATTAAATTCCAATGCATAAATAGTTCCTTTTGAGTACAGATCAATTTCAAATTCTATTTTTTTATCAATATTAAAATTTTTAACTAACTTAAATTCATCATCTTCATACCAAAATTTCAGTCCTTCATTTTGAAACTTTTTTTTATAAAAAGAGGCAAATTCATTAAAATTATTCTTTTTAAAACTATCAATATTAAAACTTTCATCACTTACTAAATCAATAAATGAAACTTTTTGATAATTATCAAAAAATAAATAATCTTTTACATTAAAATCAGCTTTTCTTTTTAAGTTATGAATTGTAGTAACTTTTTGATTATTTTCTTCATTTGTAGCTTCTAACATCTCTTTGTGATACTCTTCAAACCTTCTTGTAAGAGTATTTTGAAAATTAAAAAGTTTCTCTTTATCACTAAGCTCAATTAATCTTGCTCCATTAGTTGAAAAAATATAGATAAAATCTTTTTTCACGACTTTAATTTCATCAATCCCATCAAAATTAAAATCCTCTTTTTGAATATAATCGCATATAAAAAGATCTCTTTCACACTCACATAAATATCTATAAGCATTATCCCTTAAATTAGGGAGATAAAGCCCTCCAAAAACTCCATGCCAAAACACATCATTTGTTTGAAGTTTATATAAACTTTCACTCTTTTTCTTTTTTGAAATTTCTATCATTCTTTTGTGAAGATGATTAGATTCAGGATATTTAACAAAAAAATTTTTCCAAATTCCACCTTTTATAAATTTAATTCCTACATTCTCAAAATATTCTTTTCCAACTTTTTTAATTAAATTTTTATATTCAATTGCATCTTTACTTCTTAAACTCCACTCTCCCATTTCAAAATAAGAAACATTTGGTAAATAAGCTATTCCTTTTGGTTTTTGATTGTAAGCTTCACTGTAATGATTTGTTTTAACTTCTTTTAATACTTTTTCTATAAAATTATTAAGCCATTTCTTACCATAAACCCACTCATTAGTCCCGGGCCACAAACCAAATTTTTCTGCATCATCAAAAATTATTGCTTTTTCCTTACTTTTAATAATCTCGACTGCTCTATCTACCTCATAAAAAGGAATTGCATATCTAAGCTCTTTACTTATTGGAAAAATTCCTATTTTCTCTCCATTATATTCGCTAAAATAATATCCATCAAGCTCCTCTTTATCAAAACCGGCACTTAAAAAATGATAATCATCAACCATTAAATATTCAATCTGGCATTTTCTAACCTCATCAATAACACTATCTTCCCATACTCTTTCAGTCAGCCAAAGACCTTTTGGAGTTTGATTAAAATTACTCTTTAAAAAGTTATTTAATTTTTCAATCTGAGCTATTCTATCCTCTTTTGGAATAGAAGCTAAAATAGGTTCATAAAATCCCCCCGTAAAAAACTCAACACTTCCTTTTTCGTTAAGATATAAAATATCATCAAAAACATCGCTATATTGTTCTTTTAAAACTTCTAAAATCCATCCGCTTGAATGAAGAGAAAATTTAAATTCCGGATAATTTCTTAATGTTTTAAAAAGCGGTCTATAACACAATTCAACAGCTCTTTTTACCGCTTTGCTTAGATTATCAACAGGTTGATGCATATGAAATCCCATAAGTAACATAATTTCTCCTAAATAAACCAATTTCTTGAATAATCTCTATCAATTTTCATAATAAATCTTGTATTATTTGGTGCAATTTCAATTAATTTATTATCTTTATAAATTTCAAATCTAACTTCAAACTCTTTTAAATCTTTTTTAACAATTTTAATTTCAATAATTTCATCTTTTGCCATTTCAAACTTTTGTTTTTTTTCATTAAAAAATATTTCAATATCAATATCTAAATCATTACAATCAAGCCTAAAATAGATATTTTCTTTATCTTCTCCAAAATATATTCTTTTTACCACTGCATTATTTTGCATAGCACCTGAGAGGTTATCAATATATCCGCTTCCTACCCACTCAAAAAAATAGGTGATTTTACCGTCAATTACAGGTGTTATATAATTTTTGGGCTCATTTATAATAGATTTTAACTCATAAGAACCAATTATTTTATTTAATAAATTATTTGGCACAGGAAGATTTAATAATTCATAAATTTCAATTAAATATCCTCTAAAAATTTCATCGAACTCTTTGCTGAATTCTGTATAATGCCCTCTTCCATACCACCAAAACCAATCACTAGCCTCAGCTTTTAAAAAATTTTGAGTGATTTTTTTATTTTCTATTTTATGTCTTAAATAATCTCTTTTTGTCTGAAACAAAAGTTCCCAAGCTCTGTTTTTCTCTTCATCTCCAACCCAAGTATTAAAATCTCCATAAATCCAGCTTCCGGGAAATAAATAATCCAGTTTTTCACTCTCAAATCTTAAAACATCTTCTAAAAGCAAAGTATTAACATTTTCTAATTTTTTATAAAAAGCATTTAAAAAATCAATTCCATTATTATCATAATACTCCCAGGCATTCTCCCCATCTAAAATTACACTAATAATTCCTTTTTTTTGAATTCTATTATAGAAATCTTCCGCTGCATTTTCTGCCTTAAAATCTTTATAAACAAATCCTATCAAATCACTCAATGTATGATCTCTGAAAATTATTTTCACATCTTCAAACTCATAAATTTTATAAATATCATTTTTCCCACTTTTTTTCAAAATTGCTTCATCAGTAGCAATTATTTTAATATTTTCTTTTTTATAAAGTTCAATACTTTTCTCATCAACACCGCCCTCAGCCGGCCAAAAACCAAAAGGAAATTTACTAAAAACACTTTTATAAATCTCTTTGGCTTTTTTTATATGTAAAATAGCATCATCTCTTAAAGAAACAGGATTTTGTGGCAAAATAGTATTAGGATTTGCCTTTTTAGCAACATTTATATCAATTAAAAGTGGAATTATCGGATGAGTATAAGGAGTTGTGGTAACTGAAATTTTTTTATTTTCCTGTAAATTTTTATATAAAGGCAAAATCTCTTTTAAAAATTCTAAAAGATAATTTACAAGTTCTAATTTTTCTTCATTTTTAAAATGACTTTTTTTTAAAAAAGCTTTTATAAAGGGTTTGCTTTTTAGATACCCTCCACACCAGCTAAGCAAAAAAAGTATTTCAAAATCAATAAACTCATTATCACTAAAACAATCTTTAAAAAAAAGAGTTTTTAAAGAAGAAGTTATCATTTTAGGTGAGAGAGATTTTAAAATTTTTAAAAGATATTTCTTTTCATCTTTATTAAGTTCACTTGGATGTTTTATAAAAAGAGTTAAAAATTTGTCCGCCTTTATACCCTCTTTTATATAAGTTTGGATTTGTTCTATTAAAATAGCACTTAAATTAAAATTTACTTTTACGTCAAATTTACTTGCAATATATGGCATATCATAATAATCTTTAATAGAATGCAAAAAAACCCAAGGCATAAAAAATATGCCTTTTTTTCTATAATCTGGCTGATGCATATGAAAATATAAAATTAAATTAAGCATTGGTCTATAAATTCCCTATATTTTTGCATAAGTTTATTTCCACTCTCTTCATTTTCTGCCTGAATAAACAAATTAATCTGGTCAAAATAAGCATCAGGAATCATTAATGCCCAGTCTGTATCATTTTCCCAAATTTTAACTCCATCAATGGTTGAGTGTTTTTTGTTTTTTGAATATTCGATAAATTTTCTCATAATATAACCTTTTTTATGTTGAGGACATTCTATTCTTATTCTTTGATAATAAAATTTAGAAATTTCTTTTTCTATTTCCGAGAGTTTTAAGTTATATTTTGTTAAAAGTTCCATAATTTTTAAAAGAGCATAAAAAGCATCTCTATGATACGCAAATTCGGTAAATGCAAAATTACCTTCAATTGTAGCTATTAAATCAAATTCTTTAAACTCATCAATAGTAAAGTTTTGATATTTACCTCTTTTAATAATAAGATTTTCAAATTTTTCATCCATTAAATCAGGAGCCCATGTAGGTAAAAAAACTTTATATTTTTTATTTTTTGCTTTCGCATCAATATTTATTAATGTTAACACAACGATTAAAGCTTCTATCCTATCAAGAACATACCCATCATCACTAACAAGTATTAGTTTTTGACCATTTGGATAAATTATAGCTCCCAAATTAAATTTTAAAGCTGTTACAATTTTTGATACTTCTTTTTTTGACTCTTTTACATAATGAACAATATTTTCCACTTTTAATCTATCGTAATAAGCATTCAATAAAATGTTTTCAATCTGAATTTCTGAGAGAATAGGAGGGATTGTGTCTTTTGTAATCCCAAAAAGTAAATCAATTACGACATTAAATTCATTTCCTTTTATTAACTTATGGTCTATTAACTCCATAATCTTATCTTTATATTTTCTAAATGCTTTTTGTCTATAAATAGGATTATCTCTTAACAATCCTACTTCTTTATAATCTACTTTTCTAAAACTTTCTTTAAAATAATTTTTCTCTATTGTTTTTTCACTGTTTTTATTGATCCTAAGTCCCTCTTCATTGTAAAAAATAATTTCAACATCGCTAGGGTCACCAAGTGATTTTCTAAAATAAACACCCCCTATTAAGGTTTTACTGTCTTGTATATATGAACGAAGAACAGATGGAGGTGTTTCATGTAAATCAATAATATTAACTCCTGTTGATAAAACCCCTCCTTCAAACGCTCTTTTAATCATCCTTGGAGCAATTTCAAAATCCCTTGATAGAGCAATTGTAGAATTTTGAGGAAGAGTTGAAGCAAACGCTTCTGCCAACTCACAAGCCATATCACAGCTAATTTCTATATTTGCCTTACCTCTTACAATTCCTTCATTAAAAATAGCATTTTTGTATCTATCTCCCCAAATTACATTTTTAGTCACAATAGAGGCTGGTTCTATTTCTTTTTCTGGCCAAACAGTAATATCCTGCTCAAAATTAGCAAGTTTACCTACCTTACACCCCTCAGCTAAAATAAGTCCATATTTTGCACTTACCATATCTTCAATAACATTATCATTACATATAACAGCATAATCTAAAACACAATTTTTTCCTATTTTTATATTATTCCAAAGAATTGAATTTCTTATTTTTGTATCATCTTTAATTTCCACATTATCGCCAATAACCACATTATGAAGTCTTACATTTTTTCCAATTTTTACATTCTTTCCAATAACGACAGTATCAATAATTTCTACACTCTTATCAAGTTCAATTTTTTCTTTAAAGTATAAAACCCCTTCTGGATAATCTATTTTTTTACCGGGAATTTCATATTTTACTTTTTCTTTAAAAATATCCAAATGAACCTCTCTGTAAGCATCAGGATTTCCAACATCCCTCCAATATCCACTTGCCGTATATCCAAGTAAATCTATTCCTTTTTGCATTAACAGTGGAAATAAATCTTTTGCAAAATCAAAAACTTCTCCTTTTGGAATATAATTTAAAATTTCTGGTTCTATCACATAAATTCCAGTATTTATTGTATCGCTAAACACTTCTCCCCAGTTTGGTTTTTCAAGAAATTTCTCTATTTTATCCTCTTCGTTCACTATAACAACACCAAATTGAAGAGGATTTTCAACAGAAGTCAGCGTAATTGTAAGCTTAGATTCTCTTTTTTTATGAAAATCAATAATTTTTTTAAAATCAAAATCAGTAACCAAATCTCCACTTACAATCATAAAAGTGGTATCTAAAAATTCTCTTGCAAAACCAACTGCGCCAGCTGTCCCATAATCAGCATCAGGCAACACATAATTAATTTTAACTCTCCATTTGCTTCCATCTTTAAAATGATTTTTAATGACTTCTGGTTTGTAATAAAGCAAAATCACAAACTCATTAATTCCTACATTTTTAAGCTGTTTTAAAACATTCTCCATCATTGGCACATTCATCACAGGTAGCATTGGTTTTGGAGTTGAATGCGTTAATGGCTGAATTCTCGTCCCAAATCCTCCTGCCATAATAACCGCTTTCATCTCTCAACCCTCAAAAGTGAATTTTTACTACCAAATGGAGAATCAACTAGTTCTAAACTTTTATCTGCTACCCATTTACTATCTACCACATAACCAAATTCATAAACCCCTGAATTTAATTTTTTTCTTTTTGTAAATACCCCTTGTTTATTCTTTTTCATCTTTTCTCCTTTCCATCCATTCCAACTCCCTTTAAGTATTACCTCTTTTGCATCTGTTTCTAATTCAAATATATACATTTTCCCAGTTTTTCTAACCATTATCCCCTCCTTATAAAATTTCTTCTACTAATTTTTTAGCTTCTTCTTGAAGTCTTTTTAAATGTTCAATTGATATAAAACTCTCAGCATAAATTTTATAAACATCTTCTGTCCCAGATGGCCTAATAGCAATCCATCCATTTTTAGCAACAACCTTAATTCCACCTATTGGCTCATTATTTCCGGGAGCTTTTGTAAATATCTTTTCTATCTTTTCGCCTGCAAGTGTTTTTAAATTAAGTTTATTAACATTAATATTTTTAATTTTTTCTTTCATTTCAGGGGTTGTTGGAATATCAAGTCTTTCATAATAACTTTTTCCAAACTCTTTTTCTAAATCTTCATAAATTAATGCCGGGTCTTTTATTTTTGCTTTAATCTCAGCAGCTAAAAGCGCCATAATAATTCCGTCTTTATCAGTAGTCCATACACTTCCATCAAATCTTAAAAAACTTGCTCCCGCACTCTCTTCCCCTCCAAATCCAAGCCAGCCTTCATAAAGTCCTTCACTAAACCATTTAAATCCGACAGGAGTTTCATATATTTCAACTCCAAGAGAATCAGCAACTCTATCTATCATAGAACTTGACACAAGAGTTTTGCCGATTTTTAGATGTTTTGGCCAGTTTCTGTGTTTAAATAGATACCAAATCGCAACACTTAAAAAGTGGTTCGGATTCATAAGTCCTCCCACTGGTGTTACAATTCCGTGTCTATCTCCATCAGTATCATTTCCAAAAGCCAAATCATATTCATCTTTTAATTTAATTAAATTCTTCATAGCATAAGGACTAGAACAATCCATTCTAATTTTCCCGTCTCTATCAGGAGGCATAAAAGAGAATGTAAAATCAATAAAAGGATTTTTAATATCAAGATTAAGCTCATATATTTCTTTTATTTTTTTATAAACAGGTAAGGTAGAACCACCAAGAGGGTCTGCCGCTAAACGAAGATTTGAATTTTTAATTGCATCTATATCAACAATCTCCTTTAAACTTTCCACATAAGGAGTTATAAAATCATAATTTTTTACATAATCACTATTTATTGCATCTTCATAAGAGAAATTTATATTAACTTTTCCTAAAATCTCATTTGCTTTTTCTTCAATTTTAGAAGTTATATGTGTATCAGCAGGACCTCCATTTGTGGGATTATATTTATATCCACCATCTTCTGGCGGATTATGAGAAGGAGTTATTACAACTCCATCTGCATTTTTTATTTTTTTATTATGTTCAAGTATCGCAAAAGATACAAGAGGTGTTGGAGTGTATTCATTGCTTATTAAAACTTCAATTTTATTTTCTGCAAATACTTTTAAAGCACTTACTTTTGCAGGAGTTGAAAGAGCGTGTGAATCTATTCCTAAAAAAAGAGGTCCTGTTATATTGTTTTCTTTTTTATATTCCACAATAGCCTGCGATATTGCTAAAACATGATCTTCATTAAAAGTTTTTTTAAAAGCACTTCCTCTATGCCCGGAAGTTCCAAATTTTATTCTTTGAAATTTATCTTTTAGATTCGGTTTTAATTCATAATAAAAAGTTATAAGTTTCGGTATATTTACTACTTCCATACTATTCCTTTATTTGAAGATAAAATTTATTTAAATAATCAAACATCATCCTTCTTGCACTAAATTTTGGAGTAACACTTTTTATTGCTTCTTTCATCATACCAACCCACTCTTTTGAATATTCTAAATCATCCATATTATAAAATTTAGGAATTATCTCTTTTTCAAGCAAATCATAAAGAGCATTTGCGTCCTTTTCATCATCACTTTCATCTCCTCCAAATGCCCATCCATTTTTACCGTTAAAACCTTCCGGCCACCATCCATCTTTTGTAGAACAGTGCAAAACTCCATTAATTGATGCTTTCATTCCACTTGTCCCGCAAGCTTCAAGAGGGATTTTTGGATTATTAAGCCATACATCACATCCTCTTACTAAATATTTAGCAACTTCTTCATTATAATCTTCCACAAAAGCAATTC
This sequence comes from Nautiliaceae bacterium, assembly GCA_027083695.1. Lineage (GTDB taxonomy): Bacteria > Campylobacterota > Campylobacteria > Campylobacterales > Nautiliaceae > JALTBU01. The sequence goes on along the minus strand of JALWNI010000187.1, from coordinate 12,397 downwards.
TTCCTGCAAATCTTGAATCTTTTGCTACATTAAATATTTGTTGAATTATTTTTTTACCGGGAATATCAGCTGGATGTGCCTTTCCTGCAAAAATAATTTGAATTGGTCTCTCTTCATCATTAACGAGTTTTTCCAATCTGTTTAAATCTTTTAAAATAAGATAAGGTCTTTTATATTCTGTCATTCTTCTTGCAAATCCAATAGTTAAAATATCAGGGTCAAGCAAAGCTCCCTCTGCAAGAGCAATAATTGGATCTATTCCTTCATTCTTCCATTTATGACGGACTCTCTCTTTTATAAAATTAATCATTTTTACTTTATTTTGATAATGTATTTTCCAAAATTCCTTGTCATCTATATCATCTATTTTACTCCACATTCCAATATCTTCTTCAAAATCCATCCAATTTGCACCTAATGTTTTATCAATTAATTTATTTATATTTCCAGCAAGCCATGAAGATACATGAACACCATTTGTTACATAATCAAGTTTATCTTCCTCTCTCAGAAGTTTTCCCCACATCTCTTTTACAACACCAAAATGTTTTCTACTCACTGCATTTTTATATTTTGAGAGATTAAATGCAAATACAGTCATATTAAATCCATTTGGATTATCAGGATTTATGGCAAATGAAAGAAATTTGTCACTACTTATACCAAGTTTTTTAATGTAATCATTAAAATAATTTACCACCATATCAAAATTATAAACATCAGTAGCAGCTGCAAGAGGAGTATGAGTTGTAAAAATAGAAGTTTCTCTGACTCTGCTAACAGCATCATCAAAAGATAAATTTTCACTTTCCATAAAAAATCTGATTCTTTCATATAGTGCAAATGCTGGGTGTCCTTCATTTAGATGTAAAATATTATATTTAATTCCAAGTCTTTCTAAGACTGCATATCCCCCAACACCTAATACTATCTGCTGTCTTAATCTTTGATTTAAATCAGGAGTATAAAGTCTATAACTTATTTGTCTATCCCAAGGAGAATTTTGCTCTATATCAGTATCAAGAAGATACAACGAAACCCTTCCTATATTTACCTTCCAAACAGATACATAAACCGGAGGATCAATATATGGAACCTTAATAACCAAATGATTACCCTTTTCATCCAAAACTCTCTCAATTGGCGCTTCATCTTTAATAATATTCTCTTCTGTACCATTTTGCCATCCATCACTTCCAATTACCTGTCTTACATATCCCCCCGGATACATAAAACCGACACCAATAATTGGAATATTTAAATCACTTGATTCTTTTAAAATATCTCCGGCTAAAAACCCAAGACCTCCCGAATAGATAGGAAGAGAGTGATGAAGTCCAAATTCAGCACAAAAATATGCAATAGGTAAAGGTTCATTATCTAAAAATTTTATTTTTTTATTTATGTATTCTTTAAATAAAGAATATACATAATTATATTCTTTTAAAAATTCTTTATTTTTAGAAAGTTTTTGAAATTCTTCCTCAGAAAGTATTTTAAGAAATTTTATTGGATTTTCAGAAGATTCTTTCCAAAGATAAGGATTTATAATTTCAAACATCTTTTTAGCTTCGCTATTCCAACTCCACCACAGATTATAAGCAATTTCGACTAATCCTTGAAGATTGGAAGGAGTCTTCTTATAAAGATACTCTTTATTCATTTTATTTCCTTTAACAACAGCTTTTTATATATTATAACACAGAAAAGCTATGAATGAGAGTTCAAAAAAAAATTTAAGAAATTTTTGAAAGAGTTTCGCTGTCTATTTCTATTATAGTATGGACGTTTCCCCTTGGATTAAAATCCATTATAAGTTTCATTTTTTTAGGTTTTAATTTATTATAAAGCGTATCAAATATTTCATTTGCTGCATTTTCGTGAGAGATATATCTATTCATAAATGAATTTATATAAAGTTTAAGTGCTTTTAGTTCAACTACCCACTCATCAGGAATATATTCAAGATAAACAGTAGCAAAATCAGGATAGCCTGAGCGCGGGCATTTACACATAAACTCAGGCAGAGTTATTTTGATTTTATAATTTTTTTTGTTTTTATTCGGCCATATTTCTATATTTTCAGGATTAAATTCAATTATCTCTTTTTCTCCGTATTTTAATTCGCTCATATAAATCCTTAAATATCGATATTTTCTACTTCTTTTGCATTAGCTTGAATATACTCTCTTCTTGGAGCAACTTCACTTCCCATAAACAATTCAAACTGTTTTGCCGCATTTTCCGCATCTTCAAGAGTTACCTGAATCAAAGTTCTGTTTTCGGGGTCCATTGTGGTATCCCAAAGTTGGTCTGGATTCATCTCACCTAGACCTTTGTATCTTTGTATATGAGCTCCTTTTCTTGCTTTTTCAATCACTTCATTTAGAAGCTCCAAATAATCGCCCTTAACCAAGTCTTTGTATTCTTTAAGTTTTTCATAAATTTTTTTAGCTTCAATATACAATGGGTGATTTAAAAGTTTTTCATCAATTGTAATTTCTTCAAGACCTCTGTTTGTCTGAATATAGTAATGATTATCATGTTTTGAGATTATATTAAATCCGAATTTTTTAAGATACTCTTCCATTTCTTCAAGATTGCCGTTTTCAATCAGAAATCTTATAACTTCCGGGATATTAAACCTGTTTGTAAGTTTTTCAAGCAATAATTTATAATATGCCGCATTTTTTAATAGCTCTTTAAGCTCAGGTTTTCCAACACCTTCAATATCAATAGAATTAATTCCATGTTCGATTAAAAACTCGTTCAACTCTTTATCGTCTTTTAAATACTTTTCAATTTTTCCTTTTTTGTATCTGTATAGAGGAGGCTGGGCAATATATAAATAACCTCTCTCAATTAGTTCTCTTAAATGATTGAAGAAAAATGTCATAATAAGCGTTTGAATATGACTCCCGTCAACATCGGCGTCCGTCATTATTATGATTTTTTTGTATCTTGTTTTATCTGCATCAAAATCCTGCCCTATTCCGGTACCAAGTGCTGTGATTATATTTTTAATCTCTTCAGAGCTAAGTGCTTTGGCATCACTTGATTTTTGGGTATTAAGAATTTTTCCTCTAAGTGGCAGAATTGCCTGAAAATATCTGTCTCTTCCCTGTTTTGCACTACCTCCAGCACTATCCCCCTCAACTAAATATAATTCTGCTTCATCAGCATTTTTTGTCTGACAATCAGCAAGTTTTCCCGGAAGTGTTCCAACACCAACTTTTGCCTGTTTTCTTGTTAAGTCTCTTGCTTTTTTAGCTGCAATTCTGCTTCTTGCAGCGGCAATTGCTTTTTCGGCTATAAGTTTTGCTGTATTTGGATTTTCTTCAAAATATCTTGTTAAATATTCATAAGTCACTTTTTGAACAATTGGTTTTACATAAGAGCTTCCCAGCTTTCCTTTTGTCTGACCTTCAAACTGAGGCTCGCTCATTTTAACACTTACAATCGCATTAAGCCCTTCTTTTACATCATCGCCAGTAATTTTAATATTCTCTTTTAATTTTATATTTTTATTAATATAGTTTATTACCGCTTTACTAAGACCGGCTTTAAATCCGCTCTCATGTGTTCCGCCCTCAGGTGTGCGGATATTGTTTACAAAACTAAGTACTTTTTCATCATACCCGCTGTCATAACAAAGAGCCACCTCAACATCTAACGCTTTTTCTTCGTCAGAATAGTGTTCGTTATAATAAATCACATCACTTATACACTCTTTTTTACTAAGAGTTTTTACAAAATCTTTAATTCCGCCTTCAAAATGATAAACTTCTTTTACTCCATCAATCTCATTTTCAAAATAAATTGTTATATTTGGATTAAGATATGCAAGTTCTTTTAATCTTTTTCTTAAAATATCACTTTTAAATTCTGTCGTTTCAAAAATTTCCTCATCTGGCCAAAACTGTATTGTAGTACCGGTTCTATTCGTATTTCCAATAACTTCAAGATCTGTTACGGGTTTTCCTCTTTCAAATTCCTGTTTGTAAATTTTGCCGTCTCTTTTAATAGTCATGATAAGTTTTTTAGAAAGTGCATTAACAACAGATACACCTACACCATGAAGACCACCAGATACTTTATATGTTTTATTATCAAATTTTCCACCTGCATGAAGAACTGTTAATACCACGGTAGCCGCAGGAATTTTTTCTTGGGGATGAATATCTACCGGAATTCCCCTACCGTTATCAGAAATAGTGACGCTTCCGTCTTTATTTATTTTTACTTTTATTTCACTAGCATATCCAGCCATTGCTTCGTCGATTGAATTATCTACGACTTCATATATAAGATGATGAAGACCTTTAACAGAAGTATCACCGATATACATTCCTGGTCTTTTTCTTACAGCTTCAAGTCCTTTTAAAACTTTAATATTCTCTGCACCATAATTTGCCATTAAGTTCCTTTTAGAGATTTTTAATATTATATCAAATATTAAGAGGCATTACGATTGTAATAAAATTATCATCTCTTAGTTCAAACGGTATATTTGGTTCGTTTAGACATAATTTAAAATTGTCACTGCTTATATTGCTTAAAAAGTCCATAATATATCTACTATTTACTGCAAATACGAAATTGTCAATTTGTGTATTTGTATTAAAACTTGTTTTTGCTTGAATTGTTTCATCTCCAAAACTTTCAAATATAATTTCATTATTTTTTATTGTTATTTTTACTTCGTTTGAAATAATGCTTATTTGTTTTAAATGAGATAAAAATTCATTTTTAGAGATGTTTATTGTATATTTAAAACTTTGAGGAATTATTTTTTCATAAGCTGGATATTTTCCGTTTATGAGTTTAGTAAAAAACATGGTTTTTTCATCTTTTAAAATTAAATAAACATCATCATAATAAATCTCCATATCATCATTAAAAATTCTTTTAATTTCACTTATACTTCTTTTTGGGACTATTATTTTTGATTTGTTTCCTTTTGCATTAGATTTATAAACAGCCAGTCTTCTTGTATCAGTAGAAACAAAGTTTGTTTTTTCGTCAATGTCAAAAAGTGCTCCATTTAGTTCATATTTTGGATTGTTATTATCTATAACAGGAAATATTTTTTTTATAGCATCAATAAATTCTTCTTTTTTTATTTCTAAGTTATTTAAATCATCTGGGTTTGGAAATTCTGGAAATTCATTTGCATCAAAAGTTGATAATTTGTAAATTGATGTTTCTTGTGTTATTATAATTGAATCATCTTCTTTTTTTATTTCAACTTCTTTATTTTGAAGAGCTTTTATGATGTCATGTAGTTTTTTTGCATTTATTGTAACTTTCCCTTTTTCAATTATTTCTGCTTCCGTTTTAATCTTTATTCCTATTTCTTTATCAGTTGCTTTTAATGTTAATTCGTCATTTGCCATTATTAATACATGGGAAGTTATTTGTGTGTTATCTTTTTTTTCAGTAAAAGGTACTATTTGGTTGATTATACTTTCAAAAACTGGTTTTTGAATTTTTATATGCATTTTATCTCCTTTATTTTAAATTCTTATAGTAGTAATAGTAGTTTATGTTGAATAGGTGAAAATCTTTTAAAAATGCCGAAATTTGTGAAAAATTCAAGTGAATGTGAAAAACTTTTTTATTCACCTTATTCACCTTTTCTTATAACTATTTTATTTTTAAGCTCTTCAATTTTCATTCTAAAATCATGATCATCTTTTAATTTTTTGTTGAAAGCTTTAATTGAATGGCTAACTGCACTGTGATCTTTTAATCCAAAATATTTTGCTATTATAGGAGTTGATTCTTTGGTAAATTCTCGTGCTAAATATATTGCAGTTCTCCTTGCTGCTACTATATTTTGGTTTCTGCTTTTTGAGGTTATTTCGCTAGGTTTTATATTAAATTCTTTTGCTATAAGTTCAATTATATCTTGAAGAGTTATATGTTCTTTTTTATCTTTAATATGCTCTTTTAATGCCTGTTTTGCAAAATCTATTGTAATTTCATTAACTCCTAAAAGTTTTGCAAGAGCATGAAGTTTAACAATCATTCCCTCTATTTCTCTTATATTTGAATCAAGTTTTGTGGCAATAAACTCTATAACATCATCAGGCAGATAAATTCCGTTTATTTCGCATTTTTTTCTAATAATTTCTATTTTTGTTTCGAGTTCAGGGGGTTGTATATCTACAATTAATCCTGCTTCAAATCTATTTCTTAATCTGTCAACTAAATCATGTAGTTTTTTAGGTGGTCTGTCTGCTGTAAGACATATTTGTTTCTTTTGATTATAAAGCTCATTAAATGTATGGAAAAATTCTTCTTGTGTTTGTTCTTTTTGAGCAAAAAATTGAACATCGTCTATTAACAATACATCGCAGTTTCTATATTTTTCATGAAATCTATCCATTGTATGATTACGCACATTTTCCCTAAATTCATTCATAAATTGTTCGCTTGTTACATATATAACTTTTAATCTGTTTTTTAAATAATTTCCAATAGCTTGAACCAAATGAGTTTTTCCAAGTCCAACTCCTCCGTAAATAAATAGAGGATTATAACTTTTTCCCGGATTTTCAGCTACACTTTTTGATGCTGTATATGCAAATTGGTTTGATGGTCCCGTTATAAAACTTTCAAATGTATATTCTGGGATTAAAACCGAAGGAGAAGAGATTATTTCTTCATATTCTTCTATATTTTTGTGTTTAATTTCTCTTGTAATTATTTCTATTGTAGCGTCAAGACCTGTTTCTTTTTTATATAGTTCTAATATTTTTTTTATATATTTTCTTTTTACATAATTTGCTATAAAAATATTTGGAGCTTTAATAACAAGTCTCGTAGAGTTGCTTGATTCTTCATCAAATTCCAAATTTTTAATAAATTTATTATAATTCACAAGATTTTCACTTTTAAGTTCATTTTTGATTTTATCAAACAGCAAATTATTTACCTTTTGTGAATAATTTATATTTCACATAAGTGAAATAAGGTGAATATTTATGTGAATATTATTTTATCATAACCTTTTTAAAAAGTCTATGAAAGTTATTCACATAGTGAATAATATGTGAAAAAAATATGAAAGAAGTGTGAATGAAAATATTAGGAATTGACCCGGGAACAATAAGATGTGGATATGCTTTAATCGAAACATATCCAAAATTACAATTAATTGATGCTGGATTTATTAAAATTACCGAAAAAATTCTTCAATATCAATTAACTCAACTTATTGAAGGTCTTGATATGATTTTAAATGAAGATATTGATGAGGTGGCTATTGAAGATATATTTTATGCATATAATCCAAAGACTGTTTTAAAACTTGCTCAATTTAGAGGAGCACTCTCTCTTAGAATTTTACAAAAGCATGGTAATTTTGCAGAATATACACCTTTGCAAGTTAAAAAAGCTGTTACAGGTAATGGTAAAGCAAAAAAAGAGCAGGTTGCTTTTATGGTAAAAAGAATTTTGGGATTAAAAGGGGAAATTAAACCTCTTGATATTACAGACGCTATTGCTGTTGCTATAACTCATGCTCAAAGGATAAAAAATTTTTGAACTTACAGATTTTATAGGCATTATAGCATTTAGTGTTAGTGGTTTTATTATTGGAGCTAGAAAAAAACTTGATATTTTAGGTGTTTTTATTTGTGCATATTTGACTGCATTAGGTGGTGGTGTAATAAGAGATATTGTAGCAAATAGAGTTATATTTTCTTTTTCAAATATTTTACCGGGTTTAGTTGTTTTTGGAGTTGTTTTAATTTCAACTTATTTTAAACTTTATAAAAAAAATATTGAAAATAATAAAATTTTTATTTTAAGTGATACAATAGGACTTGTTTCATTTTCCATATCAGGGTCTATTGTAGGTATTCAAGCTGGGTTTAATATTTTTGGAGTAATATTTTTGTCTTTAATCACAGCAATCGGAGGTGGAATGATAAGAGATATTTTAATAAATGAAATTCCGTTTTTTTTAAATAGAAGTTTTTATGCAAGTGTTTCTATTATTATTGCGATAATTTTATTTTTTTTACCTCTTAAATATTTAACTCTCTTTATTGTGTTTGTATTTGGGGTATTATTAAGATTATATGCAATTAAAAAAAATTTCCATTTACCAAAATTTTGAGTTATAATTAAAAAAAAAGGAGAAATAAAATGAGAGTAGGTGATTTAGTAATAGTTGCATCTCTTGGAGAAATTAAAGCTTACAAAGCCAATCCAAGAACTCCTGATGCGGAAGTAGGACTTAAACCAAATGAAATAAAGCTTGATTTAATAAAAGCAATAGATATAGTTCAAGCGCATAAAAAACTTAATGATTTAATTACAGGAATTGATGAAGGTGTTAAAAAAGCAGGATTTTTAAATAGAGCAGCAAGTGGTGAAAAACATAATTTAGAAAATGAAATATACAAAGAAGCTGTTAAATATGTAGCAGAAGATATTGATTTATTAATAGAAGAATTTGGAGATAAAAAAGTATTTTTATCTATTCCTCAAACAATAGCCGATGATGTTTTATCTAAAATAAAAAATAGTGATAAAATTTATAGAATTGTTAAAAAAGATTTGCTTAAAATAGATAAAAATAGATTAATTGAAGAATTTAAGCCTGAAATTTTGAAATAGGGGAGTTAATTTATCTCCCTAATTTCTTTTGCTACTCTATCAAGTATTCCGTTAATAAAACTTTTAGCTTTATCTTCTGAGAAATTTTTAGCTATTTTTACTGCCTCGTCTATTACTATTTGGAAAGGAGTATCAGTATATTTAAGTTCATAAACTCCAAGTCTTAAAATTTGTTTGTCAATTTTATCAAGTCTATCAAAATCCCAGTCAATTAAATGTTCTTTTATGATTTTATCAATTTCATCTTTATGTTCTAATACACCTTTTAATAAATCCTTGGCAAATTCAGCTTTTTTATTTTTTATCTTTTTTTCTTTGAGCAGTTCATCAAACTGTTCAATTGCATTGTCGTTTCCTTGTTCTAATGCATAAAGTGTTTGTATTACCGCTTCTCTCGCATGTGTTATTGTTGCCATTACATCCTCCATATTTTATAAACTATTAATCCTAAAAAAATTAATGTTTCCGGAATTAAAACAAGTGTCATTTTTTCAATTTCAATAGGCGTAAAAAAATATTTAAAAAATCTTAAAAAAGCTCCTGTTAAAATCCATATAATTCCGGTTATTAAAATTGCCAAATCAAGTTTGTTTTTTAAATCAAATTTAAATTTCATAATACTTTATATAAATTCATCATTTCAATTAATCCTGTCATAGCCTCAAAGCCTTTGTTTCCGGCTTTTGTTCCAGCTCTTTCTATTGCTTGTTCTATTGTATCAGTTGTTAAAAGTCCAAATGTTACAGGTGTATCAAAATTTAATGTTGTATTTGCTATTCCCTTTGTAGCCTCAGCAGCTACATAATCAAAATGCGGAGTTGCACCTCTAATAACTGCTCCAAGACATACAATTCCATCATAAATATCTTTTTTTAATGCTCTTTTTAAAGCAAAAGGAATTTCAAAAGCTCCCGGGACTAAAATAAGGTCTAAATTTTGTTCACTCCCTCCGTTTCTTACAAATGCGTCTTTTGCACCTTCAATAAGTCTGTCAGTTATTAAGTGATTAAATCTACTTGCAATTATTGCAACTTTTTCATTTCCTTCAAGTTTTAAATTACCTTCAATTATATGCATTTATTCTCCTTTTTTAACATTTGTTTATACAATCAATATCTTTTAATATATCTTCAAGCGTATTAGGTGGTATCATATTAGGTCCGTCGCTTAAAGCCTCATCAGGATTATAGTGGGTTTCAAAGAAAAATCCGTCTATTCCCACAGCCGCAGCCGCACGGCTTAGAGGTTTTACATATTCTCTTTTTCCGCTACTTTTACCGCCTGCGCCTCCTGGCATTTGTACGCTATGAGTCGCATCAAAAATTACTGGTGCAAACTCTCTCATAATATAAAGACTTCTCATATCAACTACCAGATTTCCGTATCCGAATGTCGTACCTCTTTCAGTCAGCCATACCCCGTATTTTTTAGCATTTTCATAATTTACCTCATTACATCCTCTGGTTTTTAGAACTTTAAGTATCGAATATTTCATATCCGCAGGATTCATAAACTGACCTTTTTTTATATTGACGATTTTATCAGTTTTTGCCGCTTCTACCAATAAATCAGTCTGACGGCACAGAAATGCCGGTATTTGTAAAACGTCTACAACTTCGGCAGCTTTACTTACCTGCCATGTTTCATGAATGTCTGTTAAAAGTTTGTATCCGAATTTTTCTTTTACTTCATTTAAAATTTCAAGTCCTTTTTCAATTCCCGGACCTCTGTAACTATCCAGTGAAGTTCTGTTTGCCTTGTCATAACTTGCTTTAAAATAAAAGTCGTATTTTTCATTATATGGTTTTAGATATTCAGCAATTTTAAATATTTGTTCTTTACTTTCAATTACGCAAGGACCTGCTATTAAAATCATTATTTTGCCTTTTTTATTATAATTATAACTAAAAAAGGATATTGATGACAGTTTCTAAATATAGCGCAAGCGGTAATGATTTTGTAATATTTCATACTTTCAAAAAAGAAAACAGAAGTGAGCTTGCTAAAAAACTTTGTGATAGATTTAACGGAGTAGGGGCTGATGGGCTTATAGTAATTTTGCCGCATAATGAATATGATTTTGAATGGCAATTTTATAATGCTGATGGAAGTGAAGCTGAAATGTGTGGAAATGGAAGCAGGGCAGCGGCTCATTATGCTTATACAAATAATCTTGCACCTGTAAAAATGAAATTTTTAACACTTGCCGGTGTTATAGAAGCCGAGGTTGAGGGGGATATTGTTGAATCACAGTTGACTCCGCATAAAAAAATAGGGGAGTATGGTGAATGGAGTCTTTTTGATACAGGTGTTCCTCATTTGGTAAAAATAGATTCTTTGGATAATTTTGATGTTAATGAATGCAGGGATTTAAGATACAAACACAATGCAAATGTAAATGTCGCCGATGTAAAGGAGGGTAAATTATATGTAAGGACTTATGAAAGAGGAGTGGAAGATGAGACTCTTGCATGCGGTACAGGAATGTGTGCTTGTTTTTTAAAAGCAAGAGAAGCTGGACTTGTGGGAGATAGTGTAAAAGTATATCCAAAAAGCGGAGAAGAATTAATTATTACTATTCGTAACAATAGATTGTACTTTAAAGGAAAAGTTAAAAATACATTTGATGCATTTATCAAAGATGTGTAAAAAAGTAACATATTGTTGGAAATGAGATAAATTTAATCTTTTATTAATTACTAGTATGGTATACTGCAAATAAAAAAGGAGCAGAAATGCCAGTAACAACTAAATTAAAAGGAAACGATGTAGCACTTTATGGGAATCAAGTAAATGTTGGTGATACAGCACCTGTTGTAACTTTACCAAATACAGCACTTGAAGAAATAACTATCGGAGGAGCAAGTGATAAAGCTCAATTAATTATTGCAGTACCAAGCCTTGATACGCCTGTATGTGCAACTGAAACAAGAAAATTTAATGAAGAAGCAGCAAAAGTTGAAAATGCAGCTGTGTGTGTAGTTTCAATGGATTTACCGTTTGCCGCTAAAAGATTTTGTTCAACTGAGGGTGTTGAAAATCTTCAAGTACTCAGTGATTACAGAGAAAAATGTTTTTCAACTCAATACGGAACTTTAATAGCAGAAGGCCCGTTAAGAGGACTTAGTGCAAGAGCAATTTTTGTAGTTGGAAAAGATGGAAAAATTGCTTATAAAGAGCTAGTTCCAGAAATTACGGAAGAGCCAAATTACGAAGCAGCACTTGCGGCACTTAAAGAAGCAGCTTCCAAATAAGCTCTTCTTTGTTATAATTCCCTTTAAAAAGGGAATATATGAAAAAAATTATATTAATCGGTTTAATTGCGTTATCAATAAACGCCAAAATTATTGATAAAGTCATTGCAAGTGTTAATTCTCAACCTATAACATCTTATGATATTGAACAAACTGCAAAAAAACTGAATATATCTCCAAATCAGGCATTAAATTATTTAATTGACCAAAAGTTAATAGATAGTGAAATTAAAAAAAGAGGTATTAGTGTTGATGATTATGAGATAGATGAAGCTATGGATAAAATTGCAAAAAGAAATAATTTAACTATGTTTGAATTTAAAAACATTCTTATGCAAAGAGGTGAATATAAAAAATTTAGAGAAAAATTAAAACAAAACCTTTTAAAACAAAAACTTTTTGCAAGTATTGTGAATGCTAAACTTAAAATATCTCCTGAGGAAATCAAAAATTATTATAATAATCACAAAAATGAATTTACTATTTTTAATACTATACAAGTAGTTAAATAT
>JALWNI010000186.1 GCA_027083695.1 Nautiliaceae bacterium | reverse complement strand
AAAATTGCAAATCAAAGTATAAAAGAGGGTGAAGTTACAACAAAAGAGATGGATAATGTTGAAAAATATACAAGACAAATAAATAAAATTTTAAGAAAAATAGAAAATATAGTAACACAAACAACTATGTTAGCAGTTAGTGGAAGTATAGAAGCTGCTAGAGCTGGTGATTTTGGAAAAGGTTTTGCAGTTGTAAGTGCTGATATTAGAAACTTAGCGCAAGATAGTCAAGCAAACTTAGAAAAAATTCTTGATATTATGAACGGCCTTGAAGAAAAAATTGAAGATGTTGAAGAAGAGTGGAAACACGCTTTAAATATTCAAGAAGTTGAGTCATTAGCTCTTGAAGAGATTAGTAAGAAATTTGAAGAATTAAGTGAGAGTATGAATGAAGTTGCAAAAATGTTGAAACAGCTTCACCAAGAAAATACTCAAAATAAAGAGTCTCTTGAAGAAGCTATGCAAGGAGCAGAGCAAATTCAACAAGCAGCGGAATTAGCTACAAGCAATGTTGGAGAGAGTAAAGAGGCTGCAAACTTGATTTTGACAACTGTAACAGAAATGGGAGATTTAGTAGAAGAATTAGCAGTATTAGCAGACGAACTTCAAGGATAAAACATGGAAAGTATTTTAGAAGTTAGAGTAGGAGAGGAATTTTTTGGAATAGATACAGAAAAAATAGATCATATTTTGAAAGTTCCTCCTCTAACTCCTTTAAGTTTATCAAGTAATAAAATTGCTGGGGTTTGTGTAATTTTAGGTAAAGTTTTTGTTGTAATAGACCTTGGGGTTGTGTTTTGCAATAAGAAAACAGAAATTACAGAGACTTCAAGAATTATTACGATTTCGAATGAAGTGGCTTTATTGATTGATGAGGTTTTAGAAATTTTACCATTCAAAGAAGAAAATTATGAAGAGTTTGGAGAAGATTATATTTTAGGTTATTATAAAAATGATAAAGTATTACAAATTTTATATGTAGATAATATATTTTCACATGTTGAAGAGTTTAAATATGAACCGGAAAAGATTGATGTAGTAGAGGAGAAAGACCAAGAAAAAGAAGAAAATGAGAAATATGAAAGATTTTTATTTTTTGGGATAAAAAATGAATTGATGGGAATTGATATAACTTTAATTAAAGAAATTATATTTGTTCCTGAAATTACTCCAATTGCTGACAGCGATGCTTTGGGTATTATTAATTTAAGAAACGAAGTTTTACCGGTTATAGATTTTAGTGAGAATTTAGGGTTTCCTAAAACTCAGATAACGGAAAAAAGTAGATGTTTAATTGTTTCTAATAGGAATAAAAGTATAGCTTTACTTGTTGATTTTGTCCAGGAAGAAAAAGATATTCCTGTAAATATGATAGAAAAATTTGATATTTTTGAAGATGATAAAATTTTGGGAATTTACAAAGGTAATGAGGTAGCTTCTATTATTAGAAATGAGTTTGTCAGAGATTTAATTGATGAATTTGTAATTACTGAAAGTTCTGAAACAGAAGAAAAAAGGAATGTCGAAATGCGAGAAGTAGTAGTTTTTAAAATAGAAAATGAAGAATATGCATTTAATATTAGTGAAGTGCAGGAAATTATTAAATACGAAAATTTGACTCCGCTTCCTAGAAGTTCTAAGTTTATAGAAGGGCTATTAAACTTAAGAGGAAGCGTAATATCTAAATCTAAAGTATATTTCTGGTTAGGTTGTCGTCTCTGTCCTCGACCTCCTCCAAAGCTTCCACCAAACATAGAGTTAAACATGTCCATAATGTCGTCCATATTTTGAGCTCCACCGAAGCCACTTCCCATGCCACGACCCTCAAGACCAGCTTTTCCATATTGGTCATATATAGCACGTTTTTGGTCATCTTTTAGTACTTCATAGGCCTCTCCAATAAGTTTAAACTTCTCTT
>JALWNI010000185.1 GCA_027083695.1 Nautiliaceae bacterium | reverse complement strand
GGTGCAGAGATTGCTATTGATGATTTTGGTAGTGGTTATTCAAACTTTTATAATATTATGAAATTAAATCCTAATATCATAAAAATTGATGCTTCTTTAATAAAAGAAATGGGAAATGAAAAAAATTTTAAATTAATTGAATTAATAACAACATATGCTAAATATTTTAATCTGAAAGTTGTTGCTGAATATGTAAGTGATAGAGAAAAATTTGTAAAACTTAAAAAAATTGGTGTTGATGAATTTCAAGGATATTATTTCTGTACCCCACAACCTTTGGAAAATATAATAAAAAAAGATAAAATTTCATCTAAAAAAGGCAATGATGAAAATTGAGACAAAAATAGCTAGATTTACAAAACCTTTATATCTTGAAAGTGGTAGAATCCTTGAACCTTGGCAGATAATTTATGAAACATATGGAGAGCTTAACGAAGATAAATCAAATGTAATATTGATAACTCATGCTCTAAGCGGCTCTCATCATGCAGCAGGAAAATATGAAGGTGATAGAAAGCCAGGATGGTGGGATTCGCTTATTGGCAAGGGTAAAGCTATTGATACTGAAAAATATTTTGTTATTTCTACTAATGTAATTGGAAGCTGTTTTGGCTCAACCGGTCCTATGAGTCCTATTTATCCGGGAAGTGATGAAAGATACAGATTGAAATTTCCTGTAATAACAATAAAAGATATGGTTAAGGCACAAAAAATTCTTCTTGATTCACTTGGAATTAAAAAATTAAAAGCTGTAATTGGTGGAAGTATGGGAGGAATGCAGGCTTTGAGACTTGCTGTTGATTATCCCGGATTTGCGGAAAATATAATTCCGATAGCTACTACTTATCAAACCAAACCATATGTTATAGCAATAAATAAATCTATGATAGAAACAATAAGAGCTGATAGTGAATTTAAAAACGGTAATTATAAACCGGGAACAGAATTAAAAGGTCTTGCGGCAGCTAGAATGATTGGATATTTAAATTATATTTCCCCTTCTACATTTGAGAAAAAATTTGGCAGAGAATATGTAAAAACAGATGGAATGTTTGAGCTTTTCGGAAGATTTCAGGTTGAATCATATCTTGAATATAATGGGGCAAATTTCCCAAAATGGTTTGATGCATTAAGTTATATATATCTTTTAAAAGCTATTTCTCTTTTTGATATTAGTAGAGGTTTTAATTCCCTTGATGAAGCTTTTTCTCAAATTAAGGACAAACTTTTTTTAATATCTTTTTCAGGGGATACTCTTTTTTTCCCTCAGGAGATGAGAGATATAAAAAAATATATGGATAAAGTAGGAGGCAAATGTCAGTATTTTGAGATTGACAGTGATTATGGGCATGATAGTTTCTTGGTTGAAGTTGATAAATTTGATTATTTAATAAGTGAAATTTTAAAAGGAGATTTAGATGCAAGATTTTGAAAAAAAGCTGGACGAAGCAAAAAAATTATTAGAAAAATTAAATGATCCGGAAATTACGCTTTATGATGCAATGCAATATTATAAAAAAGGTATTAAACTTTTAGAAGAAGCAAGTGAAATGATAGAAAAAGCCAAATTAGAATTTGAAGAAATTAAAGGTGAAAGTTGAATATTGCTGTAATTCAAACGGACAATCTGCCATACGATAAAGCAAAACTTAGTTTTTTACTTCAAAGAGCAAAAAAAGAGAAAGTAAAACTTGTTTTGCTTCCTGAATATGTTTTGAATCGATTTTTTAAAGAGATTGAAAAAATGCCCCTTAGTTTTATAAAAACACAAAGCAAACATCAATTAAAACATCTAAAAAATCTCTCAAAAGTTTATTCTCTCATAATAATTGCTCCATTAATTAAAATAATAAAAGATAAAAAATATAAAGTTATTGCAAAAATTGATGGAGATAAAGTTAAATATTATTATCAGCAGGCTTATATGCCATATTCACATTGGAGGGAAGATAAATTTTTTGATGTTAATGAATCTTTGCCAATGGTGTTTTCAATAAATAATATAAAATTTGGTGTTATGTTTGGATTTGAAGCTCATATTGAAAAATTTTGGGATTATTTTAATAAAAAAAATGTAGAATGTATTTTGATACCAAGTGTTGGAACTTTCAATTCCCATAAAAGATGGTTTAGTGTTTTACAGTCAAAAGCTTTTTTAAATCATAAATATGTTATTAGAGCAAATAGAATAGGGCAGTACGAAGATTGGGAATTTTATGGAAAAAGTTTCGGTATTGATCCTGAGGGTGAATTGATTAATATTTTAGGAAATAAAGAAGAAATTGGTATTTTCTATATAAATAAGAAAAAAATTAAAGAAGCAAAAAAAGAGTGGAAATTTTTGGAAATTAACAAATCAATCAAACATTTCTAATATTTCATAGGCTGTGTTTCTTTTTGCAGGTATTTCCCCAACATCTTTAATTAATCTAATCATCTCTTCTTGATTCATTCTATTTTGTGCTCCTGCGCTTCTTACGACATTTTCTTCCATCATTGTAGAACCCAAATCATTAGCACCGTATAAGAGCGCCATTTGTCCAATATAACTTCCTTGTGTAACCCATGAGCTTTGAATGTTTTTAAAATTATCAAGAAAAAGTCTTGCAACAGCCAGATATCTTAAATATCTGTTTGGAGAAGTTTTTTGCGTTACTATTCCTTCTTTTTTGAGTGCGGTATTATATGGCTGAAATGACCACATAATAAAGGCTCTAAAACCACCTGTTTCATCTTGAAGTTCTCTTATTAAATTCCAGTGTTCGACAACTTCTTCAATTGTTTCAACAGTCCCAAACATCATTGTAGCTGTTGTTTTCATACCGATTTGATGTGCGGTTTTATGTATTTCAAGCCATCTTTTTGAGTCTATTTTTTTAGGTGCTATTATATCTCTTACTCTATCGCTTAATATTTCAGCACCGGCTCCCGGAATGGAGCTTAGACCTTTTTCTTTTAATCTTTCGAGAACTTCTTTAACGGATATTTTTGATATTTTTGCAATATAGTCAATTTCAGGGGCTGAAAATCCATGGATTGTAATTTGTGGATATTTTTTGTGAATATGTTCGACTAAATTTTCATAATAATCTATTTTAAGATTCGGATGTACTCCACCTTGAAAAAGTATTTGTGTTCCTCCAATTTCAATTAGTTCATCTATTTTTTTATCTATTTCTTCAAAACTTAAAACATAAGCGTCATTTTCTTTTTTGTGTCTGTAAAAAGCGCAAAATTTACAATCCACCCAGCATATATTTGTATAGTTTATATTTCTATCAACAATAAAAGTGGTAATTTTTTTAGGATGAAGTTCTCTTTTTTTTTCAAGCGCCATTTTCCCAAGAGTAATGAGGTCTTCATTTTTTATTAAATTTATTGCTTCTTCTTTTGTGAGTCTCAATATTTCTCCTTTTTTTTGTATAATACATTTTATAGATAATATCAAAAAAGGCAAAACAATGGAAGAATTAATTTATGATATTTCACAAAAAACATTGGAAGAATTAAAAAAATCAAAAAAACTTCCTTATCCTCTGTATTATAAAGAAACCTTTAATAATATTGCCTCTGATATGAAAGTTATAGAACAGTTAAATCCAAAATTATTGGAAATTTCACCGAATGTTAATGAAAACATTTTATATATGACTAAAAATACTATTGAAGAAGTTCAAAAAAAATCTAATATTATTAAAGATTCATCAAAAGAAATTATTGAAGAAATTGATGAAGTGGATCCTGAGGATTTAAAATCAAATGTTATAAAATTTTCAGCTTTTTTAATAAAAAATATTGAAGAACTTGAAGAAAAAATAAAAAATCTTGAAGGTGAACTGGATAAAGCATATAAAGAATTGTTAATAGATCCGTTGACAAAAGTTTATAACAGAAAAGCCCTTGAAAGAGATTTATTGCAAATTTTGGAAAAAGGCAAAGAAAAGGATTTAGATTTATGTATTGCTATTCTTGATCTAGATAATTTTAAATATTTCAATGATACATATGGGCATTTAGTTGGTGATTTTGTTTTAATAAAATTTGCACAAATTATGAAATCTTTAATTAGAAGCAGTGATAAAATTTACAGATACGGAGGAGATGAGTTTATTATTTTATTTAACCGTTCAACTCTTATAAATGCTAAAAAAAGTATTGAAAGAATAATAAATAAGTTAAATAAAACAAAATTAAAATACAAAGATTATTTAATAAAATTAACTGTATCCTCAGGAATAACTTGTCATAAAAAAGGTGATGATATCGATTCCATTATTAACCGAGCAGATAATGCACTTTATGAAGCAAAAATAACAAAAAATACATTGAAAGTGAAACTATGAGTATTTTTGATGGAATAATATTGGCAATTACTATTTTACTTGCTATAAAAGGTTTTTTTAATGGATTTATAAAAGAGATAGCAGGATTGATTGGTATTGTGGGAGGTTTATTTTTAGCAAGTAAATTTTATCATAGTGTTGGAATGTATATAAATACAAATTTGATTAATATACCGAATAAATCAGCTATTGATTTAGTGGGCTTTATATGTGTGTTTATTGGGTTTTGGATATTAGCAATTTTTGTGGGATTTTTACTTGGTAAGATTTTAAAAGTCAGTGCTCTTGGATTATTCGATAAAATTTTGGGTTTTATTTTTGCAGGTGTTAAATTTTTTGTTTTAGTAAGTATAATTTTTACACTTTTATATAAAGTTGAATTTTTGAAACCTAAAATAGATAAATTAACTAATAAATCGAAAATTTTTCCAATAATGATAAAAGTAGGAGAGGAAATAATAAATTTAAATCCTCAAAACATTCAAAAAAATCTTAAAAATGCTAAAATTTCATTAAATAATTTAAAAGGAGTTTGATGTTTTCAAATGAATATGTAAAACTAAGAATGGCCAAGGCTGAAAAACTAAAAGAAGCAGGAATAAATCCATACGGACATTATGCAAAAAGAAATACAAAAATTTCAGAATTTTTAGAAAAAAACAGAGATGTAAATGATCTTGAAAACAAAAGAGATGAAAACAGAAAATTTATTGTAGCCGGAAGAGTAAAGTTTTTAAGACTTATGGGAAAAGCAGCTTTTTTTAAAATTGAAGATGAAAGCGGTATTCTTCAAGTTTATATGAGTAAAAATGATTTAGGTGATAAGTTTAACTTACTTAAAAAAAATCTTGAAGTAGGTGATATTGTAGAAGTTGAAGGTTATCCTTTTGTTACAAAAACAGGTGAGCTTTCAATTCATGCTGATGATGTAAAAATTCTCACAAAAGCAATACACCCGCTTCCTGAGAAATTTCACGGTCTTCAAGATATTGAGACCAAATATCGTCAAAGATATCTTGATATGATAATGAATAAAGATACAAGAGAGAGATTTAAATTAAGAAGCAAAATAGTTTCATTTGTTAGAGAATTTTTCTTAAATAAAGGATTTTTCGAAGTCGAAACTCCGATGCTTCATACAGTGGTAGGAGGTGCAAACGCAAGACCTTTTATGACTCATCATAATGCTCTTGATATTGATATGAATTTGAGAATTGCACCTGAACTTTTTTTAAAAAGATTGATAGTCGGAGGATTTGAAGCGGTATTTGAACTAAACAGAAATTTCAGAAATGAAGGAATTGACCAGACTCACAATCCTGAATTTACTATGATTGAGTTTTACTGGGCGTATCATACAATGGAAGATTTGATGAAACTTACAAAAGAGCTTTTTGATTTTCTTTTTGAAAAGCTAAATCTACCTAAAAAATTAGAATACGGTGATATGGTAATAGATTTTGATGATTGGAGAACAATTACATATAAAGACGCTCTTATTAAAATAGGTGGTATACCAGAGGAAATTTTAGATGATATAGAATCAATGAAAAAATATCTTAAAGATGCGGGTGTTGAAATAGAAGAACATATTGACTCAAAAGGAAAACTCTGGGCTGAGCTGTTTGACGAGTTTGTAGAAAGCAAACTTATAAATCCTACATTTGTGACAGAATTTCCTATTGATATTTCTCCTCTTGCTAGAAGAAGCGATGAAAATCCAGAATTTGCAGAGAGATTTGAGTTGTTTATTGCAGGAAGAGAGATTGCAAACGGATTTAATGAGTTAAATGACCCACTTGATCAGTATGAAAGATTTAAAGCGCAGCTTGAAGCTAAGGCAAAAGGGGATGAAGAGGGAATGGATATGGATTATGACTATATCCGTGCACTTCAATATGGGATGCCTCCTACTGCTGGTGAAGGTATAGGAATTGACAGACTTGTGATGCTTCTTACTAATTCACATTCTATAAAAGATGTGATATTATTCCCAACAATGAAACCAAAAGCAGAAAACAGAGAAAAAGATGAATCAAAATAAAGGAGAATAAATGAGCTTACTTAAAAATTATGACGCGGATGTATATTCAATTTTGGAAAAAGAGTTGCAAAGGCAGACTGACCATCTTGAAATGATTGCAAGTGAAAATTTTACACTTCCGGAAGTTATGGAAGCTATGGGAAGTGTTTTTACAAACAAATACGCAGAAGGATATCCAAATAAAAGATATTATGGCGGATGTGAATATGCTGATATGATTGAACAGCTAGCAATTGACAGGGCAAAAGCTCTTTTTGGATGCGAATATGCAAATGTTCAACCGCATTCTGGTTCTCAGGCAAACGGCGCTGTATATGTTGCTTTAATGAAGCCTTATGAAAAACTTCTTGGTATGGATTTGAGTAACGGTGGGCACTTGACTCACGGTGCAAAAGTTAACTTTTCAGGAAAACATTATAGAAGTTTCTCTTATGGAATTGATGAAAAAACAGGAAGAATTGATTATGACAGAGTAAGAGATATTGCAAAAATCGTAAAACCTCAAATGCTTGTGTGTGGGGCAAGTGCTTATCCAAGAGAGATTGATTTTGCAAAATTTAAAGAAATTGCTGATGAGGTAGGTGCTATTTTAATGGCGGATGTGGCACATATTGCTGGTCTTGTTGTTGCCGGTGAGCATCCAAATCCATTTCCTCATTGTGATGTAGTAACTACTACAACTCATAAAACATTAAGAGGTCCAAGAGGAGGACTTATACTTACAAATAATGAAGAATACGCTAAAAAAATAAATTCGGCAATTTTCCCGGGAATTCAAGGTGGACCACTTGTGCATGTTATTGCGGCAAAAGCGGTAGGATTTAAAATGAATTTAGAAGATTCTTGGAAAGATTATGCAAAACAAGTTAAGAAAAACGCGAGAGTTTTAGCAGATGTGCTTCTTGAAAGAGGTTATGATCTTGTAAGCGGCGGAACTGATAACCACTTAGTGCTTGTAAGTTTCCTAGATAAAGAGTTTAGCGGAAAAGAAGCGGAAGAAGCACTTGGTAGAGCTGGAATTACTGTAAATAAAAATACTGTTCCGGGTGAGAAAAGAAGCCCTTTTGTTACAAGTGGTATCAGAATCGGAAGTCCTGCTCTTACAGCAAGAGGTATGAAAGAAGAAGAATTTAGATTTATCGCAAATAAAATAGCTGATGTTTTAGACGATATTTATAATATTGAATTGCAAGAGAAAATTGCAGCTGAATTAAAAGAGCTTGCAAGTAAATTCGTAATCTACGATAGACCAACATATTAATCTTTCCCCTTTGTGGGATATAAAGGTGTAAAATGGCATATAATGTAGAAATTTCGATGATTAAAATGAATAGAAATTACTATTTTGAATATAAAGGGACTATTGTCAAAAAAATTGTCTATAAAGGCAGAACTTTTTTTGATAAATATGAAAAAATTAATAAGCATCTAACTCTTCAAGTTATGAACGAACATATTGAAGGAAAAAAAATTATTGCACATGATTTAATCAATAGAGAAAGAAATATAGTTGAAAACATTGTGTTTGATTATAATGGAAGAGATCCTGAAAGATTTTGGAATAGAGCATCACTTTTATTAAGAGAGGAAGGGTTTTTAAATTTTACCGCATATAATTCAAAAACATCAGGTCATTTACATCTTTATATTCACAAAGGACATACTACATTAAACGAAGCTATACAGCTTGCAAAGAAACTATCTTCAAAACTTTCATTGAAGTTACCAAAGCGGTGGAGAGTTTTTCCAACAGATGAATTACCTTCTGAGTTTAACATTTTAAATTTACCATATGGATTATATAAAAAAGAAAGAGGTGCAAGCTGGGCTAGGCATATGTAAAGGAGTATAAATGAAAAAAGATGATTTATTAAATTTAAATAATAACGAAAACAAAAGTCCTAAAAAAATTCTGATTTATATAGCGGCTGCTTTTTTGATATTTGTTATTGGTGTTATAGTATTTGCTCTTATTCAAGGCAATAGTTCTTCGAATAAGCAAAATAATACAATTATACCTCCACAAGTAAAACAAGAACCTTTATTTAAACAAATACCAATAGAAAAAGAAACAAATAAAACAAATAACAAAATTTCTCAAAAACAAAATAGTGAGATAAATGTTTCTGTTAATAAAAAAACTGTTTCTGAAACTAAAAAATTAAAAAATAATGAAAAACCGATTCAAAATAGAGAAGAAAATAAAATGTTGGAAAATAAAGTAGCAAATATAATTCATAAAAATATGAAAAA
>JALWNI010000184.1 GCA_027083695.1 Nautiliaceae bacterium | reverse complement strand
TTTTTTAACTCTAACATATACAAAATATAATTTATTAAGATTAATACCTAAATATTTTAATGCGAAGTATTTTGCTATTGCATAATCTTCACAATCTCCGGCGTCTTTACCTAAAAATTGGTAGGGAGTAGCCCAATAGTCTATTTTATGATATAAAGCCATATCTGACATATATTTTGCTTGATTGTAAAATAAGTTTACCTCATTTAATTTTTTCATAATATTTGCTTTTTTTAATGATAATAGTAATTTATTTTGGTATATAAATCTATTTTTTGAAAAAAAACCATATTTTTTTGCAATTTTTTGAATAATTTTTTGACTTACATATGGTTTGGAAATACCTATCATAAAAATAATACACAATAAAAAAAATACTTTTTTTTTCATAAAACAAATTATAGCACAATCACTGTTTTTTATTTAAAATTTGTTTGTTAATTAAAAAAAACATGATTGACAAATACTCAAATTATGTTATATAATTTATTAAATGAAAATTAAAGGAGGGGATTATGGGAAGAATATATGGAAAAGTAGAAAGTGTCGAAGATGTAAAAAGAATCAATTGTATTATTAGGGATGAAATGCTTATTGTAAAAGATGATGCTGAACTTACTGAGCTTAAAAAAAGAAGTGATTATTTATGTACATTGACTTACTCACCATTTTGGCAAAAAAAATTTGGAGAAAAAATAGAAGAAGTTAGGCAAGTTGCGTTAGAAGAAAATAGAGCGACAGTCAAAACTGCAAATTATGTAGCTAAATATAAAGGGTTTGATAAAGAGTATGAACCTTGGAAAAAAGAAATAGATATCGAATCACAGTTAAAACAAATTCCTGAGAGGGTTGTGGAAGAGCTTACAAATTCTGTATTTAGTTTAAAATTAAGCGTAAATATTTTAGAAGAAATTAGAAGTGAGTTTTGTGATATCAGAAAAGCTATGGTTTTATGCGACAATGTTGAATGTCTTGATAGATTAAAAAGAGCGGTTGATATCCTTTCAACACTTCCATATGTAGAAGAATTTAATGAACATTTTGACGAAGGCGTATTAGCTGCTATTGATAAATTAATAAATGCAGAAAAAGAGAGAAGCATAGAATTGGCAAATATGATTGCAGAGGTAAATGATTGGGATAGAATGTATCAAGTTATAAATGAAGAAGATTTTGAAACAACAGCAGAAGATTATCTTAACAAACTTCTTGAAGAAGAAGAAAAATCTGAAACTTATATTCCAACAGAAGCAAGATATAAAGGCGGTGCAAAAGTTTTATGGCTAGTTTATTATCTTCCAAGAAGAAAAAGAGAATATGCAAAAAGAATTTATTTTCCAGCAGATGCTTTTGATATAGAAGTTGAAGGGCCAGACATTTATAAAAATAAATTTGGCAATGATATTTATGGAATAAAAATTACCTATAAAATGACAATAAGACCAACAACTATTCATGTTAGAGGAAAAGAAATTCATCTCCCTGAAAGAGTGGTAACTAAAACAAAAATAGTACCTGTACCAAAAGATGCCACTGATTTTAGAATAGTGGAAGAAAGACCAAGTTCAGCGATGGATATAGCTTAATCCATCGCTTTGTAGCAAAAGTGTGCACTGAAATATGTAAAATAAGTTAATATAGTTGTTATAGCAACAAAAAGCGGTATTATTATTAAACTTAAATTTGGATTAGTTTGTATAGTTGGAAAAATATTAAATATATAAATAAATGAAGTAAGAGAGTATATAACAGTTAAAATAATACTCCATACAATAAATATTAAAAAATATTTAAAATTGAAAGTTTTAATCCATGCTCTAAAATCTATTAATGAAGAAAGCATTGATAAAAAAGCTTCTTTAAATGTTTCTTTGTTTAATGATTCTCCAAATTTTCCTAAAAAAATATAACTATAAAACGTTAAAT
>JALWNI010000183.1 GCA_027083695.1 Nautiliaceae bacterium | reverse complement strand
TTTTAGTATAAGTTTTCTTCATGTCGTGAACAGAAACAATTGCAAAATTATTGTCTTTCACAACTTCTGTTAAAGTTTCGATAACATTATCATATGGGGCATTTGTTGTATACTTTTCTACAATATTCCCCATTAACCATTTGGATAGTAGCTTTTTCATTGTATTATTTAGTTTATTTAATTTTTAAAATTGTTCAATATTTTAGATATCTTTAAAAATAAGATAACAAGTATTTGTTTTATTAGATTAAATTGTCGTTTATTTTAAGTAGCAAAGATAAGAGATATTTATATGATTTACTCATTTTTTTGTAACTTTTTACTTTTTAATTTTATTTAATTAAGGGAAATGTTTAAAATAATTTTAAATTTTTAAAAATTAAATTGTGAGCTGAAAGTTATTTTCCAGTCAAAAGATGTAAATTTTTAGATAGATTGAGGTTTTGTTTATATTAGATGAGTTTAGTTTTTTTAAGTAAAAGTAATAGCCAATTTATTAGAAGATAAATTATACAAATTATAATAATAGTAAATTTTGATACTGCAGAATAATATGCTATTGAACTCCAATATTGTTTTATTTCGCCCAACAATAATTTAATCAAAGCTATATTTTCTATTATATCAAACATCGCAGCTACAAAAATTAAATAAATTAAGAAAATACCAATTTTATAGAAAGTTTTGTTTTTCCATAATTTGCTGTTGATATTAAAGATCAGTAATGCAATAAAACTAGAATAAATCAAAAGAAACAGAAAGTCAAATCCCAAACTTAAGCTTGCATTAATTTTGGCATAGGTATTCCACGAATTTATAATATTTACAGTATTGTCCAAGTTTTTTGCTAGTTCAAAAGACACAATACCGTTTGTGCAAGTAGTATTTTTTAAAGTTGTATCAAAAAAATTAAGTATTACAATATTTAAGATCAGTATTAAAAATAATAAAATGGTGATCCGTTTTTTATAAATAGTAATAAAAGTTTTCATTTGATTAGCATTTTGGTATATTCAGGATTTCAGTAAATTTTATTGCTATAAAGATATAATTTTATTTAATACTATTTTTTTTGTTTTAATATAACTTTCTGAATTCTAAATATTTAATAAAATTATGTTTTTTCGAGATTTTAAATTAGGCAATTTTTTTAAATTGTAAAATAAATGTTGTGAATATATATCGATATGATATTGTATAATTTCCTTTGAAATTACGCATGCTTTTTAATTGAATAAACTCTTGTTTTTATAATAGTTTGTTATTTAGTCTTATCAATTTGCTATTGGGATGAAATTTTTTCCAAGCAAACCAATATTCATCAGAAATTGTTATTTTTTCTAAATCTTTTTTTATAATACCATTTAGGTATTTTCCAGTGATATCCCAATGAGTTTTGGTTTTTGTATCTTCTATTATAAGTGCATTTTTCGCTATCAAATTGAGATCCGGTGTTTTAAAACCTATTACATTGTTTTCTATTGAAAGAAGCGTGAAATTTAATGATGTATTTTTCACTATTTTGTGCGCCAGTATTTCAGATTTTAAATAGAATACACTTTCAATAGAAGCATCTGTAATACCAATAACTTGGGTTTTAGATGGGAATGTTTTGTCTTTATGTGATAAACCCGGTGTACGTTCTGACGACATTACCTTTTGCCACACACCCGGCATGGGAAGTTTAAAAGGTTTAAGGTCGTTTTTATTTACAATAACAACTTTTGGTTTTCTATTTAGTTTTTTAACTGAGCCCCATGGTAATATCTGAAAAGAAATCATTTTTAGTGTACAGGGGTGTAATTTTCCAATAACAGATTTGCAAGTTTCTTGCTGGAAAAAAGTTCCGGTTTTTTTATCAGCAACTATCATATTTGCATTTTTAAATGATGCGACAAATAAAGGCCCAATTTCCGTTACATCAAAA
>JALWNI010000182.1 GCA_027083695.1 Nautiliaceae bacterium | reverse complement strand
AAAAAGAAAATAAAAAACTTAAAAATGATTATGAAAATGTAGTTGCTGCACTTAAAGTTTGTGAAGATGAAAAAAGTGAGCTTTTAGCTGAAAATGAGGATTTGAGAAGAGCTCTTGAAAATAGAAAAAAGCAAGCTGATTTGTTGTTAAAAGATTTTGAAATATTAAGTGGAGAAAACGAAGAGCTTAGAAAAGAGGTTGAGAAGCTAAGACTTAAAGTTGCGAGAAGTGTTAAAAGGAGAAAAAAATGATTGAAGAAAAAGTAAAAGAAGCATTAAGCAGTGCATTGGGTTGCTTACATATAGCACAGGGAAAAGAATGTAGCGAAAAATTACCACCGACTTTGAAAAAAACTTGTGAAAAAAGAAAAATGGAATTTAAGAAAGCGTATGAGGTGCTAAAAGAATTTTTAAACAGCCAAGCTGTCTAAGACCCGTCCATTTGAGCTTGCTACAAAAAGCAGAGGCTTGACGGGTTCTGTTATGCAATTATATAAAAAAATAAAGGAAAGCGAAATGAATGGAATAGATGACATTATGCTTTATGACAAAACCTGCCCTTTTTGTGATGGGTCGGGAGAGCCTGATGAATATGATGAGTTTGAAGATAATGAGCTTGGTTATTGTCAGGCTTGTAATGGCACAGGTATAGAACAAAAAGAAGAAAGAATAATTGAATTCAAATGCGAGTGCGGATATACCGAATACGAAGATGAAGAGGGGCTTGGATATTGCCCTTTGTGTAAGTAAAAAATAAAATCAAAAAAAGGGAAAAGATGACAAGAGAAGAAGCAAAAAATATTGTAACAGAAATAGCAAATAAAAATAAAACTATTGTATGGTTACTTGATACTGATATTTTTAAAATAATTGATATGATTTATGATGATTTTGAATCAAGAACTTGTGAGAATTGTAAATATTTTAAAAAAGAAACAGACGATTTTGGCTTTTGTGAATATACTTCTAAAAAGGAAACAAATAGTAAAAATATCTTTGTTGTCTATAAAGATTTCGGTTGCGATAGGTTTAAAAGGACAAAAAATGAGAGAGATTAAATTTAAAGCGTGGGATAAAAAGAAAAAAAATTTTGTATTTTATCCAAATGGTATACAAACAATGGTTATGCTAGATGGGAGCAAGGTTATAACGATAGATGATGAAGATGTGGAATTTCTATTATTTACAGGGCTTAAAGACAAAAATGGAGTTGAGGTTTATGAGGGGGATGTAATTAAGTTTCACACAGGCGATATATGTGAGGTTGTATTTACAGGAGGTAGTTTTGAAATGATTAGCAGAGTTGGGAAAAATAAAGGTAAATATTTTGTGTTTCCAAGAAACAAAGATATTGATGAATTGAGTGAAGTTATAGGAAATATTTTCGAAAATCCGGAATTATTGGAGCAAGAAAATGACAAATAAAGCAAAATTTGCGGAACTTATGCAATTTTTAGCGATAGGGATAAAAGGACAAGAGCTCACAAAAGTGGAGTTGCAAGCTTATTGGTATGCCTTAGAAGATGAATTTAACAATATAGAAGAATTTGAAATTGCGGTTAAAAAACTTTTGAAAAGTTGGAAATATAGTTATTTCCCAAAGCCGTCTCATTTCCTTGAAGCAAACAAAGAATACACAGAGCCGGAAGTTGAAAAAATAGCGTTAGACGCTTGGAAAACTGTCTTAAATGCAATAGAAAACGGGGTTGGATATAGCAAAATAGGAGATTTTGAAGATAAGTTAATTCCGCCAGTGGTTGAGTTGTGCGGCGGGTTTAAAAGACTTGCGACTAAAACTTTTGAAGAGCTTGAATGGATTAAAAAAGAGTTTTTAAAGACTTACAAAGCGGCAATAAACGGGGAAATAGAGCTTGAAGTAAAAGAGGTTTTGCCTATACTTCAAGAAGCTAAAACAATAAAAATTAAAGCAAATTATCATGTGCTAAGTAGAAAAATTATTGAAACTTCTGCAATAGAAAACAAAACAAATACTCTTGTTAAAAAATTAAAAAATGCAAAAAGGATGTGAGATGAAAGTTTTAACAAAAAGAGAAAAATACGGCAGCAGAAGCTGGAATATTTTAACAAGCGGGGGATTTTATAACTGGTAAAGAATAAGGAGCAATATGAAAAGAAATTTAGAAGAATTAGAGCAAAAAAAGGCGGTAAATTATTTAAGAATATTAGAAAGACAAGGCAAGATTATTGCCTTTTTTGCGCCTATGAATGAAAACATTATGAGTGGTAGCAATAGAGAAAAAGCTATGAAGATTGAAAATAAAGCAAAAGCAATGGGAAAGCGGTCAGGCGTTAGCGATTTGGTTATAATATTAAAAGACAAGGTTATATTTGCCGAACTTAAAAGAAGTGGTAAAAAATTAAAAAGTGGCAAAATTAGCTATGCAGGTATAAAAGTAAGTGAAAATCAAAAAAGGTTTTTAGGAGATGTAAAAAAAAGTGATGTATGTAGCGGATTTATAGCTTATGGCTTTAATGAATTTAAAGAAAAATTAGATAGAATATTAAAAAAGGGAGAAAATGAGTAAAAAAGATATTAAATTTGGAAAAATTAAATTAGATGAGATTATTCCTTATATAAATAATCAAAAGAAACATCCGACGGAGCAGGTTGAAAAGATTATGAGTAGTATAAAAGAGTTTGGAGTTATTAATCCTTTAATAGTTGATAAAGACAATGTTTTAATAGCAGGACACGGCAGATATGAAGCACTTAAAAGATTGAAATATAATGAAGTGCCTATTATTAGAGCCGAACATTTAACACCAGCACAGGTCAAAGCTTATAGAATAGCTGATAATAAATTAGCTGAGTTGGCTATTTGGGATAATGAGTTGCTTGCTATTGATTTAAGTGAACTTGAAAATATTGGTTTTGATGTGGATATTTTAGGATTTAATGATTATGAGTTAGAAGAAATTTTAAAAATTGATGATGGGTTTGAAATTGAACCGGTTGATGAGGTAAAGAATAAAGATATGAGAGAATATGTAGAATATGATTATTCATCTATATCATTTCTTTTTAAAAAAGATAAAGCAGAAGAAATAAAAGAAAAATTAAAAAATATGACACCAGAAGAAAAAGGTGAGTATATTTATAATTTAATTGAAGGAGATAAAAATGATTGATAAAGTAAACGGACAAGTAAAGTTATGTAGTATGCCTGTAAGGTTTGACGATTATAGAGGTTGTGCTCACGGTTGTTTATATTGTTTTGCGACAAAAGCAAATAAGAAATACAAAACAAAAGAAGAGTTTTTTAACTCTGTTACAAGTGAAGAGATAAAAGATTTAGAAAATTTTTTAAAAAATCCAAGCAATATGCCTTATGTTAATAAAGTGCCTATTCATTGGGGGGGGATGAGTGATGGTTTTCAACCCGTTGAATTAGAAAGAAGAGTTAGTTATGAAGCTTTAAAATTGTTTGCTAAATATAAGTATCCAGTTGTTATATCTACAAAAGGGACTTCAATAGTATCAAGAAATGAGTATTTAGAATTATTAAGAAAATGCAATGTTGTTATTCAAATTTCAATTATGAATAAAAATTTAAACAAATGGGAAAAATACACAGATGATTATGAAACAAGGATAAAAAATATCAAAAAATTATTAGACAATGGAATAAAAGTTATTGTTAGAATACAACCTTATATGCCAAAATATAAAAAAGAAGTTTTAGAAATGTTAGATGATTTAAAAGGTATAGAGGGCGTTACAATAGAGGGTTTTAAAGATGTGAAAAAGTTTGATAGTGGATTAATTATAATAGGTAGGGAATATATGTATCCTATTGAAACTTTATTTTATGATTTTTTAGAAGTAAAGGAAAAAGCGAAAAAAAATGGATTGAGATTTTTTTGTGCTGAAAACAGACTTAGGTGGCTTGGCGATGATGTAAATTGTTGCGGGGTTTCTCATATAAAAGGATTTGAAAATAAAAATAAATTAAATGTAACAGAATTATTTTTTTTTAAATATATTACTTTCAGTAATATGAAAAAAGAAAAAGGAGATGTTGTTACAAACAGGATAACACAAAGCACCTTAGGAAGTAAAACATTAGGTGAATTTAATAAAAAATATAAATATGGATATTATGAATTTTTAAAATGGTATGTTAATTTTGGCAGCTTTAAAGACGATTATGAATTGGAAGTTATTGGAAAGGACAAAAAAGGAAATTATGTTTTTGAATTTAAAAACAAAAAGATTGAAAAGTATAGGAAATCTCTTTTTAATCATAAAGTTTAAAATATTAAAAAAAAGGCAAACAATGGCTAGACTAAATACTAAAAAATTAAAAGAGGCTTTTTTAAAGGCTTTTGAAGCGAGTGCGGGAAATGTTAGTGCAACTTGTAAAAAAATAGGGATAAATAGGCAAACTTATTATAATTGGTATAACAAAGACAAAAAGTTTAAAGAAAAAGTTGAAGAAGTGCAAGAGAGCCTTTTGGATTTTGCAGAAACAATCTTAATGAAGAAAATAAAAGAGGGGGACAATACTTGTATAATTTTCTTTTTAAAAACAAAAGGTAAAAGCAGAGGATATTCCGAAAGATTTGAAGTTGAAAATAGAGAAGTGGAAGAATTTAGCAGTGAAAAGGCTATTAATATTTATTTGCCAAAAAAAGAAGATTGACTTTGACAAAATAGACACAATATAAAAAGGATTAAGTATATTAGAGTTAAAACCGCAGCCGAAACAGGAAAAATTCTTAAAAAGCACGGCTGATATTGCGATATATGGTGGAAGTGCAGGGGGCGGAAAAACTTATGCTTTATTGTTAGAGCCGTTATATCATATTGATAAAAGTTGTTTTAATGCCGTTATATTCAGGCGTAACCTTAATCAGGTGAAAAGTGCAGGTGGACTTTGGGATACGGCAAGTGAGATATACCCTTTATTACAAGCAGAGCCAAAAGTTTCTGATTATGCTTTTGAATTTCCAAGCGGGGCAAAGGTAAAATTCGGCCACTTGGACGCAGAAAAAGATGTTTACAAATGGCAAGGCTCACAAATCCCCCTTATTATGTTTGATGAACTCACACACTTCACAAAAAAACAGTTTTTTTATATGTTATCAAGAAATAGGAGCGTTTGCAGCGGGATTAAGCCTTACATTAGAGCCACCACCAACCCTGAGGCCGATAGCTGGGTTAGGGATTTGATTGATTGGTGGATTGGAGAAGACGGACTTCCGATAAAAGAACGGGACGGTGTTATTAGGTGGTTTATTAATCTAAACAATGAGCTTATATTTGCAGATACAAAAGAAGAATTAGAAGAAAAATACAAAGGGAGCATTCCAAAAAGTTTAACCTTTATAAGCGCTACATTATACGACAATGAAATCCTTATGAAAGCCGACCCGTCTTATTTAGCAAATTTAATGGCGTTACCGAAAGTGGAACGGGAAAGACTTTTGGGCGGTAATTGGAATATAAAAGAAAGTGCAGGGCTTTATTTTAAAAGGGAATACTTTGAAATAATTGAACCGGAAGAAATTGAAAATATAGCATATAAAAAAATTGTTAGGGCTTGGGACTTTGCATATACGGAAGACAACGGGGAAAATGACCCTGATTATACGGTTGGGTTGAAAGGCTTTTTAGGAGAAGACGGGAATATTTATATAACCGATATGTTTAGAGATAGAATAAGTCCGCTTAAATTAAAAAAACGTTTTAAGAACATAGTAAAACAAGACGGGAAAAAGGTAACGCAAAGGATACCGCAAGACCCCGCAGGAGGAAAATTTGTCGTGGCGGATTTAAAAAAACTTATTAGGGGATACCCCGTTAAAGTTGTTAAGCCTACAAAAGACAAAGTAACGAGAGCTTTACCCGCAAGTGCAGAAGCGGAAAACAATAGAATTAAAATCGTCAGGGCTGATTGGGTAGGGGCTTTTTTAGATGAATTGGAAAATTTCCCTGACGGGGCGCACGATGATATCGTTGATACATTGTCCGATTTAGTAGATGAATTAATTACACCGAAAAAGAAAAGAATTAAACCCGTGTTGGTATAATTTTAAAAAAAGGGGCTTTAAATGGCAAGTAACAATAAAAAAATAAAGGCTACAAATACGGCACCGATTGACGAAAATGTGGAGCTTTTAACGAGTGAAATAAGCAATGAATTTTTATTAAATTATTTTTATATTTTACCAAACGCAAATAAGATACTTGACGAGGCGGGTGTTAAATATGATGTATTGATTGATATGTTAGATGACCCGCAAATTTTAGCGGTTGCAAATAAACGGAAAGAAATCGCAAAGAGTTATGACTGGAAAATTACGGGGGATGATGAAGAAGTTGTTAATTTTGTTACAAATGTTTTTAATAAAAATGTAGATATTCCAAAAATCATTGACGGGCTTTTTGTGGGCATGCAAATAGGATATGCGGTATTAGAGATTATTTGGGAATTTGACGAAAACGGAAAAATAGTAATAAGCGAAATAAAAAAAAGAAATCCGCTGAGATTTTCATTTAAAGGAAACGGGGCTTTATTATATAGGGATAAATATGGAGCGTTACAAGAAGCGCCCGAATATAAGTTTATGATATTTACATACAATAGCCTTGATGATAGCAACCCATACGGGCGACCTTTGAACGCAAGTTGTTTTTGGTATTGGCAATTTAAGAAAAAGGGCTGGACTTATTGGTTAACGGCATTACAAAAATATGGACTTGCACCGCTTATATATAAGGCGATAGCGGATGAAGATGATGAGAGTGTAGAAAATGAAATAAACAATAAAACAAGCATATTGAAAGCCGTCCAAAGCGGGAGCAGTGCAGTTATTGATAAAGAGGAAGAAATAACAGCGCTTGAAACAAAACCTGACAAAGATAGTTTTAAAAGTTTTATAGAAATAGCGGATAAACAAATAACAAAAATATATTTAGGAAACCCGCAATTAATGGACGATACAAAATTTGGAAGCAAAGCAAGTAATGAGGTTAATTTAAATATATTGAAATTGTTAGTTGAGGCTGACTTGAAAAGTTATGCGAATACTATACAAGATTATTTAATTAAGCCGTTAGTATTGTTAAATTTCGGGGC
The DNA here is from genome assembly GCA_027083695.1 of Nautiliaceae bacterium. Taxonomy (GTDB): domain Bacteria; phylum Campylobacterota; class Campylobacteria; order Campylobacterales; family Nautiliaceae; genus JALTBU01. The sequence goes on along the minus strand of JALWNI010000182.1, from coordinate 23,043 downwards.
GGATGTTGAAGTGCCTATTTTTAGTTTTTATGATAGCGATGAAGACCAAAACATTGACGACCAAAACACCGAAGAAAATGACAGCACAAAACAAAACAATGTGGAAGAAAATCAAAAGCACACAAAAGGCACTTTTGAAGATGTTGAAGATTTTGCAAATGTTAGTGATATACCCGAACATACGCAAGCGTTAGAGGGACAAATTACAAGCGTTTACAATGCAAACAAAACAAGACTTAAAACAATTTTTAATTTTAAAAATTTAGATGATGACCCAAAAATAGCGGTGAAGCAATTAAATGATTTTTATTTTGATATTAAGCAAAAGTTAGGAGAAAATATAGATTGTTCACTTTTTTATGCGATGTTATTAGGAAAATACGAAGCTACAAAAACAAACTATTCACTGTTTAAAAAAATGTTAAATAAATTTAAAGGGGACGCAAAACTTTATACGGACGCTTTATTGCCTTTTGAAGAAGCGAGAAAATTATTTAAGAACAAGGTTGTATTAACAGATGAAGAATTTGAAGCCTTAACAAACGAAGCAAAGGCGAAAGCGTTTAGGATAGCTGGTATTAATAGCCGTAAAATAACGAGTGCCGTTTATGATATGTTACAAGATAATTTTAATAAAAAAGGTGAGTGGAAAAAGCAAGCGGAAAACTATTTAAAACAATACGGGTTTGATTTAAAAGGCAACCATTTAGACACAATTTACCGCACTAATATATTCCAAGCGTATAGTGTAGCACAATGGAACAAATACAAAGAAGTTGAAAAACAATTTCCCGCATTAAAATATACGGCGGTAATGGACGCAAGAACAAGACCGACGCACGCGGCATTAAACGGCAAAGTGTTTATGCTTAATGACCCGATATGGGGTAGAATTTATCCGCCGAACGGTTATAATTGCCGTTGCACTACAATACCCGTAAGTAAAACAAAATTGAAATCCGTAAAAGTGGAAGACGGAAACAGCAAAGAATGGAAAAATTTCAAAGTGGATGATGGGTTTAATTTTAATCCTGCCGAAGCAGTTAGAGAATATTTACCTGTTGCTTATGCGGGGGACGGGGAAAACAATATTACATATAAAGACTATGAGTTAAGTGATGTTATAGAGCCGAGCAAATTACCGAGCGGGATTGATTTATCTAAAAAGGATAAATTTAAAAAAAGGATTGAATACATTGATTATTTAGGAAACAATATCCTTTTTAATAACGGGACGGAAGTTAATCGTAATTTAAGTATTGATATTTTACAAAACCCGTCTGAAATTTGGGTTTACTTAATGGAAAACACAAACGGAAAGCCGTCTTATAAAATTAGATATATTAAAAAATATTTGGATAACAATAATAAAGAAAATAATTTTGTGTTGGAAGTTGATAAATATAATCAGTTTATGAATTTGAAAAAGGTTAATGCGTTGGGGCTTTACAGAAAAGGCGTTTTACTACACACAGAAACAAATGAAGAGTAATTGATATAATTAGCAATTAAGAAAGGAGATTGACAAATGCTAAAAAAAATACATATATTCAAAGCTGGGAATTACGGGGAGAGTGAAGCGAGAAAATGGAATAACGAAGAAGTTAAGCAATTAGCAGATAATTATGATTTTAATTATCGTAGAGCTATGGTGAAGTTGGGGCACGACGGATTTTTTGACAATGAAAAACCCGCTGTGGGTTGGGTAAAAGGTTTAGAATACAAAGAAGATGAAAACGGAAAAGGCAACCTTTACGCAAATGTGGAATTTAATGATAATGAGATAGATAACATTAAAGATAAATACATTAATGTGAGCGTAGAAGTTACAAAAGCTATTGGAAGTTACGACCAGGAAACCGATAAACGGGGGGCTTATCTTTTAGGAGTTGCGCTTTTAGGAAGCAGTCAGCCAGCCGTGCCGGGTTTAGAGCCTGTAAAGTTTAGCAAAAACGGCAAAGATGAAAATTTTATTATTACGGGGTTGAACGATAAAAGTGAAACTTTTTTTAATTTTAAAAAAAATGATACAATTCAAAAAAAAGGAGCAAATATGCAAGATTTAAAAGAGTTACAAGCAGAACTTGAAAAATTCAAAAAAGAAAAAGCAGAACTTGACAAAAAATTACAAGAATATGCGGAAAAAGACAAAAAAGCACAAATCACGGCAATGGTTGAAAGTTATAATAAAAAAATAGCACCGGCGGTTAAAGAAGACTTAGCGGAATTTGCGATGAGTTTAGATGAAACACAAATTCAAGCATTTAAAAAGATTTTAGAAAAAATGCCTGAATTGAGCGTGTTTAAAAATGCGGATATGCCGGATGAAGAACCTGAAAATAAAAAAGTCAGCAAAGCTGACGAAGCATTAAAAGATTTACAAATTTACAAACAATTAAATAAAGGAGTTTAAAAATGGGAGTTACACAAACAAGAAAGCCGCTTACCGATATTTTGACAAGTGATGATTTTATTTTAAGAGCTGAGCCGGTAGCGGCTGGGATTTATAAACAAGGTGATTTATTGACTTACGATGGGGATGTATTTAGTAAGGCAAATTTAGCAAGCGGGACAGACCACACGGAGAGTTTCGCGGTAGTTTATGAGGGAGCAAAGGTTGTAGACGGAGAAAAAATAGCTATTATTTTAGAAGGAGCGGTTGATAGTAACCTTTTAAGTGCAGATTATCAAGCGTTAAGTAATGATGACAAAAAGGCGGTTAATAAAGAATTAATGGCTAAAAATATTATTGTAGAAGTAAGGAGTTAAAAATGGCTTATAATTTACCTATTTTAGACGGGGGATATTTGGATGTGTCAGTTAAAGGCTTATTGAATGGAAAAGAATATGCGACACCGGTATTGAATACATTTTTTAAAAGAAAGGTATACACGCCGAACGATGTTGTAGCAGTGCCGAAAGAAGTAACGGATTATGATGATATTCTTCCGTTGATTGATAAAAATGGAAGCGTGCCTGTTGCAAAAGGTGAATGGGGCGGAGAAGATTATAATTATTATGTTTTACAAGCATTCGGAGAAGTAAAGGTTGTTACAGCGCAAGAGATTGAAGATTACAGAAAACAATTAATGAACTTAGAGGGCGTTGCATATCAGGCCAAAAAGGTTGAAATTGTTAATAGAATTATGGGAAGAACTATTCAAAAAGTTAACGCGACAAGAGAGAGAATGGCGTGTCAAGCATTAAGCGGGAAAATTACAGATAAAAACGGTAATGTTTTATTTACCTTTGATATTCCAGCCGCAAATAATATAGGAACAAAAGCATTAAGCACAAACGGGGACGGTTTAGCGGTTACATTGCAAGAAATGAAAAATAAAGCTATTGAAGCTACAAATTATAGGGGGAGATTTGGTTATGTCGTTGGGAGGAATGCACTTCTTAAAATTATGAAAAACGATGATTTTAAAAATGCGATGTCTTATGCGGGCGTAGGAGCAAACGACCAAACACAATTGGCTGCCGGTTGGTTTTTTGGGAATGAGCCTTATGTTGTTGCAAACGATTGGTTTTATTCTAAGGCTGGAAAAAAACAATTTTTCAATGATGACACGCTTATGCTTGCACCGGTTGACGCTTTTGCGGAATATTACGGAAACGTATTCACAAAAGACGGGGCACACGCTGAAATTCCGCATATTGATACATATGATATTAATAACCCTGACGGCTTAGCGATTAGAACACAGCTCAAAACGGCACCTATTGTTACAGTGCCAAATGGAATAGTTACAGCCACAATTTCTTAATTCCTCTTTTCCCTTTCACTTCTTACAAAATAATCTTTTTTAATGTTGTTATAATACAAATAAAAAAAGGGGCTTAAAAATGATAACGCCTGAATATATTAAAAATTACTTAAAGCAAGATTTTGTTGATGTCGCTTTGGAGGATGATATTGACGGGATAGACGGACAGTTAATACAAAGCGCAATTAATAACGCTCATGATGAGTTAAGTGTATTAGACGGGCTTATATCCGATAAAGTTATGGATTTATACGCTAAAACAATAAGCACCTGTAATTTACTTGACAGATTAGGAGTTGAAAATACGGCTTTTAGCGGATTATATAAACAAGCGGATGAAATAAGGCAATTTATAGGCAAAGTTATGCAAGAGAAGATAAAAGCGAAAAGCTACAAAATAAAAGGCGGAATTGTTGAAAAAGATACTCATATAACGGATAATTTTATAAATAGATATGAGGGCATAATTGTATGATTAAGATTGATGTTGATTTAGATTTACCCTTAAAACTCAATTTTAATTCACAGGTTTATAATTTAATTGGAATGGCGGTATATTCACATATTAAAGAAAATTTTGTAAATGAAAAAGATGTAAAAGGAAAAAGGTTTGCACCTTTAAAGCAAAGCACGATAAGGCAAAAACAAAGACAGGGTAAAATTCCTTACAAAATATTGCGGGATACGGGACAAATGTTGAATAGTTTAAATTACAAAACTATTCCTGGCGGTGTTGTAATTGGATATGATGTCCCTTATGCAATATACCACGAATATGGAACGAGAAAAATGGCACAAAGAAAGATTTTACCGACAGAGATAGATGAATTGCCTATAAAAGAAATACAAGATATTGCATTATCTTACTTAAAAGGAGAATAATGAAAATATATGATTTACAAAATAAAATACTGGGATATTTGAAAGATAATGGAGTAGATGTTATTTATTTAGACAAAAAGGAAGATTTAACAAAAATTTTAAATAAGCCAAAAATCTTTATGCAATACACGGGGATAAATTATAAAAGTTTAGCCGTTGGAACGGCAAATTTTACCTTTTATTTAGTTGATAAAAGATTAGAGAATAAAGACGGAAAATTAGTATCTTTAATGGACGATTTAAGATACGTAATAAAAGGTATGAATTTTAGAAATATAAATGTTAAAGGCGTGGTTGATAGAACGGACAGTATAAAAATAGTTGAAGAAAAATACAATAATACACCGACACTTGAATTTATTTACACAATGGTGCTTGGCGTAGATATTATGATTTAAGGAGTTTAAAAATGCTTTATTATGGATTAATTGATGAGGAGCACGCTTATAAATGCATAAAAGAGGTGTGTGATTGTTTGGGATATGGAAGAAATGAAAATGCCGACAAACTTTTGCTTGAAACAGCGAAAGTTGAGACACTTTTAGGAAAAGCAAAAGACAGCACACCTTTGAAAGCCGGTTGCGGCTTATGTCAGTTTGACCCTATGCCATTTGAAGATGTTAAAAAAAGAAGTATGAAATATAGGGATAAGATTTTAAAAGAAATGAAAATCGACATTAAATTGGTGAAATATGAATGGCTTACATATAACCCGCTTTTAAGTTTTTTGTTTTGCAGGTTAAAATATAAATTAATTCCCGAGCCTATACCAAGAACAACAACGGAAAGAGCGAAGTATTGGAAAAGGTATTATAATAGCATTTTAGGGAAAGGGACCGTATACCATTTTTTACAAGTTAACGCATAAAAAAACGAAAGCAAATAGATATAATTCAAAAAAGGAGTTTAAAAATGGCTACAAAACAAGTGGAACTTGATGAAAATTTCGTAAAAGTAAATAACGGCGGCCTTGTAGACAGTAATGGATGCATGGTGGTGTGTAAAAGTGATTATATATTTTTTGGAACGGTAAAGGCGGGAGACGTGCCACCTCAAATAGATGATTGTTTTATTGTTAGGGATGTTATTAATTACGACGGGATTGACGATGTTTATATTAGGGCGAGAGATAAAAAAGCGGTTGTTATTGTGGACGAAAATTAGGGAGGTGAGTTAATGTATGGGAAATATTACACAACAAACAACAATGGTGGTAAATGGAGAAAGCCATCGGATTGGCTAAACCTCCCTACACCACAGGAAGATGAAATTGTTATGCTTTACCCTGTAAGACCCATTGATAATGCTTTTGCTGTAAAAGTTCAAGGAGCATACACAATCGATTGGGGAGATGGAGTTGTTGAAAATTATAATTCAGGAGACCAAGCAGAACATAGTTATGACTATAATGCTTTAAATGCTCCTATTGATAATACAGGTTGTAAGCAAGTTATTATTAAAATAAAACCTCAGCCAAATAACACAATCACAAACTTTAAAGTAAACCCTACAAACGACATAACCGCGAATTCTATCCGTGCAATAAAACTTAACACGCCAAATCTTGTGGGCGACAGGTACATGTTTATATACCAAAGAGAGTTAGAAGATGTTATGTTTTTATCCCATAACTTAACAAGCCTTAGCGATATTTTTTACGATACGAGCGTAAAAAAATTATATTTAAACACAAAAAATATAAAAAGCTTTTTCGAGGCATTTCGAAAAAGCAATATGCTTGATGTAACAGTAGATATTACAAATGCAGACGATATACAATTTATGTTAGCGGAAACAAGCATTAGAAATTTAACTTTAATAAATAGGGGAAGTATTCCCAAAAAAGTTAAAGGACTACTATTGTCTTCCGACATAAGAAACATTAATCTTATAGGTAATAAAATAATCGTTGCAGATAATACAGATTTAAACTACACATTTTATAACGATTTTACCCAACAGTGTATTCTTGAAAATTTGTCTTATGCAAAGGGCATCTCCCACTACGGGATGTATGCGAACAATAAATACATAAAAAACATAGAATTAGATGTGGGAAATTCTACAAATTTAAAATTTTTTGTATATAAATGTTATTCGTTAAGGAAGTTAACTCTTAAAAACATCCCGAAAACCGACATAGATATTAAATACGCGTCACTTCCAAGAGAGGAACTTATAAAATTATTTAATGCTTTGCCTGATTGTTCAGGAGACTCTACAAGCCCTACACTTACAATAACGGGCTGTCGTGGAGTTCCTGACCTCACAGATGATGATAAAGCTATTGCAACTGACAAAAACTGGACATTAGTAACTTAATAAAGGAGATTAAATGAAAGTTTATAAAAAAACAAAAGGCAATAGAAAAGTTGGCTCTTATATTAAAGTCGGGGGACAAAAAGTAAAAATTTTATCTATAAAAAAAATAGAAAAAAAACTTTATGAATTTGAAACGGAAGATTTAAAAGAAGAAATAGAGTTAAAGGAGGAGTTTTGATTAACAAAGATTGGAGCAACATTAATTATTTTAGTGTTATATTAGTAGCCGTTTTGTCTTTTATAGGTGCGGCTTTTAACACGAAAAGATATTGTGTAATTAATAAGGACAAATGCGGAAAACACAGCAAAAAAAAGTTATTTTTTGTCGTTATTTCACATATCGTTTTTGACGCTATAAGCGTGGGGAGTATTAGTTTAATAGTGTATATTGGAATGATTGGCTACGGATTCAATGAATTAATTTCAGTTGCGGTTGCCGGGTTTTTGGGCGCTGAGGGGAATTCGGCGATTTACCAATTTAAGATTTTTATTGCGGACAAGCTTGGTTCGGACGAACTTCTTAATGAACTAAAAAAAACAAAGGAGAAAAAATGACTTATTTATTTTTAACCATATTTGCTATTTTTTTAATAGGCTTAATGTATATACAAAGTATTAATAATACAAATAAAGATTTAAGAAGACAAAAACAAAATTTACAAACAAAAATCGTGCAAGAACAAATGCACACAAATATAAAAGAGTTTCAAGCCTATCAAAAAGCTAAAAAAGACACGATGAAAAAGGAAGCAAATGAGACTAAAAGCAATAAAATTAATCTTAGCGTCGGCACTCACACTCTTAACTTTTAACGGGTGTGGAGAAAAGGTTAAGTATGTTTATGTAAAAACACAATGCCCGAAGTTGCAAACATTTGAAGTTAATACAAACAAAGATAAACATTTTACAATTAAATATAAAGTAAAGGAGAAAAAATGAAAGATAAAGGAATTATAATTGAACTTGAAAAAGCTGATTTTGAAAAAATGGTTAATGAGTTAAGACAATGTAAAAAAGACAAAGAAAAGTTAAAACAAGCAAATGAATATTTGAATGAAGAAATCAGAAAATACAATAATGAATTTGCAAAAGAAACAAAAACTTAGCAGATTATAAGTAGGAAGGTGTCAAAGAGAAGAGGTGGATGTCTTCTCTTTTAGTTTCAACATTTTGTTTCGGTGGAAACCTGAATGAGTTTATCATTCAGGTATTAAAATTATATAACATTTTAAAAAATAAGTCAAGATTAAAGGAAAAAAAATGAGTAATTTTAAACTCTCTAAAACATCTCTAAAAAGACTTGAAGGTGTAGATGAAAAGTTAGTAAAAGTTGTAAAAAGAGCTATACAGGAAACAAAAGTGGATTTTGCGGTTGCGGAAGGTTTAAGAAGCGCTGAGAGGCAAAATGAGTTATATAAAAAAGGCTACACCGAATTAGACGGATACAAAAGAAAATCGGCGCACCAATTAGGAAAGGCGGTTGATTTGGTGCCTTATGTAAAAGAAAAAGGCGGGGCATTGTGGAAATTAGAGGGCAATGAAAAAGAGTGGCTTGAAATAGGTCGTGCTATGCTCAGGAGTGCGAGGCTTTTAGGGGTAAATTTAGAATGGGGGCTTACTTATAATTTAAAAAGAGGAGTGGATGCCCCGCATTTTCAGTTAAAAAAGTAGGCTTATAGCATAGAAGCTATCTCAGAAGAATTTAGGACTAGTTCATCAAGCTCTTTGAACTTGTTTTGCCCCTCTGCTCTTCTTATCGGAAAGTCTAAATATTTCCCATACCATTGCGGGTGTTGAGATAAATTCTTCAACGCCCACTTAACTCTTGCGAACGCCTGTTTTATATTTACGGGCATTCTTTCAAGAATATCTACAAAAATATCATGAGCAATATCTTCTATCAAATCGCTCATTTCCTTATACTCTAAAAATCTTTTTAAGTGCAAATTGACAAAATTTACTGCACTCGCTCTACAATATGCGTAGAGTTGGAATTTTTCATCTTCGCTTAGCTCGTAATCGCTAAGCTTTTGTTTTGAGTGGAAGTTATAAATTATATAGCCTCTCTTTCTCGCCCTCCAAAAAGTTGAGCGGGAAATTTTCCCGCTTTTGTAAAGTTCTTCTATTTTTTTAAGGTCAGTAATTTTTTCTCTTTTCATCCTCTCTCCTTTTGTTTTTGTTGTGTAAAATTATAATATATTTTTATTTGTTTGTCAAGGAAATTTTATAAAATTTATAAAAAAAGAGGGAGGAGACAATAAAACACAAGAACTTGCAGAGGAGATTAATGTTTTTTGCTCTCTTAAACCTACAAAATAAAATAATAAATAAAAATGTTACAATAATAAAAAAATAAAGGAGCTAAAATGGCAAACACAGAAAGCTATACATTAGGGGGCGGAAAGCTATACATTAAAAGATACGCGGAAGATGGTGTTACTCTCGGGGATATGCTTTATTTCGGCGTAACCGACAATGTTACGATGAGCACGAAAGTTGATTATGTGGAACATAAAAACACAGAAAGTAAAGAGGAAAGAACAGACCTTAAATTAGTTAAGGATAGACAGGTAACGCTTAAATTTACAACAAGCGAAATTACCCCTGATATGTTATCGTTAGCACTTTTAGGAGAACAAACTAAACAAGTGCAAGCGGCAGGAAGCGTAACAGCGGAAGAGCATACCAGTGGCGTAGTAGGAAGTTTTATTGAGCTTGGCAAAGTAAACGTGGAAGTTACGAAAGTAACTTACAATGATGGCACAAACGATGTCGAGCTTACGGAGGGAGTCGATTATCTTGTTAATGAAGAAGACGGCCTCATCCAGGTGCTCTCAGACGTTGCAAGCAATACAACATTAAAAATCGATTACAGCTGGACTGACGCGACAATTAACTTAATCGAAGCTGTTAAAAAAGCGAAAGTGTTGGCACAGCTTATTTTTATAAGCGCACCACAAAACGGGCCGAAAACTAAGTATACGTTTTATAAAACACAATTACAAAGCGATGGGGATATTGCCTTAAAATCGACAGATAAGTTTATGGAAATTAGTTTTACAGGAGAATGCCTATTTACAGGCAACCCAAACAAACCTTACTATAACGTGGAGATGATTGGGTAATTTTCCTCTTTCTTTCTTCCTTTTTTTTGCTACAATTACAATAAAAAGGCTACAAATTGCAAAACTTGAATTCTTTTTTTAAGAAATTTGACAAAGACGATATAAAATTAATAAAAAAATATTTGCCTTTACGAGAACAGGAAAAAATAGCAGAAGATATTATAATTTTTGAGCCTTTAATTAGAGATATAATGGATTGGCAAAACGGCATTTTGACAGAGATGGAATTTTTAAGTAGATGTATAAATATAGCTGATATAGAAGTAGCAATGTTACCTTTAAGTGTCTATAAAAAATCAATTAAAACACTTTTTAAATTTATTATTACAGATGAGGAAGGAAACGACAAAGCAGAAGAAGATACAGAAGATATAAAAAAAAATTAAAAAAAGCAATTTCCTACCTTATAACTAAAAACCACGAAAATAACCTCTTTTACCCTTTTAGTTTTTTTATCCTTACACTTAAAGAACTCCAAAAAGATGAGATTAATTTTATTAAAAATATAGCAATAGCCACACGTGTATCTAAAACAGACATTAAAGATTTTCAAAAATATTTTGATGATTTAGAAAAAAGTTTGGAAGAAAAAAAGAGCGGCAATAATGATAAAATTAAGGTAGCAAAGCCAGACGAATTAATGCAATTACAAAAAAAATTATTTAATAAAGGTTAAAGAAATGGCGCAAAATAATATAAATATAAAATTAGAGCTTGAAATAAAAGACGCGAAAAGAAAAATAGAACAATTAGAAAAAGAGATTAAAAATTTAGGTGATAAAGAAAACTATACAAATAAAAAGACAAAAGAATTTGAAAAAAGTTTGCAAGATGTAAACAAAAAAAGCCAGGATTTAACAAAAACTTTGTCTGGACTTGCCTTAAAAGTAGGCTTGGCTTTTGGAGCTGGCGAAGTTATTAGAAATATGGCGGAATTCCAAGCGAGTATAAGTAAATTAGGAGCTATTAGCGGGGCTACAAAAGCGCAAATGGAAGAATTAAGACAAAAGGCTATTGACTTAGGCGGGTCGTCTATTTATTCAAGCGGACAAGTTGCGGAAGCGATGAATTATTTGGCTATGGCTGGATTTAAAACAAATCAAATTTTAAAGGCAACGGGGGATGTGTTAAATCTTGCAACAATAGGACAAATGGATTTAGCAAGAGCAAGTGATATAGCGAGTAACATTTTAACGGGCTTTGGTTTAAAGGCACAAGACACAAAACAAGTGGTTGATGTTATGACTGCTACAATTACAAACGCAAACACGAACATTTCGCAAATGGGCGAAGCGATGAAATATGTGGCGCCACAGGCAAGGGCTATGAAAATAAGCATACAAGAAACATCTGCCGCAATAGGTATTTTGAGTAATGCGGGCATGCAAGGCACAATGGCGGGGACTGGTTTAGCGGGTATGCTTACAAGATTAGCAAAGCCGACAGCACAGGCACAAAAAATTTTAAGCGAGTTAGGTATTAGCGCATATGACGCAAAAGGGAATTTTGTAGGGCTTGGCAACGTTTTAAAACAATTTAAAGAACACTTAAAGGGACTAAGTGACGAGCAAAAACTTAAAGCATTAAGCGAGATTTTCGGACAAGAGCATTTAAAAAGTGCAATAGTATTAATAAACTCTATGAGCGGCGAATATGATAAATTGCTTAACAAAATAGAGCATTCAAGTGGATTGAGCACAAAAATAGCAAAAAAAATGCAAGATAATTTGCTTGGCGCTTGGAAAAGTTTATTATCGAGTTTAGATAAATTACAACAAACTATCGGACACGATTTGTTACCCGTTTTAACAGATTTTGTAAAAGATTTAACAAAGGCGGTTAATGCGGGAACGGAATTTTATAAAAACAATAAGGCACTCATACAAACATTAGGCGAACTTGCTATAACGCTTTATGGATTTACAAAACTTAGGGCTATTTTGTTAGGTGTTATAGGGAAAGATATGGCATTAAATTTGTTTAATGCGAGGAAAGGAGTAAAGGGGCTTAAAGAAGCATTTATTGCTTTAAAAACAGCTATTACGGGGTTAAGCGCAACAACAGTAATTTTAGGCGGATTAACCGCTGCAATTACGGGGGTTTTGTATGTTTTAAATGAGTGGGAAGAAGAGTTAAAACAATATGGAAGGTTAATAGAAAAAACAAATCAAAACAATAAAGAATTTAGCGCTACATTTAATAATATGTCCGCGCATATGCTTACAAGAGGACATATTACGGCTACCGCCGAAGAACTTAAAAAAATGACAAAAGATGTAAAAGATAATTTAAAAAAAACAAATGAATTACTTGAAGCATATAAAGAGAAATTACACAATTATTCGGCCTGGGACGCTTTTAGAGACAGCATAGAAGGTGTAAACAGAGTTGAGGAATACAAAAGGGCAATCTCCGTTTTAGAAGACAAACAAAAAATATTATTAGACACACTTAAAAAAATAAAAAATACAAAACCTTATTCCGCACAAGAGTTAAACGCACAAAAATACAAAAAAACATTAATCGTTTTAACGCAAGAACAACAAAATTATTTAAAAAATTTAGATAAGCAACTAAAAAAAGAAGAAGGAATAAGCGAAACGGCTAAACAAAGTATGCAAGATGAAATTAACCGCGCGAGACAAATTTTAGGGCTTACAACGCAGTTTGAAGAAGCAAAAGCAAAAATTAAGAAGATATATGCTTTAAAGGAAATAAGCACTTTTAGAAAAGAATACCAAACGAGAATTAGAGAGCACGCAAATACAATTAGCAAATTACAGGCACAGGAAAAAAGCCTTACAAATAAAATCGTGGAATTGCAAAGGCAATTAAGCGCAAGACTTAAAAGCATAGAAAATGAGCGTATTTTAGCAATAGGAAATATAGAAGACAGAATTAAAAACTTACAATTAGCAGGAGCGAGTGAATATAAAAAATATATAGCAATTAAAGAAAGAGCGGACAAAAAATATGCACTTGCAAAAGAAGCGCTTGAAGCAGGTAATTTCCAATTAGCGAAAAGATATATGTCGCAATATTCCAGCCTTATATCTCAAATTAGCAATAAGGAAATAAAAGAAAACGGGCGGGTAGTTGTTACAAAAGAACAGGCAAATAAAATTGCAATTGCGAATCTTAAAAAATTGGAGTCCTTAACAAACGCTTATTATACAAAAGAAAAACAAAATGCGATTAATGCCTACAATAATAAAATAAGACTTATAAAAGCACAATTAGAAGCTACAAAAGAGCAATTAAAATTAGAAACGCAACGCTTGAATTTAGAAAAACAAATGATACAAATTATAACAGGGAAAAAAGTAGATATTGATACAAGCGGGGCATTAAGTGAAATTAAAAATTTAGATAAGCAAATTAAGGAATTGGATAAACAAATTAAAAGTCCAAAAAAAATTAAAGTAAAAGCAGACACAAGCGAAGCAAAACAAAAAATAGACGAAGAAACAAAACAATTTGAAAACAAAAAAATAACGGCAAAAGTTGAAGCGGATACAAGCGAAGCGAAAAATAAAATTGCTGGGATTTTGGAGATTACAGACAAAGCGACACATAAAACGAATATTGTAAAAATAAAAGCGGACGGGACAGAAGTTGAAAAAGAAATTAATAAGATAAAAAAACCTACACAAAGCAGACACAGCGTAAAACTTCCAAACATAGGGCAGGTTAAAAGCAAAATAGAGAGCCTTAACGGGATGAATACAAGTAGCACACACACTATTTATATCCGTGAAGTGCATACAAGAGCAACGGGTGGCATTATACCTTTAAGAAGAGCCACAGGCGGGGATGTTGAATTTAAAAGACAAAGTGGGAAAATTCCAGGATATGACCCTTATGATAGCGATGATGTCCCAGCGCTTTTAACAAGAGGTGAGTTTGTAATTAAAAGAGACGCAGTCGCACATTATGGAGAAAATTTTTTATATGCTTTAAATAATAAGTTACTTCCAAAATTTGCAACGGGCGGTATAGTTCAAAAAGGAAATCCTCAAAGAATTACAAGAGATTTAAGTAAACAATTAGATAATATTAAAAACAGCGACAGCAGCGAAATAGATTTATCTAAAATAGATGATTTAATTGAAACATTAAAAGAATTAGCAGATACATTTAAAAAAGGTGGTGTGCTTGATAAAAGTAATGAGGCCTTTAATTTAATAAGTAGTTTAAAAACAGAAAAAGAAAAAATAAGCAAACAAGCGGAAAAAGTAACGGGGGATGAAAAACAATATAGTGAATTTAAAAACAGCGTAAAAGGCAAAGTTTTAACGCAAGAACAAGAGAAGCTGTTTGAAAGAAGACTTGCAAACAAAGAAAATATTATAAAAATTGACACAAAAAAACTTGATGAGCTAAACAAAGAGAAACAGAAATTACTTGAAAATGTAAGCGATAAAATTAGAGAATTTAATAATTATTTACAAGAAGTAGAAAATATTAAAAATAAAATTAGTAATAAATTAAGCGATTGGGGGTTAAGTGCAGATAGTTTTGAGGGATTAGAAGAGAGCTTAAATTTAGACAGATTGAAAAACTTTTATAATCATTTAAGAAATTTAAAAACGCTAAATAGCGATGAAGTGCAGAAAAAATTTAACGAATATATACAAGGTGCAATTAAAAGAGAGCAAGAATTTTATTATGGCTATGGAAGTATTTTTTCAGGTCATGCGACAAGTTATTTTATGGAAAATATGAAGCCGAACGGTTACGCATTTTTAGAAAATGCTTTTGGGATTAGAGACAATGAATTAGCAAGACAAATTCCTACAAACTTTGATTATAGGAGCTTTGGAGATAATTATAAATTACCTGATAATGTTGTAAAAAATATTATTTCCGAATATTTAAAAAAACATTTGCCGAAATTCCAAAATGGTGGGCTTTTGCAATTACAAAATGGCGGAAAGCTTCCTGGATACGGCGGCGGTGATAGAAATTTAGCACTTTTAGAAGACGGAGAATTTGTTATAAGAAAAGAGGCAGTGTCGCATTTCGGGGCAGATTTGTTTTCTAAGTTAAATAATTTAAAACTTCCAAAATTTGCAACGGGCGGTTATATAGGAAATTTAAGTAATAGCGGAAATGTTGTAAGGGAAGCGGTTGATTTAAACTTTAATATAGGGAACAAAAGTTATACAGTAAGCGCAGATAAAAATGTCGCGGAAGAATTAGTTAAAGAACTTAAAAAATTAATGTAAAGGATAAAATATGAGAGCAATAAGTCTGGGGGGTATTACTTTTGATAATCCTCTTTTTATTAAAGAGGAATTTGACGTTAAGAATGTGAAAGGAAAGGCATTTAATACACTAAATGGTGGTGTTATAGTCTATGAAACAGTAAAAAGGAATAATGCAAACTATATAACGTTATTAAGTAAAACAAGCGGTTGGATTAGTAAAGACACTTTAAATAATATAGTTACTTTATTGGATGATTTGGACGTTGAGGTGGATTTAGTTTTTGAAGACAATAGCAGTGTAAAAGTTAGACCCGCACTTGAAAAGGGTGAAGTAATAATGGCAGAAAATTTAATAAATGAAAACAGCGGCTGGTATAGTGTAACTATAAAATTATGCAGAACTTAAAAAGATGATACAATTCAAAAAAAGGGGCTTAAATGGCGATAACTTTTTGGCGTAGCAATTATGACGAATTTGACGCTACAAGAAACGGCGGTGATATTACAAGTATACAGATTGAAAGCGGTGTAGCAAACTCTATGCTTTTACCTGTTAGACCAAGAACTGCGGAAGTTGGAGGGCAAAGATGGTTTAAGTTTTTTGTTAAAACCGATATTGATATTTTAACGATTGGAATTGATGTTGCAAAATATACCGATAGTCCGACAGAAGAAGTTTATTTTGGTCTTGAAACAAAAGCAGACCACAGCGATGTTGAGGCGGATTTAGATAAAAGCAATTTTAGAATTTACGGCGGTTTTAGTGTTGTGAGTGTAGACGCTACAAATAAACAGATTACGGTAGACAGGGACGTGAGCGAATTTGTAAAGCCTGGTGACTGGGTGACTTTTTATGATAGCGCACAAAACAGAGTTACCGGGATGTTTGTCGATAGCGTAAGCAGCGACGGGAAAACGATAACTTTTAAATTATGGACGGACAAAACGATTGATAACACAATGACTGGAAGTAGCACTATATATTTAACAACGCTTAATGCAAATGATTATGTAGGAATTTGGATAAGAGAAGACATAGCACCTTATACAGAAGCGATGGAAGACCCGCTTAACAGTTTTGTATGCAATGTGTGGTATGACGAAAAATAGGATTAAGAATGAATATTTTGAAAGTTTTGAAAGACATTTCGGATAAACAGATAAAACAAAACACAAAAAGCTATAAACCTTTTGTAAAAGTAAAATTAGAAGATAAGCCTTTACCGGTTAAAAAATTAAAAAATTTAAGTTATTAAGGAGTAAAAAATGGCATTAAAAGAGAGTTTAAAACATTTCGCAAATACAGACGGATATTCTACCGTTTTAACAAAGGCGGACTATGACAGCAATATTGATGTTTTAGCGGACGCGATAGATACTAAAATGGCCGCTGAGTTAAAAACAAGCGATGAAAGTTTTAGCAGAAATGTAAAAGTTGCGACAATAAGCACGGCAGACGCAACAGAAACAGTTATAACAAACGTGGGGAATTTACCCGCAGGCGCAATTGTTAATATTAATATCTATTCACAAAACTTAAAAGACGATTATTCTACCAAATGGATTTTTGAAGGCAGTATTTATGCGACAATAGACGCAAGCGGGACAATTACTGTTACAAACAGCCTGACGGACATTGTAAAAGATGATACAAATTGGGCTTTTGCTACGGCAGGAAATAATGGAACGGCTAACGGCGGAGCAAGTATTGATTTAAAAGTAACAGGAGTGGCCTCTACAAATATAAAATGGAGCGTATTTTTAGATATTAAAATTAATAAATTTTAAGGTTTTAAATGTTTAATATAAACGACCGCTTTGATTTTTTTGATGAACCGATTAAAATGTTTAGTGATACCGGGATTGATTTTTATTTTGAAAAAGATAGAAGGAATTTTGATGACAAAAAAACAATAAACCCTTTTGAGGTAAAACAAGTTAAATATAAAAATTTTTATGAAGAATACACAATAACAGAAACAAGAAACCTACAATTAATAGATTTTTACAATAACACAGAGTGGGAAGAAAAAAGCGGGATATTGCAAAATAAAGACATTGGAGACAGTCAAACAGCCACTTTGGAGGGGATTTTTAATAATGTTATTGATGTAACATTTGATTGTAAAGTTTCGAGTGAAAGTGGCTATGACTATTTAAGTATTTACATAAATGGAGAACAAAAAATACATATAAGCGGGGAGGTAGATTGGCAAACACATACTTACACGATTAATGGAGACTTAGATTTTAAAGTAGTATACAGTAAAGATAGTAGTGCGAGTAGGGGCGCAGACACAGGGTATTTAAGGAATATTGTTATAACACAAAGAAAAACTGTTTTACCACAACCGTTTACTTTTAGTATACAAAGAAATTACAAGAATAATATTTTCTTAAATGTTTTTAGTTTAAAAAATTACGCAAATCTAAAAAACACGAACTTAATAGAGATAAGAAATTACGCAAATTTAAAAAATTTTATTTTTGAAAGAATATCTTTTATGCAAATACCGCCTAAAAGAGTAATAATAAGGGATTTTAATGAGTAAAAATATAAAATTTAATATTTCTTTTACAAATCATTTGAATGAAAATATTAATCTTAATGATTTTCTTATAAATGTAGAAGCGGGGAGTTTTTTATATGAAATAAACAAAGGTTATATCAATTTAGATTTTGTGACAAATAAAGTTTATTACGACCCGTCTATTGTAGGCGACAATATTGAGAGAATAAAAGTAAAGTGGCAAATTAATGATAATGAGATACAAGAAGAGTTTTTTTGTATAGAAGCTATTGATTATTTGAAAGATAATAATATTAAGGTGTATTGTAAAAGTAAAAGTTTTAAATATGAAAAATACTATATTAATAAAGAAGTTACAGGGCAAAATTTAGTTGAATTAATAAGCAATATTTTTAATGATGATATTAATTTAGATTTTACGAATTTAACAAATTTTGACTTGATTGGCACTTTGCATGGCGAAAACAAAAGCGGTTTTGATTTGCTTAATGAATTAATGCAGACATATAAATTTGAATATTTTTATAGGCAAGGGACGATTTATTTTTGTGATAAAAAAAGTATAAATGAAGATGATGTTGCAGTCGCTAAATTTAGCGGTATTAAAGATATTGAAAGTTTTAGCACAAGCACGGATTTATTTAAAAAAAGAGTAAATAAGATAACAATAAACAAAAACGATAAATTTGTGAATAAGTTTGAAAGTGCTTTAAAGTTAGAGATTAATCCAAGCCCGCAAAACACAAGTCCTGATGAAGTATTAATTTATACAGACGATAACGGAAACAAATATAAACTAGCACCGCAAAAAGCAAAGTTTTATGTATATTATTCTCCAAGAACCGACATAATCCCTGAAATTAATTTGCCTTATGAGATAAAAGAGAAAACAATAGTTGAAAAATATGAGCTTAATAATGAAAGATATTTAAGAATTACGGCACATATAAAAGAGCTTTTGGGCGTTGAGGGCGTTGATAATTATACTTATGATATGGGCGATAATTTGCTTATTTTTGATAAAGAATATACGGGAGAAGTTAAGGTTAGCTATAAAAGCGATGTTTTAGCGGGAATTATTGAAAATAGCAAATATCCAAAAAATATAAATTTTAATATTAAATATTTAGATAGAGTTATAAATTATACGCACAAAATACAGCTTAATTATTATTATCCTTTGCCTTATGATTTAACTTTAAGCACTATAAGTGATTGGGGATTAAGTGCGGATATAAGCATTAATAAAACGATAAATATTTCTAAATATGATACGGCAAGCTCAGCATTTGTAGCACAAGGAAGCACGACAAGCGATGAGTTTGGAGATTTTGTAATTAATTTAACAGAATACGGCACTTATAGGTTTGATTTGGGAACACAAGAGCCGTTATTTTTAGATTATTTCGTAAATAAGAAAAATATTTATATGAATGAGTTAAATTGTTAAAGGGAAAAAAATGAGCTTTGAAAGCTATAAAATAGGTTGCCTTGATTTTAATGTAATTGACGAGGCTTATTTTATAAACGGATACAATGAATGTAAAAAAATAATTGGAGGTGATTATATGATTAACGAAAAACAAGGGATACAAGTGGAGTGTGTGTGCGATAATGTAATTGAAAACGGGAGCGGTGATAAAAGATTTGACAATATACAATGTATAAAAATGATAGGTGGTGCATATAGCGAGATAAGAATAAATAATTACAATGCAAGTTATGCGGAAAACGATTTTTGTTTTAATAGTTTAACGGCTGATTATTGGAGCATTAATATACAAGACGATAATTCTCTTCAAAAAGCAATTTTGAATTTTAATAATATTGTTAGTAACGCAGCGACAAATATAGCACTTGACACAATTTCCACACTTAGCGAAATATATGCTTTGTTTGATGTCGTTAATATGAATAACAAGGACATCAATATAGATGTTTCTTATTGCAACAATATTGAAAATGCGTATTTCTCCTTTAAAAATATTGAAAACATATCTAGTTACGATTTTGATTTTTATAGGGCAGATATAGATAATGTTTATATCGAATTTGACACTCTTGTAGATAGCGAATTACTTTTAGATATAACAGATTGCACTATACAAACTTTTAAAATAAAAAATTTATCTACCGCAAAACAAGCCGAATTAAGAAATGATTATCCAGATATTAATTTTATTTTTATTTAAAAAGGGAAAAAATGTTTATAGACAGCACACAAACACAAAACGCACAGCCTAAATTTAGCGGCATTTTTGTATTAGACGGGATTGAAAACGGAAGAGAAGAAATAATAAATGATGAAAAAATAACAGATGAAATAATAGCCGAAAAAATAGCAAGAGCGGAATTTTTAGAAAACGGGTATATTAATCAGGTTGTGGAATTTACGACCGATTTTACAGATTTGAAAATTAATGATATTATTTCCATATATGCACCGACTTATAGAATACCAAAAGAGCTTAACAAA
Organism: Nautiliaceae bacterium; assembly: GCA_027083695.1. Taxonomy (GTDB): domain Bacteria; phylum Campylobacterota; class Campylobacteria; order Campylobacterales; family Nautiliaceae; genus JALTBU01. The sequence continues at coordinate 2,727 of JALWNI010000182.1, read as the reverse complement.
GACAAGTTTATTGTTAAAAAAATAGGGCATATATTCCAAGATGGCTTTATTAAAAGTATGATAAAAGCGGTTAGATATGATTTATAAAAAGGAGAACAAATGGAAAACGAATATGAAAAATTGACTTTAAAAGACAAGTATAATATGTTACTTAATATCACCTCTATTGAAGACCCTGAAAGCATTTTAAAAGTTTTTAGTAACAAATGGCTTACGGGATATTCAAAAGCGTTATACAGCTTTATTTTTATAAAAGGGGGAGCATATAAATATCAAACATATTTGCAACTTACCGAAAAATTAGGATGTAGCGTTACAATTTTAGTTAAAAGTATAAAAGAACTTCAAGAAAATAATTTATTAAAAGTTAATCAAAAAGAAAAAATACTCATAATTAAATAATTTTTAAAAATTTCCTCTTTTTTTTCAAAATTTTATATAAAAATTACTTGACTTTTTATCAATAAAATGTTATAATTATATAAATAAAACAAAAAGGAGTAAAAATGAAAAAAATAATTTTAAAAAATATTAAAAAAATCTTTGAAGTGGCCGATGAGGGCGATTATAGATTGTCGGCCACTTCAAGAGCTCGCCACGAAGGTGAGCTCTTTGAATACCTCGCAGATGTCGAGGTAGAGTTCTCCCTCACGGATGTTGAGGAATGTGAGGGGGAAAAATTCGCTCAAAACTATTGCGTGGATTTGAGCGAATACGATGGAGATGAGGCTCTTAAAGAGCTCATCTTCAAAAAACTCCAAGAAGTGCTTGGAGTTAGAGTTTGGGTTGTAGATGAGGCGGGGAATATGTTATTTTCTTATCTTGAAGATAAGGAAGTTGTGAGTGAAGAAAACGGGTTTAGAAATGTTGGTGGAGATAATTGGGAAAGACTTGCGACAGATGAGGAAATGGAAGAATTTGCAATGTATGGGGAATAATCTCTTTACGTTGCAAAAAAAACAAAAAAAGGAGATGAAATGGAAAGATTATTGAACGCTTTGGAAAAAAGACAAAAAGTAACTCAAAGAGCACTTGACTATCTTAATCAAGTGCTTGAAGAGATAAGAGAGTCTTATGATGGCAGAAGAGTAATCATTGGGGAATTAATCCTTAATGATTACATAGATTGTGGAAGAGGAATGGGATACAGGAGAGATGTGTTTATTGGTAAAGATAGCTATGGTTGTGAGGCGAGGTATGAAATCGTGAGTGATGTTGAGGATTTGGGGAAAGGAGGTTATTATGGAGGGAATTATTATTGTTGGTATGACAATATAGATAAAAAACATATCCTTTATATTATGAAAAATTTAAGAAGATGGGTAAAAGAAAAGGCAAAAGATGAAGAAAATTATATTGCAGAGTTGGAAAACATATTAGAAAAAAATTTTAAATAAAAAAGGAGATGAAATGAAATTTAAAGTTTTTGAAAAATTATATGAGGCTTATAAAATGTATAAGCCTCAAAATGTTGAATTAGCAATAGACAAAATTGGTGTTAAAATTTATGTGGAAGGGGGAGAAATAGGCTACATTTTTATTCAAGAGCCTATTTTTGAAGATGATTTTTTTGTTGCTAATTTCCTCGCAAAAATTGAAACTTCTATTGAATTAATGCGAGGAATATATAAAACAAGAATTGAATTTGAGGAGGCGGTAAATAAAAGGATAGAAAATTATATCAATGCTTTTAAAGCCTATAAAAAAATAGGAAAAGCAAATTTAATAAGGGAGGTGTTAAATGGGTAATAATGCAATAATTAAAAGGAAAGAAAAAATAACAAAATATGTTGAAAGTGCGGAAATAAAACACCGCCTTTTAGCAATGTTTGGTGATGAAAAAAAGGCGGAAAAATACAAGGCTACATTAATGAATGTGGCACTTGACAATAGCCTTATAAAATGCAATGAGGCAAGTATTATAAAAAGTGCATTAGCCATTGCAGAGGCACAATTACCTATTTCTAAACAGCTTGGACTTGCCTATATTGTGCCTTTTGGAAACGAGGCTCAACCAATAATCTCTTATAAAGGATACAAACACCTTTTAAGGCGAGATAATATTCTTATAAAAGCCCGTGAGGTTTATGATGTCGATGAATTTAAAATGGAATTTGACGGGTTTGAAGATGTATTTAATTTAAAAGTTGGCGAAAGAGAAAACAATGAAAAGTGGATTAGAGAACATTTAGTTGGTATTTGGGTATCTGTTAAATACAAAGATTTAGACGAAGTTGAAAATTACTTTGTGTCAAGAGAAAAATTAGAGCAGTTGGCGAATTTAAGCAAGGCGAAAAATAGCAAATATTCACCTTATAATAGTGGTTTTTGGCTTGAAATGATGTTAGCAAAAGCAGTTGGGTATGTTGCAAGAAAAATTGGAGTAAGCGGGGAGCAGTTTGAAAAGGTTGTAAAAATTGAAAATGAATATAGCGAGTTGCCGAGTGCTGAAAATAACGGGGAAGAGGTTGAGGATGTTTTAGATATTGAAGTTGAAGAAATAAAAGAGGAGGAGCTTGAAAATGCTAAATAAAATCCTTTTTTTTGTTTTATATCCTTTATTATTTGTTATTACAAATTTAATAAGATTAAAAAATAAGGAGTGGAAATGAAACATAAAAAAACATATATCGAATGTGATGAATTTATTAAATATACTGAATTAAATGAAAGAGGAAAAGACAAATTTAAAAATGTTGTTTTTAAAAATTTTGACCTTATTAAAAA
>JALWNI010000181.1 GCA_027083695.1 Nautiliaceae bacterium | reverse complement strand
GTTAAGTATCGTGCTCCCTTGGGTATTTGCTTTGGCAGTATATTTGGTAAAAAATGATTTTATAACGAATCTTTTAAGCTTTTTATTGCTTCCGATTCTTGCCTTTTTTTCAATTAAGCTGTTTTATGGGAGTTTGCCGGTTTATTTGCATACTTCAAAGTTGCTTGATATTTTGATGGATATTTATGATTTTGTACTTTTATTTTTCTTTTTATATGTTGGGATTAGGTATAAAAATTTTTATGTTATTGTTCTTGCAATTTTACAAATAGCTTTGTTAATTATTGCACTTATAATGATGCCTCAATCACATACAGCAAATATTTATGTAGATAAATTAACTGTATTTATCTATTTAATTGTTGCATTTGTAGGAGTTCCTATTGTAATTTATTCAACAAAATATATGGATTACAATGAAAAGAATAAACATACATTCGTTGCAATACTTCTTTGGTTTTTAGGTGTTATGAATTTTGCGGTAAGTGTAAATAATATAGAATGGTTTTTTGCACTTTTTGAAACTACAACTCTTGCATCGTATGCATTAATAAGTTTCAGAAAAGATAAAGAAGCCATTAACAATGGTGTTTTGGCATTATGGATGAATCAAATAGGCGGTGTTGCTATTTTAATTGCATTAATTTTAATGATTAAATATAATGGTTATTATCATTTTACAGATATATTAAATCATCCTAAAACAGTTGCAATTGCCGCATTAGGATTTTTATCATTGAGTGCTTTGGTAAAAGGCGCTCAAATGCCGTTTCATAAATGGTTGCTTGGTGCTATGGTTGCCCCTACTCCTGTTAGTGCTATTTTACACTCAGCCACTATGGTAAAAATAGCACCTTATTTATTGTTGAGAATTGCACCTGTAATAAAAGGTACTCTTCTTGCAAAACTTTTAATTATTACAACAGGTTATGTTTTTGTTGTTGCTGCAATTATCGCATTAACTCAGGATAATTTCAAAAAAATTCTTGCTTATTCGACTATTTCTCTTCTTGGACTTATGATGCTTGCAGCAGTTGTTGGAACACCTATTGCTGTTACGGCGTCACTTGTTCTAATTGTCTTTCATGCATTTGCAAAAGGATTTTTATTTATTGAAGCAGGTGTGCTTGAAAAAGCATTTCATGTAAAATACATTAAACAAATGAGAAGACTTGTTGAGAGAGCACCAATTACATTAATGTTTATCTTTTTTGGATTTTTAAATATGACATTTGTGCCTTTTGGTACATTTATAGGTAAATGGATGATGATAGAAGAAGTTAGTAATTTCTTGCATCATGGAAGTTATATTATCTTGATTCTTTATGTTGGTGCTGGTAGTGCATTTTTAAGTATTTTATATATGAAAGTATTAGGAATTAGTGTAAGAAAGGCACATGGAATAGAAAAAATAAAACCTATAAGACTTCCTATTACATTTAATTTTGTATCAGTATGGTATTATATATGTCTTTTGATAATTACTATATTTATTGCTCCTTTTATTGCTGATCAGATTGTTCCAATAGCGGATATGATAGCTAGAAGCAGTGCGAATATACATGCTGTTGGTCTTAATTTATATATGAACAGTTCTACACTATATTTTTGGCAGATACTTGGTGCTTTAATACTTTTACTTTTAATTCATGCACTTCCTTATTTTGTGAAATTTAAAGCGGATATAGTTCATCCATATAATTGTGGTGAAAGATTTCCAAGATATATGGAAACATGGAATTTTGAGTGTTTAAGTAAATATGAGAACTATTTGATTGCATTTAGTATTGCATTGTTTATTATGGTAGTAGTTCTTGGAGGAGGTTTATTATGATAAGCGCTATAATAACAATTTTTGCTCCAATATTTGGAGGTTTTGTATATGGTATTGAGAGAATAGTAAGGGCCAGAATGCAAAGCAGAATGGGCCCTCCTTTATTTCAACCTTTTTATGATTTTTTTAAGTTAATGGATAAAAGAGCTATAATGATTCACTCTTTCCATGCTCTAATGGGAATAATGTACTTCATAGCAGAGTGGTTTGCTCTTGCAGTTTTATTACTAGGGAATGATTTGTTAATTGCGGTATTTTTTCATGTTATAGCAGTTCTTGCATTGGTAATCGGAGCAAGTAGTGTAAGAAGCAGTTATTCAGTTCTTGGAGCTTTAAGAGAGCTTATGCATATGATAAGTTATGAACCTATGATGGTTTTAATGGTGGTTTCTTTTTATTTAGTAGTAGGTAGTTTTGATATTAAAGACGTTTTACATTATAGTGGTTATCCGATTTTACATTTGCCTCTTGTGTTTTTTGCATTTTTACTCACAATTCCAATGCTTTTGCAAAAATCTCCATTTGATATTGCAGAAGCTCATCAAGAAATTGTCGGTGGTCCTGAAATTGAATATAGCGGACCATTTTATGAAGCACTGTATACTGGTAAATGGATAGAATATATATATGTATTTACTTTTGTTTTTCTTTTTGGAGGAAGTCATTATTGGCTTGGAGCTATTTTAGTAATTTTTTCATTTTTATTTGTAAATTTACTTGATAATTCAAGTGCAAGGCTTGATTTTAGAAGAATGGTTAAATTCGCATGGGCGGTATTGATTCCGTTAGCGGCACTTAATGTTATTTTACTTGCGTTAATATAAGGAGAAGATATGGGGTTTTTTAGTAAATTCAGAAAAAAATCACCTTGGATACTGCATTACAATACTGGTGGTTGTAATGGATGTGATATAGAGATTTTGGCAACGCTTGCTCCAAAATATGACATTGAAAGATTTGGAGCACTCAATAGAGGAAATCCAAAACAGGCTGATATTTTACTTGTAACGGGACCTGTTACAAAGAATTGTAGAGATGTTTTAAGAAGACTTTATCTTGAAATGCCTGAGCCAAAAGTTGTAGTAGCTATGGGAGCTTGCGGACATGGAGGAGGAGTATTCAGGCATTTATATAATGTAGAAAACGGAGTAGATAATATTATTCCTGTGGATGTTTGGATTCCAGGATGTGCACCAAATCCAAGAGCGTTAATTGATGGAATTGTTGAAGCTATAAATATTTGGGAGAAAAAAAGTAAAGATAAAGAATATATGAAAAATCATAGTAAAGATATGATCAAAAATTTAGGAGTTAATGATGATTAATCCAAATGTTGAAATATTTCAAAGCACTCTTGAAACAATAGTGGAAGATATTAAAAAATGGTATGACTATAAAAAATATCACTATGTAACAATAAACGGCGTAGATGAAGGTGGAAAATTAAGAATTGATTATATTTTTAGTGATTATAATGAAAAAAATAAAATGTATGTTTTTAGAATAACAGATATTGATTTTGATACATTAATCCCTTCTATTGCAAGCGTAATTCCATCTTCTTGGATGGCTGAGTGGGAACTTAGAGATATGTTTGATATTGAAGTTGAAAATACTCAAAAAGGTATTTTTATAAAAGATCCAAATATTGTTGCACCTTTAAGAAAGGATAAATAATGGGAAATAAAATTGTAGTTCCATTTGGTTCACAGCATATTGCACTGCCTGAGCCGGTTAGTTTTTTATTTGATACCAAAAATGAAATAATTACTGATGTTAGAGTGGATGTAGGGTATGTACACAGAGGTATAGAAAAAGCGGCTATTACAAAATTTGAATTTACGAATGTTGCTTATCTTCTTACAAGAATATGTGGATTTTGTTCAATTACTCATGCCGGCGGATATCATCACGGAATAGAAAAGCTTCTTGATGTAGAAGCTCCTAAAAGAGCTGAATATATAAGACTTATTATTACTGAACTTGATAGGATTCACTCTCACATGCTTGCAAATGCACATGTTGCGGAAGTTGCAGGATATGAAAATTTGTTTATGCAGGGAGTTAAAGATAGAGAAATTGTTATGGATTTGCTTGAAAATATTACCGGTAATAGAATTCAATATGATATTTATACAATTGGAGGAGTTAGAAGAGATATTTCAAAAGAAACAGCTGAATATATAAAAAAACAACTTAATAAATTGAAAGACAAAGTATTAAAAGTTTATGATTTTTATGATACGGATTATACTTTTGGACTTAAAACAAAAGGCATAAGTTATATAAGCTATGACGATGCGAAAAAATATAATGTAGTAGGACCGATTGCCAGAGCCAGTGGACTTGCAACTGATGCAAGAGCGGAATTTGATTACTTGCCATATGATGAACTTGGATTTGAAGTTCAAACAAGAACCGAAGGTGATGTTTGGGCAAGAAATATAGTAAGACAAATGGAAGTAGTTCATTCAATTGATTTGATTTTAAGAGCAATTGATAATCTGCCAGAAGGAGATATAAAAGTTAAATATAAAGGCAGACCAAAAGGTGAAACTTTCGTAAGAGTTGAAGCTCCAAGAGGTGAGTGTTTTTATTATTTAAAAGGAAATGGAACAAAAGTTCTTGAAAGAGTTAGAGTAAGAGTTCCGACTTATTCAAATATTCCTATTTTAAAAGAACTTTTTGTAGGAGAAAAATATTCAGACGCTCAGCCAATAGTTTTAAGTTTTGACCCTTGTATGAGTTGTACTGCAAGATAAGGAGAAGTTATGGTTAAAATGTTTATAGAAAGTTTTAAAAATCTATTTTCAAAACCTGAGACAGTTAAATATCCTTTTGAACCTTTTCCTGAACCGGAAGGTTTTAGAGGTACTATACTTTACGATGAAGAACTTTGTATTTTTTGTGATAGATGCGAAAATGTATGTCCTCCCGGAGCCATACTTTTTGAAATTGTGGATGTAGAAAATAATAAAAGAGAATATAATTATAATCCATATCTTTGTATTTATTGCGGTGCATGTGTGGATGTATGTCCCAAAGCTGATGAAGGATGTTTAACTCAGGTAAATACAAGAATTAAACCTCTTGGAAATGAAGTGGTTAAAAATAAAAAACTTGGATATTTAATAAATAAAATTGAAAATCCAAAAGAAGTTGAAAAAGCATGGAGAGAGCTTGAAATAAGAGCCAAAGAAAGTAGAGAAAAATATGCTGAATTTAAAAAACAGCAAAGACTTAAAAAAAGAGCACAAGCTCAAAAAGCAAAAGAGACAAAGACTGATGATAATTAAAATGTCAAAAGTTTGACATTTTATGCCCTCTTTTTTTATTATAATATTTATATTAACATTTATAAAAAAGGAGGGGTAAATGAAAGTTGCATTTTTTGAAATGAAAGAAGAAGAGAAAGAGTTTTTTGAAAATGCTTTAAAAAATTTAGATATTGAAGTTGAATTTTTTAAAGAAACTGCTAATGAAATTATTAAAGAAGAAAAAGATTACGATGTAATTTCAGTATTTATCTACTCTAAAATAAATAAAGAAATACTTGATAAACTTCCAAATCTTAAATATATTCAAACTCGCTCAGCCGGATATGATCATATTGATATAGTTGAGTGTTATAAAAGAGGTATATATGTAAGTAATGCAAAAGGATATGCCGGTCCTGCTGTTGGTGAGTTTGCATTTGGACTTTTGCTTGAAGCTATTAGAAAAATGTATATTGCAATAAATAGAGTAAAAAATGGAGATTTAAATTATAAAGATTTAAAAGGTATAGAGATTGAGGGTAAAACTATCGGTGTTTTAGGTGTTGGAACGATTGGAACTCAAATAGTAAAAATTGCAAGAGGATTTGGGGCAAATGTGATTGGATATGCAAGACATAGAAAAGATTTTGTAAAAACAACTCCTGTGCTTGATGAAGTTTTAGAGATGAGTGATTTTTTGTTTATTGCCTTACCTCTTACTCCTCAAACAAAAGATTTAATAAATTCTCAAAATATTAAAAAATTTAAAGGAAATGTGATTGTAAATCCAGCAAGGGCTGAGATTATAAGCAAAGATGTTTATGAAAATTTTGATGGAATAATTGCTGCTGATGTTTTGCCGGATTGGAATCTTGCTAAAAAAGAGAATATTATAGCAACTCCTCATATGGCATATTATACAAAAGAGGCTTTAAGAAGAATTATGCAAATAAGCCTTGATAATTTAATGGATTTCTTAAACGGTAAAGTTCCTAGATTTTGTTTAAAAGAAGAGTGTTATAAAAACTATAAAAACTGTAAGGTAAAATAGTGAAGAAACTCCTTTTTTTTCTTTCAGTTTTGGCATTTGGTTGTACATCAAATTGTATAACATGTCATCCAAAATTAAAACCATTGGAAAACAATCCTAAAAACAGATATTATAAAGAGCATTATTTTTTAAAAACATGCACAAAATGTCATCCTAATCATTCTGAAAAAGGAATGGATAAATGCGGAGCTGATTGTTTTTCTTGCCATAGTAGAGAAAAACTTATAAATTCCCCTATTCCTGAGCATCAAAAATTAAAATCTTGTGTAAAATGTCATAAAAGTGAAAAAATTCAGGATTTAATGAATCCTGAGGGAGTTGGTATTATTCCTTAATTTATACATTGTATCCGAGTTTTCTTGCAGTTTCTTTTATATTTTCTAATCTTTTTTCAATTGGCGGATGTGAAGAGAATAATTCACTTAAAAATCCTACAATTCCAAACGCTTTCATTTCTGCTGGGAGTGCAACTTTTTCTTTCGGAATGTTTCCAAGTTTTGCAAGTGCATAATAAATACCTTCTGGTCCATCAATCATTACTGCTCCGCTATCTGCTTTATATTCTCTATATCTAGAAAACCACATAGCTATCATACTTGCAAATATTGAAAGAATCATTTCAAGTGCAAATGAAATAGCCATATAAGCAAAAGGGTTTGGTTCACCCTCTTCGTCTTTTGGTGCAATAATATTTGCTATTATTCTTGAAATAAAAAATACAAGTGCATTAAGTACACCTTGCACAAGAGTCATAGTAATCATATCCCCATTTTTTATATGATTAATTTCATGTGCTATTACACCTTCAATCTCTTTTACTTCCATCAAATCAAAAAGCGATGTTGAAACAGCTACAAGAGCATTGTTTTTGCTTGGACCTGTTGCAAAAGCGTTTGGAGGACCGTCAAATACTCCTACATCAGGCATTGGAATATTTGCCTTCTTTGCAAGTTTTGCCACAGTGTTTACCAGCCATTTTTCTGCGTCACTTACAGGATGTTCAATAACTCTAACACCCATTGTTTTTATAGCCATCCATTTGGACATTAAAAGAGAAATAATACTTCCGCTAAAACCGATAATAACTGCAATTATTGCAAGACCTGTAACACTTTGAGGATTAATTTTAACCCCAAAAATAAGTTCAATTAAAAAAATAGAAAGATATATAGATGCCATTACTGCAATATTCATTAATATAAGCATAATTATTGCCATTTTATTCCTCCATAATTTTTAGTTGTATTATATCAAGTTTTGTTAATTTTATATGAATTTCTTATCATTAAATAATAAATTGTTATAACAGGTACAACAACATTTAAAATTGTTACTATTATCATTAAAATTCCCAAATTTGAATAATTCATAGGTACTAAAATCTTACCGTTTTGTATTACTTCTCTTGATACAGGAAAAATTTCATTGAGATATTTTGTAAGAAGTCCTCCGGCTGTCAGGGCTAAATTCATTAAACTTGCCATAAGTGCAAACCATGTAGCTCTTTTACCTTCTGGTGCATATATTGCAATTAAAGTCAAAAGAGGTATCATACTAAGCTGGGCAAAAGGAGATTCCATTGCCGTATCTATTAAAGCAACTGTTTTTGGAGACAATCCTAAACTTTGAGGAATATTGTAGTAAAGTCCAATAATCGGTAAAAATAAAATAGTAGTAATTAATGTTAACCATAAAAGCGTATAATGAGCCGGTTTTTTAGCTATAAAATCACTAAAAAGCCACATTCCGAGAATTGAAAGAATTGCTCCAATTTGAGATAAAGTTCCAAAAAATGCCTTATCGAAATGTAAAACATCAATCTCCCACCATTGGAGTCCCGGTCCTATACTTGGCATTGCACGGTAAACAAAGATAACAACAGCGGTTTTTATAATAAAACTTTTGGTTTTTTCATTAATATCCTTTAAAACTAGATTTAACATATATGTTATTACTGCTAAACTTACCAAAAATACAATTTCCTGTGAATATTTAAATAAAAAATTTATTATATGGTTATTCCAGTTATGATACTGTCCATATCCCATAAAAATAACAAACAAGGCAAAAACTAGCCCTCCGCAGAGTATTTTACAATTGATTGGAGATGGTTTGGCAACATCAAGCTTAACAATACTTACACCAACTATTGATATTAATGGAATAATAAGCCCTATTTTAAACATTGTCTCATATGAAAAAATTTGTGCTAGCCAACCACTTAGACCCGCTACAAGCACACCGGCAAAAGAAATTGCAAGACGACCTAATATCTGAACATAAGCCAATTCTTCCTCAACTTTCTCTTTTGGCTGATTTCTATCAACTACTTCTGTACTCATAGTATCGGCAACAACATCTTGAAGAACAAAACCTATTACTGTTAAAAGAGCTGAAATAATATAAACATTGTCTTTGCTTGCAAAATGGGCCCAGTTATAGTTTCCAGCAAGTCCTATTAAGAGAATATCTCCAAGCGCTATAAGTCCCGCTCCTATATAAATATAGATTCTTCTTTGTGATCCTAAAATTGGAATACTATCAACCAACTG
>JALWNI010000180.1 GCA_027083695.1 Nautiliaceae bacterium | reverse complement strand
AAGATAAAAAAATAATAGTTCCAAAAAGAAGCATAAGCGAAATAAAAAGAATTTCTAACGAGGATATGAAAATATTTTATGATGATGTTTATTTAATTTTGAAAAATGAAAATGTTCTGTTTTTTACAAAACTGATAAACGGAAAATATCCGGCATATGAAAAAATAATACCTCAAAGCTTTAAATATTCAATAGTTTTGAACAAAAACGAATTTTTATCGCATTTAAGACAAATAAGCATTGTTTCAAACGAGGTAAAAATTACAATTACCGAAAATAAAATAATTTTTGAAAGTTTTTCAGATGAAACAGTGCAGGCAAAAACAAGTTATGAAACAAATACAGGAGTAAAAGAATTTACTTTTGCGGTAAATAGCAAATATATGCTTGATTTTTTGAATGTTATAAACTCTGAAAATTTTACACTAAATTTAAACGAACCGAATATACCATTTGAAATGGAAGATGGAAATTTCATAACAATCATAATGCCTTTAAACATTTGATATAATATTAAATTAAAAATCAAAGGAATTTAATGAAATATTCAGCGGAGAATATTAAGGTTTTAAAAGGGCTTGAAGCTGTTAGAAAAAGACCCGGAATGTATATTGGCGATACTTCCATCAAAGGTCTTCATCATCTAATTTATGAAGTTGTAGATAATTCTATTGACGAAGCAATGGCAGGTTATGCCGATACTATTAAAGTTACGGTAAAAAAAGATGGAAGCGTAATTATTGAAGATAACGGAAGGGGAATTCCGGTAGATATTCATCCACAGGAAAAAATTCCCGCTGCTACTGTTGTTTTAACAGTCTTGCATGCTGGCGGAAAATTTGATAATAAAACTTACAAAGTATCCGGCGGACTTCACGGAGTTGGTGTATCTGTAGTAAATGCTCTTAGTAAAAAACTTATAATGACTATTAAAAGAGATGGCAAAATTTACAGACAAGAGTTTGAAAGAGGAAAACCGATAACTGACCTTGAAGTAATAGGCACTACAAACAGAACCGGTACTGCCATTCAGTTCTGGCCGGATGAGGAAATTTTTGAAACAACTGAATTTAAAAGCGAAATACTCACAAAAAGACTTAAAGAATTAGCATATCTAAATCCAAATATTACAATCTATTTTGAAAATGAGATAGATGGAGTTAAAGAAGTTTATCATTTTGAAGGCGGTATTAGGGATTTTGTAAAAACTTTAAGCAAAAAAGAGTGTATTACGGATGTTATTTATTACAATGAACATTATTCTGACAATGAAAAGTCTCTAGATGTTGAGGTTGCTTTGTGTTATGATGCAGGGTATGATGAAAAAGTTTTAAGTTTTGTAAATAACATAAGAACCCCTGATGGCGGAACACATGAGAGCGGATTTAGGGCAGGGTTATCTAAAGCAATAATAAATTATATTAACAAAAATATGAAACTAAAAGAAAACATAAAAATTACAGGAGAAGATGTAAAAGAGGGATTAAACGCAATAATTAGCGTAAAAATGAGCGAGCCTCAGTTTGAAGGTCAAACAAAAGGAAAGTTAGGAAGCTCATATGTTAAGCCGATTGTTCAGAAAGTAACATATGAATATTTAAGTAGATATTTTGAAGAAAATCCAAATACAATAAAAATCATTGCCGAAAAAGCAATAGCGGCGGCAAAAAGCAGAATCGCCGCTAAAAAAGCTAGAGATTTAACAAGAAAACAGGCAAAAATCGGAGTTGGGACACTTCCCGGAAAACTTGCCGATTGCCAGACAAAAAATCCGGATGAAGCGGAACTTTATTTGGTTGAGGGTGATAGTGCAGGTGGAAGTGCAAAACAGGGTAGAGATAGATATTTTCAAGCAATTTTGCCACTTAGAGGGAAAATTTTAAATACTCAAAAATCTAGCGATGCCAAAGCTTTGAGTAGCGAAGAGATTAAAAACATCATAACTGCCC
>JALWNI010000179.1 GCA_027083695.1 Nautiliaceae bacterium | reverse complement strand
CAATTTTAGTGCAACAAACATCAATCCAAAAGAAAATGTTACGATTAATGCAAAAATTTGATGAGGAGGGTATAAAATGCGTGTCTTAATGACTAAAAACAGATTTACTTTAACCTCCTCTAATGCTTCTGTAGAAAATTATCCTACTTGGGATAGTTCTACTACTTATAATAAAGGAGATAAAGTAATTTGGGATAATCATATATGGAGTTCCCTTATAGATAGTAATAAAAATGATGAGCCTGGAACTGACATAAATTGGTTTGGTGAGGGAGCTACAAATCCTTACAAATGTTTAGATAAATATATAAACACACAAACAACAGGACCTAGTGATAGTAATCTGATTATGGAATTTAATGTAACAAATGTGAATGCAGTGGTTTTACTTAATTTAGAGGCATTTAAAGTAATTATAAAAGCGTATGACATAAATGGTAATTTAATAGACACAGTTGAAAAATCTACGATAATTGGGGTTACAAATTGGGATGATTATTTTTTTGGGGATATAATTTATAAACATAAAGTTCTTATAGAAGGTCCTCAACTTTTAAAAGGAAAAATAACAATAGAAATACAAGGTAATCCAGCAAAAGTTGGGGTGGTTTTAATAGGTTATTTAGAAGATTTAGGAATTACTTTACAGGGTGTTAGAAGTAGTATAGATGATTATTCTAAAAAGAAAGTAGATGATAATGGAAATGTTTATTTACAAGAAGGAAATTATGCGGATAGATTTGAAGGAAAAGTTTTACTTGATTTAGGAGATTTTAACAAAATAAAACAAAGGTTAACCTCTTTAAGAGGTCAGCCTTATTATTATTCTGCAACAGAAGAAGATATTTGTAGAGAACTTGATGTTTATGGGTTTTATGAAAATTTTGAAATTGACATAAACAACCCTAAAAAAGCAGAGTGTAGTCTGACTTTAAGAGGTTTAATTTAAAAAGGAGAATAAATGAGTGCAATAACCACTAAAATAACGCCACCACCAAAAGTAGCAGGGCGTTTTAATGTTGATTTTATTGAAACAGCTGATAAGTTTTTAAATCAATTGCCTGATATGGCTACTCAGATGAATAATTTTGCTAATCAGGCGAATATTGTGCATGATGAAATGAACACATATAGAGAAGATACAACAAACTATAAAAATAAAGCATACGCATATGCACAAGATGCACAAAAAGCTTCTAATGATATTAAAAATTATGTAATACCAAACGGAACAACATATGATTTAGAAGCATTAGAAACGGCTTTGAATGATTTATTAACTCAAAATGTAGCACAGCAATTACAGCTAAACATTATAAAAGATAATGTAGATATAAAAGCATTACAGGATAATATAACAGATTTAAAAGGAAATGTAATACCACAAGCAGCTGATGCAGTAAGCCCTTTTGTTTTAGCTGTTGACACTACTCCAGCAGTTTCAACTACAACTATCGGGGGAATTACCAATTACAAAAAAGGAGATACTTATTCAATTTACACAGGAGATACAAGTATAGTCAGTGACGCAACTGTGGATACTAATAATATTAAAAATATTGATGGATTAGGAGAAGTTGCAAGTTTTAGTTATACAACAACAAGCACAGCTGGAAGCACATCAATAATTATAACCAGAATAAGAAACGGTTACAAATCACAAGCAGTTATAAATATAACATCACACTAAAATAAAACAAAGGAGAAATAATGGCTAATTTACCATTTGATAATGCAAATTTTAATTTAACAAATTTCGCAAACATATATCCAGATATAATGGATAGCACACCAAAAACAATAGAGTATCAATACAAAGATGCTAATGGAAATATTCAAACAAACTCAATAGCAAACAGGGGAGAAATTAAACAACAACTCTGGGATGATGTAGGTGGAGCATTAGGGCAGTTTGACAGAACTTTTTATGTGGACGCTGTAAATGGGGATGATAATAATACAGGAAGTAGTTCAGCACCTTTTAAAACTATTAAAAAAGCTGTTGATAGTGTTCCTATAGGGGGGATAGGAAAAATATATTTAATAGGTTCAGGAGATAATGATAATCCAACAACTTTTACATTTTTAAGCGGAAATGTAAGTATTACAAAAAAAAATATAACTATTTTACCTTATAATGAAGGATGTCTATTAAAACCTTATATAACAAATTCAAGCACTTATAACTATGCTCATGGGTTTGATATTGGGAATTATGGTTTTTTACATATTTATACTGGCACAAATTTAACGATTGAGACAGCTCTAAAATCTGATTCAAGTTTAAATTTTCACTGGGTTTCAAGTGGATTTATTAATGTAAAAGGGGCAGGAAGTGTTTATATTGGTGGTTACCCAACGGCTAATGATGTAAGAATATTGAATGATGGTTGTAATTTAATAAACATTTGTGTAAGAGATACTAATGGAGGTTTTGCAAGTATATCAAGTGCATATGCTAAATATATTTTTGACAGCACAACACCAAATGCTTATATTTTTTCTGTATATTCTTCAGCTGGAAATATTGCATTTGCTGCTTATAATGTATTATTAGTAGATACAGCAGGAGATAATGTGGCATATAAGGATGCTTGTAGTGGTATCGTAAAAGATGCAAATGGTGTTCCAAGAAATATAATTTCAAACATAGTATTTTAAGGAGTGATAAATGATTAAAATAATTAAAATAGGAGATTTAGTATATCAAGGTTATAACGAAAAAACTTTTGATGAAAACGGAAAAGAAACTTGGAATATTCCAACTGATGTTGAAGAGTTTAGAAAAATTGTAATTAATACAATAAATTGGTGGATTGGGAATAAAGTTAAAAAACAAACAGGAAACTTTACTAAACTTTCAGCAAGCAATTCAAAAGCAATAGTCTTACTGACAAAAATTTTAAATTCACTAAACCTTGATTTATCTAACTTAACAGAACTTGAAAAGTCTGCTTGGAATAAATTAACTGCTTTTGCTGATAATGGGTATGCCGATAGTGAATTGCTCAACAACTCTTTAAGTGTAGTTCATGATTGTGCAATAAAAGCTGGAGATTTAATAGATAAAGCCTTAAAAGCAACTACAATAAACGAACTTATAGGAATTTTAAATGAGCTTTAAGTATTCTGATGTAATTTTACAACCTTTAAAGTCACATAAATTTAAAGTTGTAAAACCTTTTAAGTATAAAGATATTAATATCCCTTTTGGGTTTAGAACGGATGGGGCAAGTGTTCCGAGAGTTTTTTGGTCTTTATTTCCTCCTAATCGCACAGATTACCTCCCTTGTGCTATTATTCACGATTATCTGTGTGATTTAGGAGAATACCAAAAAGCAGATGAATATTTTAAAGAATGTTTAAAAGAATTACAGGTAGATAAATTTAGTAGAACTGTTATGTATTACGCTGTTAGGCTTTATCATAAAATTAAGTATAAACAATAGGAGAAAAGATGCTTCATAAAGATTGGAACAACATTAATTATTTTAGTGTTATATTAGTAACCGTTTTGTCTTTTATAGGGGCGGTTTTTAACACGAAAAGATATTGCGTAATTAATAAAGACAAATGCGAAAAGCACAGTAAAAAAAAGTTATTTTTTGTCGTTGTTTCGCATATTATTTTTGACGCTATAAGTGTGGGAAGTATTAGTTTAATTGTGTATATTGGGCTGGTAGGATACGGGCTTAATGAATTATTAAGTGTAGCAATAGCCGGGTTTTTAGCAAAAGAGGGAAATGTTGCTTTATACCAGTTTAAAATTCTTGTTGCGGATAAATTTGGCTCAGATGAACTTCTAAATGAGCTAAAAAAAGAAAAGGAGGCAAAATGACCTATTTACTTTTAACTATATTTGCTATTTTTTTAATAGGCTTAATGTATATACAAAGCATTAATACTACAAATAAAGATTTAAAAAGACAAAAGCAAAATTTACAAACAAAAATCGTTCAAGAAAAAACAAAAAGCAATATTAAAGAATTTCAAGCATATCAAAAAGCTAAAAAGGAAATGATTAAAAAGGAAATGAAAAAGGAAGCAAATGAAACTAAAAGCAATAAAATTAATCTTACTACCGGCATTCATACTATTAAGTTTTAGCGGTTGTGGGGAAAAGGTTAAGTATATTTATGTAAAAACAGAGTGTCCTAAATTACAAACATTTGAAGTTAATACAAGCAAAGATAATCATTTTACAATTCACTATAAAGTAAAGGAAATAAATGAAAGTGATTGAAATTAAAGCAGATGAGTTTAAAAAATTAGTTAATGAATTAGATAAATGTAGAGAAGAAAAAAAGAAACTTGAAGAGGCAAACAAATACTTAAATGAACAAATAAAAGCCTATAACGAAAAATTTGCAAAGGATAAAAATGAAAATTGAAGAACTGCTTATTAAACACGAAAATTTAAAACTTAAACCTTATAAAGACACAAAAGGCATTTTAACGATAGGAGTAGGGCGTAATTTAGAAGATAACGGAATAAGCGAAGATGAAGCTATGTATCTCCTTGAAAATGATATTAAAAGAGTAGAACAAGAACTAAGAGAAATTTTTCCTGACTTTGATGAACTACCGAAAAATGTGAAAATGGTCTTAATTGATATGGACTTTAATTTAGGCAAATCAAGATTTTTACAATTTAAAAAAATGATACAAGCTGTAAAAGAGCGTGATTGGGAACGAATGATTGAGGAGATGAAAAATAGTAGGTGGTGCAGACAAGTTAAAAGCAGATGTTATGATGATGCGAAGTTGATTGAAGAATTACTGACAATTCAAACTTAATAAAAGTCTCAACTGTCAGTGAAATTGTCAGTAAAAAACCGCTAAAACCTACTGACATTTTTGAATTTAGATTGCTAAAAGTGCCTATTTTAGGGGGTTTTGAGAGTTTTGGTACCGGCGGTGGGATTTGTTACTTTTCCCTATATTTAGGCTTTTTTAATGTCAGTGTCAGTTAAACTGTCAGTAAAAGGATCAATTTGTCTTGTTAATTTTAAGTGCTCTTCCGGTAAAAGTTTAGCGTATGTTTCCAGTGTTTCTTTGATATTTTTATGACCGAGTATTTTAGAAACATATGCGATATTTACTCCGGCTTGAATAGTATTGATTGCGAAAGTATGCCTGGTGTTATAAATCACTCTTTTTTTTAATCCTGTCTTTTTAAGAAGTTTATACCAAACAGGGTGAATAGTTTTTATTCCGAAAAATTCTTTTTTGGTTCGCGGGTTAAAAAAGACGCTCATACTTTTAATTTTAAATGCTAATTTTTGCTGTTCTTTTAAATAAGGGACTAACGGTTCAAAAACAGGAATGGTCCTAATTGAATTTTCAGTTTTTGGAGTATTAATTCTGCCGTGTCTTTTGGCTTTTGTTATGTTTATAGTCATATTGTTAAAATTAATATCATTCCACCTTAAAGCTAAAATCTCTCCGTGTCTCATTCCTGTGTAAAAGCATACTGCAAGGAAGTTTTTGAACCAGCCCTCAGCGTTATCAAGTAAGATACGGACTTCTTCTTTTGTGAATGGTTGCATCTCCCTTGTAGGTTTATGCTTAGGCAGTTTGATATTTCTTGCCGGATTTTTATCTATATGTTCGTAGTCCATTCCAATATCTAAAATTGCTCCTAAAACATTCAAAAGCCACTTAACCCTGTTTGAACTTACCTGTAAAAGCCTGTCATCAGCCCATTTTTTAACCATACCTTTTGTGATTTTATCTATTGTAAAGCCTTTAAAAATAGGGTATAATTGATTTATTACAATATTATAAATCTCCTGATAGGTTTTTACGCTTTCTTTTTGTCGTAAATACCTCTCAGCATACCATTCAAACTTTTGTGGCTTAGTTTTGCTTAATTCTCCGTTTTTTAATTTCAAATAAAGTTTTGGTATAACTTCTTTTTGAATAAGTTTTCTATTTGCCGGAGTGTCTTTTAACCTGGTAGAGCGTTGTTTTTGTTTGCCGTCTAAGTAAAATTGAATATATAAAATCCCTTTTCTGTTAAATATAGTTATATTATAGTTTTCAAACATCTTCCTGCCTTTCAGCCAGCAGGTTTTAGCGGTCCTTAATTATAGCATATTGCTGGCTTTGATATAATTTTGAAAAAAGGGGTATTATGAAATATAAAGAAATTTTATTTTCTATTAGTTTTTTAGTATTTTTGTGTATTGTCGCTTATTTTTTACCATTTAATCCAAATGGAGAAACAACTAAAAAGATTTTAACAGTTTCAAGAATATTTTTAGCTTTAGGTGTGGTATTTGCGGCTCTTCAATTTTATTTTAATCAAAAACAATTAGAAAATAGCAATAATTGGAATAGGTCTCAATTAGCTATTACTGAAATAAATAAAATAAACAGTAAATTAGAACCTTTAATTAAAGAGTTAAGAAAAATGATTAATTATGGAGAAAGAAAAGAACCTTACAAAACAAGTGAACTTCATTGTCAATTTGGAAAGTTTAAAGACAATGGAAAAGATTTTGAATTTCATAAAAACGATAAAAACGATAAAAACGATATATTAAGCAAAAATGGTCAAGATATAAAAGATACCGTTGTTAATTTACTCAATAATTTTGAATATGTAGCTACTGGCGTAAATTTAGGCATTTTTGATGAACAAGTTGCAAAAAAACTATGGAAATCAAAACTAATTTATGCTTATAAAATGTTTGAAAAATATATCAATCATCTTAGAACGGAACATAATTGGGGAAAAGTATATATAGAATTGGAAAAATTAGCTAATAAATGGGAAAAAGGAAATTAATATGGAGGCCATTCTTCTTTTATTCTTTTAATAAATGCTTTCATTTTGCGTTCCTTTTTTCTAAATATAACAAAATGTTTATATTTTTGTATGGAATTATACTACAAAATTAGCAAATTGTTACTTTAATCTACACAATATAATCCAAAACTTTTTCAGCTTCCGGGCTTATTTCCACTTTACCTTGCGCCCATTCTTCCATTTTTTCTACATCCCATAAAGGATTTCTCATACCTTGTGGGATTGTATAATGGATGCCTTTTTTAAAAATACCTTTTCTTTTAAGGTTATTTAATGTGTCTGATGAAATTCCAAGATATTTAGCCATTTTTCCTGTTGGGAGAGTTAAAGGTTTCATTTTTTATCCTTTCAATTTAAAATAGGGATTACAAAATCCTCTTTAATCTGTTTCGTGGGTATTTTGATTTTGGGAAGAGACCTTTGCCCCAGCGGGTGTAGTATTCTTCTTTGTGGGGTTTGGTTGTTAAAATCTCTTTCATATTTTCAAGTTCGCCTTGCATACCGTCAATTTTTGTGATAAAATGCTCTAAGGCTTGAAAATAAAGGTCAGCGTCGCCTTCTAATAGATGCTCATAGTTTTTGAGTTGGCTTTGTTTTTTAGCCAGCTCATTTTCTAATCTTGCGATTTGACCTTGATAGCCTCTCACAATATCAGTTCTTTTAACCAGCTCTTCTACAAATTTATCATCAGTTTCGCCGAGTAAGTTTTTTTGAGCTGGTTTAACTGATTTTTTAGCTTCTTTTACAAAGTGAGAATAAAGCACATCAAATGCTTCTTTTTTGTAAGCGATTAGTTTTTCTTTTGTCTGTGGTTTTACTCTATTTGGATTGATTGTAAAAAGCCATCCGTTTAGTTTTGATAGAGGAATGCAAAAAACTTTTTGAACTCCGCCGTTAGTTTTAACATCTATTAGCTCAACTTCAAAAGTTTCTGCTTCTGCTTTTAGTTTTCTATGTTGAGTATCAAATTTTAATCCAAGATTTTCACAAACTTTTCTAACACTTACCCAATATCTATGACTAAGTTTAGCAATTGCATCTTTTCCAGCTACTACTACCATTTCTACAAAGTCGCTTTTGAATTTTACTTGTTCTAATTTCACCAACATTTTTTAACTCCTTTTGTTGTTAATTTGTATTTGTTGGTGAAATTATAATATAAAATTACAATGATTGTCAAGAAATTAAATATAAAATTACAACATTTTTTTGTAAAAAGTGTAGTAATAAGGTATCCATCTTAAAGGGGATACCTTTTAAGAAGTCCATTTTTTCAACATTTTTTTAAGTTCGTGAAATTCTTCTAACTCTTTTTTTAGTTCTAAATTTTCAAGGTATAATTCGATAGCTTTTTGTAATTGCTTACTAATTTTTCCAGTTGAGGCGGCACTTCTCAAACTACTTTCACTAACTCCAATCTTCTCCCCCAACTGCTTGTAGGTTAAGCCTAACTCCTTACAAACTCTCTTTACAATGTTTTCTTCTTTCATCATCTTCCTTTTTCTTTTATTAGAGCGTCCAAATTTTGGACGCTCTATTATATCCACAAAATCGTCATTTTCAAGAGCGACGAAATTTTCGTTGTCTTATAGAGTGTAAGATAATTTCTTTCTATGCCGTTGAAAATTTCAATGCCTTTTTAAGCCGTGTAAAAAATTCACGCCTTTAAGAGCCAAATTTTTTGGTCTTTAAAAGGGAGTGTAAAATTTCCACACCCCTTTAAGCGTTCAAATTTTGAACGCCTTAAAAACTCAAAATTTGAGTTGTTAAGAGGAGGTAGGATAGCCTACACCCCTTTAACTATTTTTGCAAGGGATTATCATATGACAATACCTTTAAGGTGTGGGGATAAGCCTACCCCTTTAAGGGATAGAGATAAATCAACCCCTTTAAGGAATGGGGGATAAGCCCAATACCTTAAAGGTATCCGCATAAGCGGACGCCTTAA
>JALWNI010000178.1 GCA_027083695.1 Nautiliaceae bacterium | reverse complement strand
AAAAAGATTTTCCAAAATATCATTTAAAAATCTAATAGCATTCATATTTGCACTTATAATAATAGAAAAATCTATACTTATATATTTTATATCTCTTTTTTTTATTTTTTCTATATCAATAGGAGTGATAATCTCTCCTGCTGCATTTGCATCTAAAAACCCCTGAGGTTTTATTAGCATTTTATTGTTAATAATATTTTTAATTACTCCCATTTTCAAGTTCCTTCAATGTAGCAACCAAAGCCCCAAGTTTATTATTAACCTCTTTATATTCAAGTTCAGGTTTAGAATCCGCTACAATTCCGGCACCGGCTTGAAAAATAATTTCATCATTTTTAACAAGTGCGGTCCTTATCGTAATAGCGCTGTCCATATTTCCGTCAAATCCGAAATATCCAATACTCCCGGCATAATATCCTCTTTTTATACCTTCATATTTTGCAATAAGTTCCATTGCTTTTATTTTAGGAGCTCCTGTCATTGTTCCTGCGGTAAAAGTAGCCTTAAACAAATCAAACATATCGTATTTTTCATCAAGCTCACCAACTACATCGCTTACCATATGCATAACATGTGAATATCTCTCAACCCTCATAAGCTCTTCCACTTTCACACTTCCAGCTTTACTTACTCTTCCCACATCATTTCTTCCAAGATCGACAAGCATTATGTGCTCAGCCACCTCTTTTGGGTCATTTATCATCTCTTTTTCAAGTTCAATATCTCTGATAAGATTCTCACCTCTTTTTCTTGTCCCTGCTATTGGTCTTAATAATATTGCTCCATCTGTAAGTCTTACCATCACCTCAGGTGAACTTCCTATTATTGCAAAATCGTCAATATCCAGATAATAAAGATAAGGTGAAGGATTTTTGCTTCTTAATTTTCTATAAAATGAAAGTCTGTCGATATCTGCTTTTACTTTTAATCTATTTGAAAGGACAATCTGGAAAATATCTCCTGCTTTAATATTTTCTTTTGCTTTTTTAACCATTTCAAAAAATTTTTCCTTACTGAAAACAAATTCAAGTTCTTTTTTTATTTTTACAGGTTTTAGAGGTTTATGTACATAAACAGATGTTAATTTCTCTTTAATATCTTTTAACTTATTTTCATATTCTTTATCATTAATAATTATTGTTAATTCAGATGATTTATGAGAGTATCCGACAACAATCTTAGGTCTGATCATATAAAAGTCTGGAATATCAGTTTCATCCTTTAATTTATCCATCACCGGCTGTAACACTGGCTCAAAGATTTTTACCATATCATAACCTATATAGCCTATAAATTCGTCAACAAAACCAATATTAAGCTCTTTTGAGAGTTTTCGGTATTTTTCTTTATCAATTTTTTTATAATACTCTTTTAAAAAAGAAAAAGGGTCCGTCTCTAATACTTGCTCTTTTTCCCCGTCGAAATAATATGTTTTATAATTTTTATATTTAATTCTCTCTTTTTCTCCCATGACAACAAAAGAATAATTTCCATCAGTGTTATTAATAACGCTCTCAAATAAAAACATTCTTTCATTATCAAATATTTCTTTTAATTGATTGTATATCGCTATAACAGAAAACTCATCAACCAAAAACTTATCATAAATCATTATTTAACCTTAAAAATAAACGCATTTTGAGTAATATATTTTTTCACTTTTCCCAACTCTTTCTTTGCTTCTTTTTCAGATTTAAAAGGACCAATTAATAATTTATGTACTATTATTTTTCTACCGTTTTTATTTATTGTAACTGTATACAGACGATATTTATAACCATATTTTTGTATCAATGCTAAAAATTTTTTATTTGGTTTTGAATATCTCATTAATGCTGCAACTTGTATGTAATATTTTTTAATGTACTGATATGTTTTTAGATGTTCTTTTTTTATTTTTTGATTTTCTTTCTCTACTTTTATATTCTTTTTCATCTTTTTATGAATTATATTTGCTACTTTATTTTCAAACATTTTATTTTCTTCTCTATTTT
>JALWNI010000177.1:474-1996 GCA_027083695.1 Nautiliaceae bacterium | reverse complement strand
TTGGCGAGCTTCGGTCTCCTGGCAGTTCAGAGCGGTTCAGTGGAGTTTTCAGCTTGGAGGGGCTCGCCCGTCTGGAACGTCGCCTTCTTCCTGGCGGCCCTCGGCTTTGCGGTGAAGATGGCAGTCTTCCCGTTCAACATCTGGCTTCCCCAGGCCCACGGCAAAGCCCCTGCCAACCTCTCCGCCCAGCTGAGTGCCGTTCTAACGCTGATGGGCCTCTACGGAATGGTCAGGCTCCTCCTCATAACCAGGCCAGCGGACTGGGTTGGAGCGTTCTTCCTGCTCTTTGGAGGCATTACCGCAATCCTTGGAGCGGCCTATGCCGCCGGAACGGAGTACGTCAAGAGGCTCCCCGGTTACAGCACGGTCGAGAACGACGGCGTTTTGCTGGCCCTCTTCGGGGGCACGGTAATAGCGCTGAACAGCGGGAACACCGACCTTGCCGCGTTCACGTTCTTGGCCCTGCTCTTCTTCGCCTTCGCCCACAGCGTCTCAAAGGGTCTGCTCTTCCTCGTTGCGGGCAGGCTGGAGAACGGCACCGGGAAGTTCTCGGAGGTCGTGCACGGCAGGCTCTCAATCCTCGGGGTCATAGCGGGCTACGCCTCCGCCCTGAGCCTCGCGGGGATTCCGCCCTTCCCGGGCTTCCTCGGTGAATGGCTCGGCATAGAGAGCCTCCTCCAGAGCTTTAAGATACCCGACCCAAGGTTCAAGGTCCTGATGGTCCTCGTCGGCTCGCTCGTGGCGCTAACGGCCGGAATCGCTGGGGTTGCGATGGCCAAGATGATAACCCACGGCGTCCAGAGGGCCGGGGGGAGGAAAGGCTACTCCGTCGAGGACGCCGGATATGCCGTTTCCACGGCCGTCCTGTTCACCGTCGGGGTTCTTCCGGGGCTCCTCTTCCGCCTCATGGATAAACCGGTGAAAGCGCTAACGGGCCAGAGGGCCACGGACTTTCTGGAGGGTGCACTCGGAATAAGGGATGGCTTCCTTGTCGTTGCCAAGGGCTTCGGCGGAATATCGCCCACGTATCTGGCCCTCCTGGTCGCGGTCTTCACGGCTGGAACCTACCTAACAGTGAAGTTCCTCAGGGGTATCAAGGTGAGGCGCGTGAGGCCGTGGAGCGGTGGCCTGAGCAACCCGGAGTACCCGCCGATAGCCCACTCGGCCATACTCCTCATAACGGAGGGCTGGCTCTACGGGACGAGGGAAGAAAAGGGGCGCCTTTACTGGCGCGAGAGAATAAACCTTGCCTACGACAGGCTCGCAAGGGCCTACCTGGACTTCTCCGAATGGTTCAGGCACGGGATAATGAGGGGCTCGGACAGCGTCTACGTTGCCTACATCCTGCTCGCGATACTCACAGCGCTCGCTTGCATGCTCTACGTTCTCTGAATGCTTTTTTACTCTTTAGTTCACCCCGAAGAAGAGCACGGAATTGTGGTGGACCGGGCGGGATTTGAACCCGCGGCCTCCGCCTTGCGAGGGCGGCGCTCATACCAGGCTGAGCTACCGGCCCATCCGG
>JALWNI010000177.1:0-464 GCA_027083695.1 Nautiliaceae bacterium | reverse complement strand
GGATAATGAGGGGCTCGGACAGCGTCTACGTTGCCTACATCCTGCTCGCACTTGGCCTGGCGCTCGTTTACCTGCTGTATTACCTCTGATCTACATTTCTCCCCAATTTCTTTCTAAATTTAAAAAGAATCATTTGAGGGGTATCTCAAAAAGCGTCGCGTCCTTTTCCTTGACGACCTCCACCTCAACGTCCCCGAACTCCTTTTTCAGCTCGTCGAGAACCTCCTGAATCATGTCGTCCTCGAGAACGTCCTCGTCCTCTATAAAGAGGGTCTTCCCGGTGTACCAGACCTTATAAACAAAATCATAGCCCGTGAACATCTTGTTGTCGCCCTCGCCGAATACGACGTTTCCGTTTTCCCTGATTATGTTCAGTATGGCCTGCTCGGGGCAGTGGGCCCTTCTAAACTTGGAGTAAATCCTCGGTATGACCTCGCAGGGCGAACCTCCCATGACCTGCTGGG
>JALWNI010000176.1 GCA_027083695.1 Nautiliaceae bacterium | reverse complement strand
GGTCTTATGTTTAAATTTTTTATTTTTGATATATTGTTTTCTTTTTTATTTTCTTTATCTACATATGTTTTGATTGAAAAAATGTGCAATATTAATAAAAATATCTCTTTGATACTTTCTTTTGTAATTTTTATTTTTATTTTCTTAATATCATCAGTATTATCATATTATTTATGGAATATGAAAAGAAAAATAGAAAAGCTTACTAAAAAAATAGAAAAAATGAGTAAATTCGATGAAATTACTGATGTATATAATAAGGATTTTTTAATTGAAAATTTAGAAAAATATTTTGAAGTTTCTAAAAGAAAAAAAATTCCTTTAAGTATTATGATATTGGAAATAGAAAATTTTAAGTCATTAAACGAAAAATATGGTCACGAAAAAACAAATAAAATTTTAAAATTAGTGTCGGATATTTTGAAAAAGAATTTAAGAGGAATGGATATAGTGGGAAGATATAGTATTAATGAATTTTTAATAGCAACATTTTCTACCAAAGAGGAATTTTTAAATTTAGCTAAGAGATTACATAAATTATTAAAAGAGATAAAATTTAATAACATTGAGCTTAATATTAATATAGGTGTAACTGAAAGAAAAGAAGAAGATACAATGAATGATTTATTAAAGAAAGCAGAAGAGGCAATATTTTTAGCTCAAAAAAAAGGAGGTGATAGAATAGATTTTTTGGAACATTTTTTGCTTATTGATTAAAAAAGGCCATATCTTGAAAAAAATAATATTTTTTTCTTCAATAATTTTTTTTGTTGGATGTTCTACTCATCCAGCAAGTCCAAGTCTTAATATGACACCACCAAAATATGTAGAAGAAATTCCTAGTAAAAATAGTGATAATATTATGAATAATCCAGGTTCTTTATTTAAAAATTCTGATAATCTCTTTTCTGATACAAAGGCAAAAAAAGTAAATGATATTGTAACCGTTATTATTACAGAAGATATTTCCCAAATATCTCAAGCAAGTAAAAAATTAAGCGAGGCAAATCAAGATAATGGCGGTCTTTTTGATGCAAGTGTAAGTGGAGGTGTTAATATAGGCGGCAAAAAATATGGCATAAGTAAAACAGGTGTAAGTCTAAATCTCCCTTCTATGAATTCAAGTCGTACATATACTGGAAGTGGAACTCAAAATACTAAACAACAGTTTCAAACAACAATAAGTGCAAGAATTGTTAAGATTTTAAAAAATGGGAATTATTTTATTTATGGAACAAAAGAAATGCTTTTGAATGGAGAAAAACAGATTGTTCAAATTTCAGGAGTTATTAGACCTGAGGATATAAGTGCAGATAATACAATTGATTCTAAATATATCTCCGATGCAAAAATCAAATATGTTACACAAGGCGATATTAACGATTATACTCAGCCTAATTGGTTTATAAGGTTTTGGAATAAAATTGTTCCTTGGTGATAAAATTTTCTTATAAAACCTCTTCTTTTTTTCTTCTTATTTTCTTTCTAGTTATAATTAAAAAAAAAGGATAAAAAATGAAAGTTTTAATTCCTGTTTTAATTGCTTCTTTTGCATTTGCAAGTAAGTATTACTATAAACCTAAAATTCCTGATAAATATACTCCTAATAATTATAGAGTGTTAGCAGCGGCTACCTGTTTTCAGTGTCATGGCAGTTTTGGTATATCTAAGACTAAATGGGATTCTATTATCGGAGAGGATGTAAAGGATTTTTATAAAAACAGGCATCCAATAATGAAAGCACAAAGATATGGTTTTACAAAAAAAGAAGTTATAGGTATTTTTGATTATCTTCACTCTTTAAAATACAAAAAAATCAAAGATAAATATAAAAAATATAAAGAGTATGAAGAGTATGAAGAGCATGATGAAGATTAAAGGAGAAAAAATGAAAAGAAGAGATTTTTTAAAAATAACGGCAATAACAACGGCAGGTTCTATGATACCTATAAGTTTAAAAGCAGCACAAAAAGCACATATTGTAATAATAGGAGGTGGTTTTAGCGGAGCTACATGTGCTAAATATTTAAAATTATGGGGAGGCAGAAGTATAGATGTTACAATTATAGAAAAAAATCCACTATATACATCTCCAATTCTTAGTAATTTGGTTTTAAATAATATTAAAAATATAAATAGTTTAAAATTTTCTTATACGGGTTTGATAAATTATGGTATTAAAATTTTAAATACGACAGCTATTAATTTTGATACTGACAAGAGAGTTATTTATACAGAAAACGGGAAAAAAATAAGATATGATAAATTGGTATTGGCTCCTGGAATTGATTTTAAATTTCCTAATAAATATGATATTAATAAAATTCCTCATGCATGGATAGCTGGTAAGCAGACACTTATTTTGAAAAAACAGATTGATTCTTTAAGAGACGGAGATACTTTTATTATGAGTATTCCTAAAAAACCATATAGATGTCCTCCCGGACCATACGAAAGAGCATGTGTCGTGGCTGATTATTTAAGAAAAAAAAGAGTAAAAGTCAATGTTGTGGTAATGGATGAAAATCAAGATATTATTGTTGAAAAAAAAGCATTTGGCAGTAAATTTAAAGAGTATGGAATTGATTACAGACCAAGTTGCAAAATCATCAATGTAGATGATAATAAAATGGAAGTTACTTATTCTCAATTTGGTTATATGGAAAGCATAAAAGGGAATGTTATTAATATAATCCCAAATCAAAAAGCGGCAAAGCCGATATTTTTAGCTGGTGTAAATGATGGAGATTTTGCACCTGTGGATACAAAAAGCTATGAATCTTTAATAAAAAAAGATATTTATATCATTGGAGATTCTCATAAATCTTCTCAACCAAAAGCAGGTCATATAGGCAATGGAGAAGGGAAAATCTGTGCAGATGCTATTTTAAGAAATCTAAACGGATATCCTGTTTTTGATAATCCAAAAACAAATTCGGCTTGTTATTCACCTGTTTCAGATAATGAAGCTACATGGCTTACAGCAATATATAGATATGACCCTACTACAAAAGATATGAAAATTATAAAAGGTTATCCAAAATCAGGTATGCCAAGCAAAAAGAATTTTGTTGATATGTTTTATTGGGCTGGAAATTTATTTAGCGATACGTTTAGCTGATAATATAAACACTTAAAGCGTCAGCTAATAAAAAATCATGGGAATGAATTTTTCCTTCTTTTTTAAAAACTTTTTTTTCATTTATTAAAATTTCTACTCTTTTTTTCTCTTCTTTATTTAAAATATTTTCTTCAAATCCGGTTATACTTCTAAGCCCCAAAAGAACTTTTTCTTTTTTTATATCGTTATTAGTTAAGTATTCGTATTCATAATGCGTCGGATTTTTTATGTATTCATTTACATTTGTTTGAGTGTAATATCTAAAATTTTTAATAAATCCAACTGCCCCAGCTCCAATTCCAAGATACTCTTTATGCTCCCAATATCCTAAATTATGAAGGCAAGGTTTGCCAAAATTTGATATTTCGTATTGGTTAAATCTTTTTTTAATCTCTTTTATAAACCAAATTTCAAGCTCTTCATCCTCTTTTCGTTTAGAATAATCCTTTTCCCATTTTGTGTTTTCTTCTATCATAAGAGAATATGCACTTATATGTGTAACAGGGAGTGAATCTATAATTTTTAAATCGTTTTGTAAAAGCTTTTTATTATCCAATGCAGTTGAGTAGATTATATCAAGGTTTATATTTTCAAATCCGGCTTTTTTTGCGTTTTGTATTGTTTGAATAGCCAGTGCTGATGAGTGGTTTCTGTTTAAAAATTTCAGTTTGTCATCATCAAAGCTTTGAACTCCAAAACTAATTCTGTTTACTCCTAAATTTTTAATCTCTTTTAACCATTCATAAGAAGCATTCGGATTTGATTCTATTGTGATTTCTTTTGTGTTTTTTAAAAAGGGTTCTAAAAGTTTAAAAAGTTTTTCATAAAAAGATATATGCATTGTTGAAGGAGTGCCTCCTCCTATGAAAACCGTTTCAAACTCTTTAATTTCAAATTTTTCCACATCATTTAAAAACTGCTTTTTTATTGCATTAAAATAATCTTTTTTTAGATGATTTAGATTTGTATATGAATTAAAAGCGCAATAATTGCATTTGCTGTCACAAAAAGGAATGTGAATATATAATAATTTTGCCATTTTCTCTTTTCCATTAAATAAATTTCGTTATAATTTTACAAAAAAAGGTGAAATTTGAAAAAATACAGACCAAATGTTGCGGCCATCATACTTTCACCTAAATATCCCGAAAAGGTTGAAGTTCTTGTGGCAAAACGTACAGATGTGGATGCTTGGCAGTTTCCGCAAGGCGGGATTGATGAAGGGGAGAGTCCAAGAGAAGCTTTACTTAGAGAACTTAAAGAAGAAATAGGTACTGATGAAGTGGAGATAATAGCAGAGATGCCTGAGTGGCTAAGTTACGATTTTCCAAAAATGATAGCTAAAAAAATGTATCCTTATGACGGACAAACACAAAAATATTTTTTAGTTAGACTTAAACCGGGTGCAAAAATTAATTTGAATACTGAAATTCCAGAATTTAAAGATTATAAATTTGTAAAATTGAATGAAGTTTTTGATTATGTTAAATCATTTAAACGACCTGTATATAAAAAAGTAATTGATTATTTCAAGAAAAACGGATATCTATAAGGAGAAGTATGTTAGTTGTTCAGAAATTCGGAGGAACAAGTGTAGGTGATCTTGATAGGATACAAAATGTAGCAAATATAGTAAAAAAATATAAAGAAAATGGTGATGATGTTGTAGTCGTTGTTTCAGCAATGGCAGGAGAGACAAATAAACTTCTTGAATACGCAAACCATTTTTCAAAAACACCTCCTCAAAGAGAAGTGGATTTATTGGTAAGCAGTGGTGAGAGGGTGACAAGTGCTCTTTTATCAATAGCGCTTCAATCCATGGGAATTCCTGCAATAGCTCTAACTGGCCGTCAGGCAGGAATTAAAACAACAAATGACCATATGAAAGCCAGAATTATGGATATAGATCCTGAAAAAATGCAAAAACAGCTTAAAGAGGGTAAAGTTGTAATTGTCGCAGGTTTTCAGGGAATAAATGAAAATGGGGATGTAACAACCCTTGGAAGAGGCGGAAGCGATCTTACGGCAGTTGCAATAGCGGGAGCTCTTAGAGCTGATAAATGCGAAATTTATACGGATGTTGACGGGATTTATACAACTGATCCTAGAATTGAACCAAAGGCAAAAAAAATTGATGTTATAAGTTATGATGAAATGCTTGAACTTGCAAGTCTTGGAGCAAAAGTTATGCAGTCTCGCTCAGTTGAACTTGCAAAGAAACTTAATGTCGATATTGAAGTTAAATCATCTTTTAAGCCAGAAATTAAAGGGACATTAATTACAAAGGAGACAAAAGATATGGAGAAAGTTTTAGTCAGCGGAATAGCACTTGATAAAAATCAGGCAAGGGTAAGTATTTTCGGAGTGGAAGACAGACCCGGAATAAGTGCTGAAATATTCAAAAAACTTGCCGATAAAAACATAAATGTCGATATGATAGTTCAAAATGTAGGTAAAGATAATAAAGCGAATTTAACTTTTACAGTGCCTCAGACTGAACTTGAACTTACAAAAGAGGTCTTGTCTGAATACGAAAAAAATGCCGAAGGTATTGAATATGACGATTCAATTGCAAAAGTGAGTGTTGTTGGAGTTGGTATGAAATCACATAGCGGTGTTGCGGCAAAAGCATTTGAAACTCTTGCAGATGAAAATATAAATATTTTGATGATTAGCACGAGTGAAATTAAAATTTCTATGGTAATTGATGAAAAATATGGAGAATTGGCTGTTAGGGCATTACATAAAGCTTATGAATTGGATAAGTAATGGATTTAAATCGTTTTATTATTGATTTAATTCGCAAAAAAAATTATAAATGGCTTGAAGAAAGAAGACTCGACTTTGTTCCTCTTTTGTCCGTTTTTCTTCAACAGATTTTAGATGGAAAAAGTGTTTTAATTATTACCGATGAAAAAAGAAAATGGTATGGTAAATATATAATTGAGAGAATAAATAATTTTAATGAATTTAAACCTCAGTTTTTTCCATTTTATATTTTAGAAAATATTGTTCCACAAATAAACATCGCTAAACATCCAGAAGATTTTGATATGATTGAAGATATGTTAAATGTCTCTTTTAATGAGTATATTTTCTGGTATATAGGACAAGAGACGCCTTTGCTTAAATTTTCCAGAAGAAAACCTGAATCTTTTTATTGGATAATGGATAATGATTTGTCAAAAAATTTTTATCTTAAATCTACTGATACATTTTTAGATAATAAACTTATAAATCTTGCTGATTTAGTTAATGAAAGTATAAATGCCGCAGTATTTGGAGAAATAGAGATTTGAGTAAAGCAATAATCACAAATAATATTGATAAATTGTTAAAAGAGCTGGATGGAGAAATAATAAGAAAAGATGAAATTAAAATAGAAGATGTAAGAGAAATTGAAAAAATAGCTTATATAACTGAAAGAAATAAAAAAAATATAATAATTGCCGCTGAAAAATTTAATATTTATGCTCAAAACGCTCTTTTGAAACTTATTGAAGAACCGCCTAAAAATATTGACTTTATTATAGTTACAAAATCAAAGCATACGCTATTGGATACTATTCTTTCTCGTGTAAAATTATATAAAAAATATTTTGAAGAAGATGATGAATTTGAATTACAACCAATTACAAATGAATATATATTAGAATTAATTAATAAAGATATGCAAAAACAAGAGATTAAAAATTTTTTAAAGTCAGTTTTAAAAAATAAAAATTTAAATGAAGAGTGTTTAAAAATTATAAATGATGCAATAGCGATGCTTGAATTAAATATGGATAAAGAGGCAGTTATTTCTTTAATAATGCTTTGTATAAAGGTGGAAAATGCAAATTTATAAATTAAATCCGGATATTGATTTGGCAGGTTTAATGCATAAACTAAATGTTGATAAACCCGGAATTGAAATAATGAAGAAAAAACATTCTAATTTAATTTTTTATATTAAAGATATTAGCTGTGGGGCTGCTAATATTTTAAAACAAGACGCTCTTAGTATAGGAGCTGAACTTGCAGTTCCCATTGGAGTACCAAATTGTAAAAGAAAAATTTTTGATGCTCTTTTATTGTGTAATCAAAAACAGCTTGAAATTCTTTCTAAAAAGGAACTTTCTCAGCCATTTAAATTAAAAGAGCTTGCAAAACAGCTTAAAGAATTTATAACTCTTCCTAAATTTCCTTTAAAAATTATGGGTGTAATTAATGCAAATGATGACTCTTTTTTTGAAGGAAGCAGATTTCAAGGCATTGAAGCGATAAAAGCTATTGAAAAAATGATTAAAGATGGTGCCAATATTATAGATATCGGAGGTGTTTCAAGCAGACCGGGAAGCGAATATGTTGGAAGAGAAGAAGAGCTTAGAAGGGTAAAACCTATAATTGATGAAATTTACAGACAAAAACTTTATGAAAAGGCAATTTTTAGTATAGATACATTTGATGAGGTTGTTTTGGAATATGCTCTTGATAGAGGATTTAAGATTGCTAATGATATAACAGGACTTGAAAATGATAATTATGCGAAAAGTGTCGCAAAATATGATGCATGTGTGGTTATAATGCATAAAAAAGGCAATCCAAAAACAATGCAAAAAAACCCTTTTTATGAAAATGTTATATTGGAAGTTGATGATTTTTTCAAAGAGCGTATAGAAAAAGCAAAATATTTTGGAATTAAAGATATTGTTTTAGATGTGGGAATTGGGTTTGGTAAAAGACTTGAAGATAATATTGCACTTATTAAACATTTAGAACATTTTTTGCATTTTGGATATGAACTTTTAATAGGTGCTAGCAGGAAATCTATGATTGATATGATTATGAAAAAGGAGAAAATCTCAACTATTCCAGCTGAGAGGCTTCCCGGGACTCTTGCTATTCATATAGAAGCTTTTCGAAATGGTGCTACTATTATTAGATGTCATGATGTGGCTGAGCATTTTCAAGCTTTAAGAATTTTTGAAGAAATTAGGAATTTTGATGTTTAGAAGACAAGTAGAAGTAATAGGAGAGGAAAATCAAAAAATTTTATCACATAAAACTCTGTTAATAGTAGGGTGTGGAGGACTTGGAAATATTATAGCTACTACTCTTGGATGTATCGGTTTAAAAAAAATTTATCTTATTGACTTTGATAAAATAGAGATTCATAATATTCACAGACAATTTCAGTTTAATAAAAATGATATAGGAAAATATAAATGTGAAATATTAAAAAAGAAAATTGATAGATGTAATACAAAGATAGTAGCTTTAAATCAAAAATTTTCTGAAAATTTAGATATTGATATAGATTTAATTATAGATGCGACTGATAATTTTGAGGTTAGAAAAAAAATAGATAAATTTGCAAAATCAAAAAAAATTCCATGGATTTATACAAGTGTGGAAGAATGGAGAGCACAAATTGGTATATTTAAAAAGACTTCTTTTAATGTATTTGCTACAAAAAATCATACTCCAAAAGGTCAACTTCCTCCTATGGTAAATCTTGCCGGTTCTTTTGCTTCTTTACTTGCTTTAAAAGAGCTTATATTTGATTTAGACGAACAGCTTTTTTATTTAGATTTTGAAAAAAATTTTCTTTTTAAAAGTTTTACTTTTTGAATATTTAATTTATGTAGTAGTCATTTTCGTGTCATAAAAAAATAATAACATTCCATAAAAAAAGGAAGGGGATGTTAAATTTCATTGAATTAACTGTTAATGTTGAATTAAAAAAACCCTTACATTTTCAAGAGTCCCCTGAGAAAATATCAGAGCTTTTAAAAAAAGCAGGAGAAATAGAAGCTGAAAAATTTGTTTTTTCAAATCTGGGGAAAGCTGATAGTGATGGATATTTTAGAGATAAAGGT
>JALWNI010000175.1 GCA_027083695.1 Nautiliaceae bacterium | reverse complement strand
ATGTCATCCCAATAAAAAAATAACTTCTAAATATTTTGAAATAGTTAATGAAAATGATAAATATATAATAAAAATACCGTTTATTAAGGAAAAAAATGAAAATAATAATACTTGATACAGAAACAACCGGAAACAAAGAAGAAGACAGAATATGTCAATTAAGCTATTTAGTCTTAAATAAAAATTTAGAAATTGAAGAAATTCATAATGAGCTTGTAAAACCTCCGGTGGATATTAAATTTGAAGCGATGGCAGTTCATCATATCACACCTGAGATGGTCGAAGACAAACCCAAAATAAAATTTACACATGCCTTTAAAAGACTGAAAGAATTAAATTCACCCGAAAACCTAATTGTAATTCACAACGCAAAATTTGATTTAGATATGCTAAAAAAAGAAGATTTTAATCCTTTTTTTAAATTAATTGACACTTTTAGAATATTAAAACATATTCTTCCAGAAGGAAAATTTTCTTTACAATACAATAGATACGCGCTTGGACTTTATAAAAAAGAAAAAAACATATGTGAAAAATATAATATCCAAATTAATGCTCATGATGCATTAGGTGATGTTATTGTCTTATATCTTTTATTTAAATATATTATTGAAAATATGGATAAAAAAATTGATGAATTAATAGATTTGACCCAAAAACCTGTTTTATATGATAAATTTTATCAAGGAAAATATAAATTTGAAAAAATAAAAGACATTTTAATCAAAGATCCTGATTATATTGAATATATGCTCTCTCTTACTGATTTAGATGCAGATGTAAAATATTCAATTGAAAAACATTTAGAAGAGCTTGATGAAGAGCCAGAATTCAGATTTGGTGTAGGTAAATATAAAGGAATGCTTATTCAAGATGTAGCAAAAATTGATATGCAATATCTTTCATGGGCCTATCATAATATGAAAATGGGAAAATGGATGAGAGAAAAAATAGGAGAAATTATAGGAAAATAATCTATTCTATATAAATTATAGTTCTATTTCTATTTTTTTTCGCTTCATATAATGCTGCATCAGCTTTTTTATATAAATATTCATAATCATAATTTTTTGAAAAAATCCCTCCAATACTTATCGTAGATGAAATAGTAATATTATCGTCTATTTGTATAGTAAAATTATTAATTGATTCTCTTAATTTTTCAGCTATATTTATACAGTTATCTTCTTTACAATCATCAATATATACAGCAAATTCTTCGCCTCCAATTCTTGCTAATAAATCACTTTTTCTTAAATTTTGTTGAAGTATATTCGTAATTTTTTTCAAAACCAAATCTCCAACTGGATGCCCATATTTATCATTTATTTTTTTAAAATAATCTATGTCTATAATTAAAAAAAGAACCTTTTGATTATTTCTCTTTGCTTTTTCCAACAATAATTGAACTGTTTTTTCAAAATATTTCCTATTGTAAATTTGTGTCAAACTATCTTTAATAGATGTTTCATACAATAATTTTTCATAATAATAAGTTTTTTGTTGTAATAATTCTATTTTTTTTATTAAAATAAGACCAAATAAAAAATATGCTATAAATTGAAAATTTAATGTTAAAAATGCATACCAATCCACTCTATTAAAAAAAAGATAATTAAAAATAGCCATACTCACAATTAAAAATATTATTCCCAATATATAATCAGTAGCCAAAGTAAATACTATTATTGTACCAAACATCCAAATTGGGAGATAATAGTTTTTAGGATATATTATTGAGAGAAAAAAAACAGTAGACAATAATGTACAAAATTCAATTATAGCTATTATTTTATAATTGCTTTCTGTTATAAATTTAAAACCCCAAAAAGAGGTAATTACCAAAAAAAATTCTGATAATATCACTAAAAGCTGATAATCGCCCCTATAAATAAAAATATGAAAAAATAAAAATATTAAAGACAAAAAAAAAGTTAATAATAAAGAAAATTCTAAAACATTGATTTTAAATCCAATAAAACGCCTATATACACTTTCCATCAATCAATACCTAAATATTTTTTCTTAATCTCCTCACTTGTTAAAAGAGCTTTTGCATCATCTTCTAATACTAATTTTCCGTTTTCCATTACATAACCTCTATTCGCAATTTTAAGTGCAGCAGCCGCATTTTGCTCAACAAGCAATATTGTCACATCATCTTCTTGATTTAACTTGATTAAAATTTCAAAAACTTCTTTCACAATTTTTGGGGCAAGCCCTAATGAAGGTTCATCAAGTACAAGCATTTTAGGCTCACTCATTAATGCTCTTGCAATCGCAAGCATTTGTTGTTCTCCACCACTTAAACTTCCTCCATATGTGTTTCTTTTCTCTTTTAATCTTGGGAACAATTCATACATTTCATCTCTCAATTTTTCAAAATTTTCATCATTGATATATGCACCGATTCTTAAATTTTCTTCAACCGTCAAATTAATAAATATTTTTCTACCCTCAGGTACTAGTGCCATTCCTCTTTTTACTATTGCATGTGTAGGCAAATCAGAAATATCTGCTTCATAAAATTGCACATTCCCCTCTTTTTTTATCATATTGAAAATAGCATTTAATGTTGAAGTTTTCCCTGCTCCATTTGCACCAATAATTGTTACTATCTCTTTTGCCTCTACATTAAAATCAATACCTCTTACAGCTTCTATCACTCCATATTTTACTTTTAAATTTTTAACCTTCAACATCGATATCTCCTAAATATGCTTTTATAACTTTTTCGTCTTGCATCATATCTTTTGGTTTTCCTTCAAAAATTGTTTTTCCATAGTCAAGAACCAATACCCTATCTGCAATTTTTTGAACAAATTTCATATCATGTTCAATAAAAAGCACTGTCTTTTCCATTTCTTCTCTAA
Source organism: Nautiliaceae bacterium (assembly GCA_027083695.1). Classification (GTDB taxonomy): domain Bacteria; phylum Campylobacterota; class Campylobacteria; order Campylobacterales; family Nautiliaceae; genus JALTBU01. The sequence goes on along the minus strand of JALWNI010000175.1, from coordinate 6,196 downwards.
GTTTAAAAACAGTATCAGCAAGTTCATCAGTCTCTTTTGGATTCATACCAGCTGCTGGCTCATCAAGTAACAGTAAATCAGGTTCTGTTGCCAAGGCTCTTGCTATTTCTACTTTCCTCTGGTTTCCATAGCTCAATGCTTTTGCATGATGATTCGCATAATGATCGATACCCAAAAACTTTAAAATTTCCATTGCTTGTTCTTTATGATTTTTTTCTTCTTTAAAAAATCTAGGAAATCTAAACATCGCTTCAAAAAATGTATATTCATATGATTTTTCAAATCCGATTAAAACATTTTCAAGTACACTCATACTACTAAATAATCTTATATTTTGAAATGTCCTTGCTATACCTCTTCTGACTATCTTAACAGGATTTAACCCTGTGATTTCTTCATCTTTAAAATAAATATGCCCACTTGTTGGTTTTAATACACCGGTAATAATATTAAAAAGCGTAGTTTTTCCCGCACCATTTGGACCCACCAATGCAAATATTTCAAGTGGCTTAACCCTAAAATTAACATCCTTAATCGCTATAACTCCTCCAAATTGTTTTGTAACATTTTCCACTTTTAACATTAATTCTCCTTAAAATCTCTTAAAAATTTTTCTCCCTCTTTTCTAGCCCATTTTATAAATAATCTTTTTGTATCTATTTTGCCTAAATCTTCTTTATTTAAAATATAGTTTTTTAGCATTTTAGCACACTTCACTGCATTTGAAAAACCCCTTCCTCCCATTCCATTAATAATATAAAGTCCTTCAATATATTTTATTTCTTTTGGTAATTCACCTTTTACAATATTTGGCTGTATTCTTAAAGTTTTATAAACATCAATTACCTTACCAACAATAGGAAAATAATCTATGCTTGCTGCTCTAAATCCACCCTTGATATTCTCAATTTTATATTTTTTTATATCAATTATTTCTTTTGCTTTTTTAATCAATTCATTTGCTTCTTCAATATTTTCATGACATTTTAAGCAATTTCTTTTGTGTGTTGCACCTATTCTTAATTTTTCTCCTACCTCAGCAACAGAACAATTTTTGTGATAATAAATATTTAAATCACTTTCCCATATTCCACTAATTTCTATGCGTTCTCCCCATATAGGTCTTATATTTATATAAGGAATTTTTAAAAATTCTTTATAACCAGTAGCCAAAATTATATTTTTAGCATAAAATTCATTATTGACTAACCAGAAATTTTTTTCTTTTTTTAGAGATTTTACAATTCCCTCCAAAAATGGAACTTCTATTTTTTTTCTAACTTCATCAACTTCCACAAATCCTCCATCTTTGAAAAAAAAACCATTTTTTATTTTTTCAAAAGGAAGTTTTATATATTTTTCATACTCTTTAAATTTCTCAATATCTTTTTCATCTCTTGGTAAAAGTAAAACACCGTTTTTGTGTGTATTTATACCAATATTTTCATAGAAAGAAAAAGATTCCAAGATTGCATCATTTATAAAATTTGTATATGAAGAATGTTTGGATATTTTAGGAAACAAAAAAGCACCAGCTGCCCCACTTCCGCCGTTTAATATACCTTCATCTATTAAAAGAGTTTTAAACTCTTTTAAATGAAAAGCTGTTATTAATCCTGCAATTCCTCCTCCTATAATTATAAAATCAAAATGTTTCATAGAATAATTGCTCAAAATTTTTTATTTTTATTTTTTGTTTTAAAAAATTTTTAAATTCATTTTTATCAATACTTTCTTGCACATATATAATATTATTTTTTTTATCAAACCAGCTACTTCCTTCAATAGCATTGATAATTATAAAATTTTTAACATCATTTAAAATAGACTTATTATTAATATTAGCTTTTTGTAAAAAAGAAGATGTTTTCACTTGAAGTTTTTGAATCAAACTGTTTATAGCTTTTGAATATGCTTCTTCCTGAGCCAATCTTGAAGGTTGTTTTGTATAAATTTTTCCTACACTCATAAAATAAGATTGATAACATACCCAAAATGGAGCTGGTATTTTGTTGATATAACATTTTGAAAAATTTTTTACCTTTTTTACACTTTCTTGAACAGCACTACAACCTGCAAAAATTAACAAAAATGACAAAAAAATAGTTTTTTTCATTAAAAACCTTTTTGTCAAAATTATAACAAATTAGTTTCAAAGGATATAAAAAAGAAAAGAAAAAATTATCTTTTTGAGAATTGAGGAGATTTTCTTGCTTTCTTTTTCCCGTATTTTTTTCTTTCTACTACTCTCGCATCTCTTGTAAGAAGTCCAGCAGGTTTTAAAACAGCTCTGAATTCAGGAGCATATTCTACAAGCGCTTTTGAAATCCCATGTTTAATAGCATCAGCTTGTGCCGCAAAACCTCCGCCTATTACTTTTACTTCAATATCAAAATTTCCTTCTTGTTTTGTAAGCATTAACGGCCATCTTACTCTAAGTTTAAGTGCTTCTCTTCCACCTAAGAACTCATCTAAACTTTTTCCATTTACTTTAATTTCTCCATTACCATTTTTTAGCCAAACCTTAGCCACAGCCTCTTTTCTTTTTCCAGTTGCATAAATTTTCCCGTGCATTTTCATTAGTTACCCTTTATTTGAGCTGTATGTGGATGATTTTCACCAGCATATACTTTAAGTTTTTTAAGCATTTTTCTTCCAAGTTTTGTTTTTGGAAGCATACCTCTTGTTGCTAATTTAAATAATTTTTCTGGATTTGTTTTAAGTAATTTTTCAACAGTTTCTTCTTTAACATGACCAAAGTATCCAGTGTGTCTGTAATATTTTTCGTTCAGTTTGCTTGCTTTTGAAAATTTAACTTTATCAGCATTAATCACCACTACATAATCACCACAATCTACATGTGGAGTATAATATGGTTTGTGTTTTCCTCTTAAAATAGTTGCTATTTCAGTAATAACTCTACCAAAAATTTTATCCTTAGCATCTATTAATATCCATTCTCTTTTAACCTCATCAGGTCTTATTGATTTAGTAAATTTCATTATCACACCTTTTGTGAATTTTTTAGGTGTAGAATTTTAGTCTACAAAACTTAAAAAAACCTTAATTTAAGTAAAGTTTAAGGTTAAATGGATGAAAATTTTATAATTAATTCAATTTCACCTGCTGGTATTCTTAATTCTTTTGAAATTTCTTCAATACTGTATCCATTTTTATATAAGTTAATTATTTTTTCTTCGTCATTTTTATTTATAATTTTTGTCATTTCAGTTAAATTATTTTTTTGGAGTTTAAATTTCAAATTTTCTATATCTTCTTTTAAAGAATCGATTATTTCCAAATTTTTCTTTTCTATTACTCTTATATCATCAACAATCGATTCAATAATCCTTTCTATTTTTTCAAGTTTTTCACTCGATTCTATATTCTCTGTCATTTTTTTTATATCAAAAATCTCTTTATTAATCTCTTCCAACGACAATTCAAAAGCTTCAAATTTTTGTTCTATTTCTTTGTCTCTTTTTAAGATATAAAAAAACAACAGCAACATAAAAAAACTAAGTCCAACAAAAATAATTATTGTAATTAATAAATTTTTATCCATTTTTAGCTCTCATTTCTCTTATTAATGCTCTTTCTCTTGCCGTAATAAAAGCATTATAATCTTTAATATCTCTCTCATGCATGTGTATAATTTTTGCGATATCTTCTTCAAACCCTTCAAAAATTACAGGCACTTTTCTCTCTGGAAATACGGGTAAATCCATCCTTCCGTAATATTTAACACCTTTTTTTAAAATTTTATCTTTTATTTTAAAAAATTCAAATCCAAGGCCTTTTGTTTCAGTTTTATATTTTAAATGAATAAATTCTTTTTTTTCATTTTTTATATAAGCAGATAATTCATCTATTTTTCTATGAAGAGCAATCAATAACTCTAATATAACCGGGTCAGTATCTTTTGTCTCGCCTCTTGCTTTTGCTAATTTAATAAACTGTCCTATCGGATCATCACTTTCACTTCCTAACTTATCAAATTCCTCTTTTAATTTTTCATTAAGCTCATCAAATTCAACAGGCACATATGCATCAACAAATCTCATTTTACAATCCTGTCAATTATAATAAAAATTAAAAATATTATACCTAGATATCCGTTTACATCAAAAAATGCCTTTGGTATGTTTTTATAATCCTTATCAACAAGTTTTTGTTCATAATAAAGCATACATGCTGCTAAAATTAGCGCAATCCATGCAAATATTCCAAGATGAGCATAAGCTACAAACAAAGCCCAAAACACAACCGCAAAAATATGAAACATTTTTGAAATAAAAAGTGCGCTTTTTTCCCCTATTCTAGCAGGTATTGAGTAAAGTCCTTCATTTTTATCAAATTCTATATCTTGTAAAGAATATAAAATATCAAATCCAGCAACCCAAAACATAACACCAAATGCCAAAAAAACACTCCAACACGGTATTGAATCACTAACAGCAACAGCACCTGCAATCGGTGCAAGCCCAAGAGAAATACCCAATATTAAATGTGCAAATTCACTAAATCTTTTAAAATAACTATAACCTCCTAGTATTACCAATATTGGAATACTTAATTTAAAAGCCAAATCATTTATCAAATAAGCAACTCCTACAAAAATTAAACCATTTGCTAAAATAAAAAGTTTTAATTCATTTTCTTTTATTTCACCTGTTACGCTAACTCTATCTTTTGTTCTTGGGTTTTTTGCATCTATATCTCTATCGGCATACCTATTTACTGACATTGCAAAATTTCTGGCACTTACAGCCGCTAAAATTCCAAGTATTAATAATTTCCACCCAAACCATCCATCAGCAGCAACAATCATGGCAATAAGAATAAAAGGAATACTAAATATCGTATGCGAAAACTTAACGAGCTCCATATATTTTTTTATTTTCATTAAATTCCTTAATTTTTCATATAAATTTAATCTTTTTGTATAATTGTAACAAAAAAGGAGACAATTGTTTGCAATAATAGGACCTACTGCCAGTGGAAAAAGCGATTTGGCAATAAAACTTGCAAAAAAGCTTGGATGTGAAATATTATCGCTTGATTCTTTAAGTATTTATAAAGAGATTGACATTGCATCTGCTAAACCATCAAAAGAGGAATTAAATGAAATAAAACATTACGGCATAAATGAAATTTATCCAAATGAAAAATTTGATGTTACAAAATTTATTGAAATATATAAAAAAATAGCTCATAAAAATATTATTATCGTAGGAGGCACTGGATTTTATCTAAAAGCAATGATTGAAGGTATTTCACAAATGCCAAAAATTACAGAAGAAATTAAACAAAAAGCAAAAAAATTTACTTATGAACAGATAAAGGAAATTGATCCGCTTTTTGCTTCAAAAATTTCACCAAATGATACTTACAGAATTTCAAAAGGAGCTGAGATATATTTAGCTACAAATATTCCTCCAACGCAATATTTTAAACAAAACCCTCCTGTTCCAACCCTACCTAAAATTCCTATATTTGAAATAGATATTGATAGAAAAACACTAAGGGAAAGAATACTTCAAAGAACAAAAAAAATGTTTGAAAATGGACTTATTGATGAAGTGGCATATCTTGAATCAAAATATAAAGACAGAAGACTGCCGGCTTTAAAGGCAATTGGAATAAAAGAAGTTTTAGATTATTTTAACGGTCTTTATAATAAAGAAAAACTTTTTGAAAAAATTGTCACAAACACTGCAAGACTTGCAAAAAGACAACAGACATTTAATAAAACTCAATTTAATACCATTAAAGCACCTCTTGAAAAATTAGAAGAGATAATTTCAAAAAAGATTTAAGGCGTCCTTACAAAGACTTCTCCAAAGTTTTGAATCCTTTACATTTAAACACTCTTTAAGATATTTTTTTTCATTTGTTAAATTTGCAAGCATAAATAACGCTCTTGCCCTGTCTTCTCCTTTTACTCTTTTTAAGAGTTCTTTTAGCACTTTAATGGCCTCTTTTTTGTTATTTGAATATTTAGCATATACAAATTCTACAAAAGGAGAATATGGATAAGCCTTAAAATAATTTTGCAAATCAATAATTTTTTTTGCAAATTCTGCCGCTAAAAGATAATTTTTATTTTTTAAAGCCCATCTTACAATATTTATATAAACATCTGTATTTTTTATATCTTTTTGTTTTAAATAATTTGCAACAGCCAGAGCTTTTT
>JALWNI010000174.1 GCA_027083695.1 Nautiliaceae bacterium | reverse complement strand
GCACTTTTTGAGGGATTAATAATTATTGCAAGTGGTTTGTTTATTATTGTAGAAGCTATAAGAAAACTTATAGAAAAAGAAGCGATAACTCATTTAAATGCTTCAATTTATGTAATGGTGTTTTCGATTATTGTGGTTGGAGGATTGGTTGCTTTTTTAAATCATATAGCTAAAAAAACAAATAATTTGGTAATAAAATCAGATGCACTTCATTATAAAACAGATTTAGTTACTAATAGTGTTGTATTGATTTCTTTAATTTTAATAAAATTTACAGGTTGGTATTTTGTAGACTTTATTTTGTCAATTTTAATTGGTATTTACATTATAAAAGAAGCAGCTGAAATAGTAAAAGAAGGTTTTGAAATAATTTTAGATGTTGCTCTCGATTTTGATACAGTGGAAAAAATTAAAGAAATAATAAAAAAAGAACCACTTGTGCTTGATTATCATTGTTTAAGAACAAGAAAAGCTGGAAACAGAAATTTTGTTGATGTGCATCTTGTGTTGACACCTGATATGAAACTCAAACTGGCACATACAATAATTGAAAATGTTGAAGAAAAAATCAGACAGTTGGATCCGGATAAGAAATGGATGATTAATATACATGCAGATCCATATGATGATTCACATATTAACAAATTGCTCGAAGAATGCGAATAATTTCAAACTTTTTTAATATTAAAGATTTTAAATTAAATTAATCATAAATAAAAAAGAAAAAAGGCGTATTATTTATTTAACGCCTCAACAGCTTTAAGCATTAAAAGACCAGCTTCATTAACACTGTTTCTACCAAGATATTTTGCTTCTCTTGCAGCAATATATGCTTTGTCAAATTCTTCTTTTGTAAGTTTAGATTTTTTAATTGCTTCTTTTATATTTTGAGGTAAAATTCTTACTTTATTTTCTTTTACATACATACTTCCTGTATCCGCAATTGCTTTTACAACTCTGTAAATTGTAGGATTTATAGGTGCTCCAAATCCTTCTGGAACTCCACTCATTGCCTCATCCATCATTTTTCCGTATTCTGTTTCAACAATATGTCCATCAGGCAATATTTCGATAAATCCTTTTGCTTCAAGTTTATCAATAGCTTCATAAATTTTTCTTTTTTCATCTTCACTTTTGCCTTCTAAAATATCCTCACATGCTATTCCTTTATCAGGAATCATTTTAAAAATGTCCATTTCATATTTTGTTATAAATGGTAGTTTTTTATGTGTAGCGAGTTCTTCATATAAAAGTCCTGATTTGCTCGGTTCATAAGTTCCTAGAATTCTTTCCCTTCTTGCCTCTTCTACCCATTCTCTATTTGGTGCACTGAAAAATTTATTTGAAATAGCAAGTGTTTTAACAGACCAGCTGTGAATAGGTCTTTCATCATAATTTTGGTCTTCTATTACTTTTTCACCGTCAGGTGTTACAAAATATACCGCTTTTCCTTTTTCATCGATACCTTCATTAATTAAACCAAATGCTTCAAGACTATATAAATATTCTTTTAAATCAAAATTTTCATCAAACCATTTCTTTTTATCAGATAAATCTTGAAATCTTTTAGCAATTTCTTGTTTTTTCTTAGGCATTTCTTCAAGTTTTCTTCCATATTTTTCTAATAACTTTTTATATTCTTTTATTTTTCTTTCAATAAGTTCAGCTTTAATTTCATCAAATGTAGGTGTTTCTTCTGGATTTTCAGGTACTTTTTCATCCCATATTTTTTTAATTGTTTTAAGAGTTTCAATCTCTTCTTGTTCAATTGCGAATGTTTTAAGAGGTTTTTCAGTTCTGTCTTTATAAATTCTATAAACTTCCAAAGCTTTTTCACCAGCTTTTGTTAATTTATCAATATCTTGTACATAACCAAGCGCTTCTAAATTAGCTAATGAATCTATATCAATTTCTTCACCATCTGCAATTTTTGCTATATCTTCTAAAATAGATAAATCAAGTGCACTTCCTTCTGTTGCCCATCCTCCATAAGTTAATGTCTCTTTTACAGCTTGACCTAGTTCAGTAAATGTGAAATATTCACCATTTGGAATAGA
>JALWNI010000173.1 GCA_027083695.1 Nautiliaceae bacterium | reverse complement strand
GTTTCTTTTTTTAATGCTAAAATATTCGATTTGTTGTATGCCAAATTGATTATAAGTTATTCTAACTCTAAAATTTTTTTGAAAATTTTTATTTATAATTTTTTCTAAATTCCATACTCTTTTTTTCCATTTGAAATATGTTTCTGTCTGTTTTATTCGTTTGATATGCAAATTAAGATTTAAAATGTTACCATTTTTCACATATATTGTTTCAATAAACTCCATTTTACCTCCATTGATTAAAATTTTTACAGTTTTTTACAATATAGAAATTTTTTCTTTGATATAATTATCTCAAAACAAATTAAGGAGAGCAAATGACAGCAAAAGAATTTTTAGAACAATGTAGAGAAAATGAAATTGAATTTGTTGATTTTAGATTTACTGACATAAAAGGTACTTGGCATCATGTTACTTATGATATTGATGCTCTTGATGAAGAAATGCTTGAAAACGGACTTCCTTTTGATGGTAGTTCAATTCCAGCTTGGCAACCAATCAATGAATCAGATATGCTTTTAAAACCTGACTTTGAAATTGGAACACATTTTATCGATCCATTTACAGCTGACCCTACGATGGTTGTATTTTGCGATGTTTACAATACTGATGGGACACCTTATGAAAAATGTCCAAGAAGTATCGCAAAAAAAGCTTTAAAATATCTTGAAGAAAGCGGAATAGGTGATACTGCTTATTTTGGACCAGAAAATGAATTTTTTGTATTTGAAAATGTTGTAATTAGGGATGAAATTAATTCTCAATGTTATGAGGTGGATAGTAGTGAGGGTGTATGGAATGATTATGCTGAGTGGGGAGATGAGCTTAATATTGGACATAGACCAAGAACAAAAGGTGGATATTTTCCAGTAGCACCGATTGATTCAATGGTAGATTTAAGAGCTGAAATGGTAAAAGTATTAAAAGAAGTAGGGCTTGAAACAAGTGTTGTTCATCATGAAGTTGCACAAGCACAAGGTGAAATAGGAGTTAAATTCGGTACACTTGTTGAAGCGGCTGATAATGTTCAAAAACTTAAATATGTTATTAAAATGGTAGCTCATTTAAATGGTAAAACTGCTACGTTTATGCCAAAACCTCTTTATGGAGATAATGGGAATGGAATGCATACTCACCAATCAATCTGGAAAGATGGTAAAAACTTATTTTATGATCCAAATGGATATGCAAATTTAAGTGATGTTGCTAAAAAATATATTGCTGGTGTATTTGCTCATGCTGATGCAGTTGCTGCATTTACTAATGCGTCAATGAACTCATATAAAAGACTTCAACCGGGATTTGAAGCACCAAATATTTTAGCATATAGTGCAAAAAACAGAAGTGCTAGTTGTAGAATTCCATATGGTGCAGGAGAAAAATCTGTAAGAACAGAATTTAGATTTCCTGACAGCTCAGCTAATCCATATTTAGCATTTACAGTTATGATGTTAGCAGGTCTAGATGGTATTAAAAATAATCTAGAAATTTATGAAGCAGCAAGAGAACCGTTAAATGAAGATTTATTTGAACTAAGTCTTGATGAAATTAAAAAAAGAGGAATTAGAACATTACCTGCAACTTTAAGAGAAGCAATTTATGCAGTAGAAAAAGAATTAGAAGATTCTAACAGTTTCTTAAAAGCCGTAATGAGCGATGAATTTATCAAAACTTACATTGATTATAAATATGAAACTGAAATTATCCCAGTAGAAGGAAGACCTCATCCATACGAATTCGTAACTACATATTCTTGCTAATTCCTTCTCTTTTTTTGTTATAATCGCGTAAAAAAAAGGTGCTTGTTTGTTAAATATATTATTGATAGAAAATAGTATTCCATACCAAAAAGCTATTACAAAGTTTATTCAAAAAGAGATGATATTTGTTAATATTGAGGCTGTTGATAATTATGAAAAATTAAAAAAAATAAATTTAGAAAATATTGATTTGGTGATTTGTGATTGTGATTTGCCTGATTCTGATAAAGAAGAGCATATAAAATTTTTATTAGATAAACATAAAAAAATCATTGTTTTGACGAAAAAAGAGAATATTCAATCAATATATAG
>JALWNI010000172.1 GCA_027083695.1 Nautiliaceae bacterium | reverse complement strand
CAAATGTTGTTTTAATAGTTTCAAGAAGTTCGCTTCTAACAGACCAGTAATCTTCGCTTTTTACCCAAGGTCTTACATTGAAATTTACACTGCTGTCTGCTAGTTCAGCAAGAGCTACGCTTGGAGCAGGGTCTTTTAAAACCTTTTCATGAGAATTTAAAATATTTTCAAGTAATTCTTTTACAAGTTTTAGATCATCTTCATAACCTACACCTATAACCAAATCTATTCTTCTTAAAGCTTCTCTTGAATAATTTACAATATTATTTCCTACGATATTTGAATTTGGAACAATAATAATTTTATTATCTCCTGTTTTAAATATTGTATTAAATATTCCTATCGCTTCTACAACACCTGTTGCTCCTCCTGCTTCAACAAAATCACCTACTTTAAATGGTCTTAAAAATAGAATTATTACCCCAGCACCAAAGTTTGATACATTTTGTTGTAATGCAAGACCAACAGCCAAACCTGCTGCTGCAATAATTGCCGCAAATGATGCTGTATTAACTCCAAGAGTTCCAAGAGCCGCAATAATTACAAGTACCAATAAACCGAAATAAGTTAAATCACCTAAGAATTTTATAAGAGTTACATCGGTTTTTGATTTTTCAAGCCCTTTTCTGAGAAGATTTGTAAGTATTTTTGCTATCCATTTTCCGATTATAAATACTAATATTGCTCCGATTATTTTGACACCCCAAGTGATAGCCAAATCAATATATTGTTGGTAATTATTCAACTTTGACTCCTTTTTTTAATTTATTATAATTTTTAAAAATGACAAATAAATGACTAAAAATCATATTTTTGCCAATGATTTAATTTAATCATATTAATTAATCTTTTAACATATATTTCTTTAAGTTGAGAGTAATTTTTAAGAGTAGGAGCAGCATCAATGCCAGTAAATTTTTTATGCATTTTATGGTATAAATATCTTTTTTTTCTAAAATTTTTATAAGCAGGATTTCTGTTGAGATTTAACATATATGCTTTTATTGAATCTTCCAGTGAGTTAAATTTTTTAAGAGAGTATTTTATTTTTATATGTGAGTATGTGCTTTTTGGCTTTATTCCTTTATCAGAATATTCCCAATGTCCAAAAAGATTGTTTCCAAGTTTTACAAATCTGCTCTTTCCCCATCCACTTTCAATTGCCGCTTGTGCAAGGGCAAGCGAGGGAGGAATTTTGTCAATTTTTATTAGAAATGACTTTTTATCGTTAATGTTTTTTATTTTATATTTTTTAGCAAGTTTAGTTAAAAATTCAATATCTTTTTCATTTAAAAGATAATATGGATTACTAAAAATAATAATAATTTTTTGTCTTGTTTTTAAAATATTTTGATTCTCTTTTTGTATAAGAGGCAATATAATATTTACAAATGCTTTTTTTTGCTGTTTTATGTTTTTTATATGATAATAGTAATCAGGAAAAACTCCATATAAATTTAAAGCTATTAGTAAAGATAAAATTTTTTTCATTTATATTCCTTAAAAAGTGAAGGAGTAGAAGGTTTTAATTTGTAACTTTTTCTATGAATTTCACAAAAACCATATTTATTTATCAGCTCTTTATGCTCTTTTGTAATATATCCTTTATGTTTTTCAAATTTATATTGAGGATATTTTTTAGAGATTTTAATCATAAAGTTATCTCTGCTGACTTTTGCCAAAATACTTGCAGCACTTATCTCTTTAATTTTCATATCACCTTTTATTATTGTATCTATTCCTTCAACTCCAAAATTTGAATTTCCATCAAATAGATATTTTTTTGCTTTTAATTTTGATTTGATTTCTATTAAAGATTCTTTTATACATAAAGACAGACCTTTTTCATCAATTTCTTTGTTGGATTTAAATACAATATGAAAAAAAGAATTTTCTTTGATAAGTGCAAAAAGTTCTTCTCTTTTTTGAGGTGATAACTTTTTTGAATCTGTCAGAGTCTCAAACCACTTATCTTTTATTTCATATTTGAATATAACACCGGCAAAAACCAAAGGTCCTGCAATGGGACCTCTTCCTGCTTCGTCTATTCCGCAAATCTCCAACGCCAAAACGGTATTACCTCCAC
>JALWNI010000171.1 GCA_027083695.1 Nautiliaceae bacterium | reverse complement strand
TAAATGAGAATAAAAGTTCCTAAAAGTTTTGATTTAAATATAAAAAATTCAGAAAGTGTAAGTAAAATTGCATCAGCTGCAAAAAACGGCGGTGTGGGATATGCTTTAATGATACCTACTATTAAACCAATTTACGACAAACTTCATCTTGCATATAATTTAAAAAGAGCAGATGAAGAAAATTTTAACTTATTTGTATCGATTGAAGGAATACACGATAATAAACTTACTGAAATTTCAATTTTAAAAGAAAAAGGAGCAAAAGCAATATATATAAATTCAGATGAGGATATGAATCTTATTAAAAGAGTTTTTGAATATTCTGAGTTTTTGAATATTCCCATTTTTGTAAATGCAAATAATAAATCATTAAGCATTGGAGTTATGAATGATTCTCCAAAAGCTTATTCATTAGGATTAAACGGTATTCCAAATTATGCTGAATCGATAGAAGTGGCAAAAATTTTAGAACTTTCTAAAAATTTTGATGCTAAAATAGTTTTTCAAAGCATAACTACAAAAGAATCAATTGAAATCCTAAAAAATAAACCAAAAAACGTTTATGTAGATGTATGCATAGATAATCTATATTTTACAGATGAGGACATTGAAGAATTCAATACTTTATTCAAAACAATTCCTCCGCTTAGAAGTAAAGAAGACAAAGAAGCTCTTTTAAAAGCCTGCGAAAAAGGCATTGTTGATTTTATCTCTTCAAATCATATTGCCGCTACCAATAAAGATGTGCCTTTTGAAGAAGCAGATTATGGTATCAGTAAACTTGACATTTTTTCACAACTTGCTTATTCTCTACCGCTTAATTATGAAACTGTTACTGAATTAATCTCTACAAACCCTGCAAACCTTTTTGGAATTGAAATAGATGAATATATGGAAATAGAATTTGGAGAGTTTGAAATTGATTATAATTTATTTGCAAGCAAATCAAAAATAACTCCTTACAAAAAACTTCAAGCCAGAATAATTTAGTCTATTTAACTCAACTTCCTTTCTTTACTTTTTATAAAAAGTCTGCTATAATATATTAAATTATTAAGGAGGGGAAAATGAAATATTATGAGAGTTTGGAAAACGGAAAAATCAGATGCCTCCTTTGCCGTCATCACTGTATACTTAAAGAGGGTCAAGTAGGCATCTGTGGTATCAATATGAATAAAAACGGAGAGCTTGTAAATCTTGTTTACGGTCGTCCGGCAAGTATTAATGTCGATCCTGTTGAGAAAAAACCGCTTTTTCATTTTTTACCTGGAAGCGCGGTGCTTAGTTTCGGGACTGTGGGATGTAACTTTAAATGTCCTTTTTGCCAAAACTGGCAGATAGCGCACAATCACAACGTTGATAAATCCGTTTATGTAAGCCCTGAAAAAATGGTAGCTCTTGCACTTGAATATAAATGCGAATCAATCGCATACACATACAACGAACCGAGCGTCTTTTACCCTTATGCAAGGGATGTGGGAGTTTTGGCAAAAGAAAAAGGGCTTAAAAATATTTTTGTAACCAACGGATTTGAAAGTGTTTATGAAATTGAAGATATGAAAAAATGGGTCGATGCCTGCAATGTCGATTTGAAAAGTTTCAAAAAAGAATATTACAAAAAAGTTTTAAAAGGTGATTTGGAATATGTGCTTGATACTATTAAAAGATTAAAAGATGTGGGAATCTGGCAGGAAATTACGACACTTATCGTGCCGGGAGATAATGACAGCGAAGAAGAGCTTACTCAAATTGCCGAGTTTATTGCAAGTGTAGGAGTTGAAATTCCTTGGCACATATCAAGATTCCATCCAGATTATAAAGTAACGGACAAAGAACCTACACCTATTAAAACTATGCTAAAAGCATATGAAATAGGCAAAAAAGCAGGACTTAAATATGTATATCTTGGAAATGTGGCAATGCCAGTAATTACTTACTGTCCAAAATGCAACGAAGAACTTGTCGTAAGAAGCATATACAGAGTTGAAAAAAATATTTTACAAATTGACCAAAACGGCTTAGCGCATTGTCCTAAATGCGGTGAATTAATTGAAGGAGTTTGGAGATGAGAAGAGCAGTAGTTAAAGAATG
>JALWNI010000170.1 GCA_027083695.1 Nautiliaceae bacterium | reverse complement strand
TCTTTGTCAAAAAGTTCTAAGCGTTTTTTTACATAGGGTTCTATACCTTTTACTTTTTTAGACTTTTCAATGGTCTCTTCTTGTAGCTCATTAATTCTTTTTATGGCATTTTGCATAAAATCATCATTAAAAATCAAATTCATTTCCAATCTCCTTTTGTAAAAAATCACTATCTATATCTCTGTAAAATTTATCATACCTTTTGTCAAAAAAGTTTAAAATAATATCATCTTTGAAAATAGATTTAAGTTCTATAACTGTTGTAAAAGAGTTAATATTGCTTTTAATAAAAATCTCTTTGGGTACTTTTCTATGCGTTACAACTTCTCTTCTTATGGCATATTCAAAACATTTTTTAGGAGAGTTATAAAAGTAGTTTATAACTACAGAATAGTCTCTTTTTAAAAGCCGTTCTATGTTTTGAGTTGCTTGATTAATACTTGATAAATTAGAGTCAAGTATTAGCGAATAATTGTTTTTTAATGCATAATTAAAAAGTTCACTAAAACCTCTGCTTGATGGTTTCTGAAATATATCAGCGTTTTGACCATTATATCCAACTGGCTGAAAAAATTTTCTAATTTCATCTGTATCTATATGTAATAATTCATTGCTATGTTCTTTTAGATAAATAGCAAATTCAGTTTTACCAACACCACTCATACCAGCTGTAAATATAGCCAATTTATTATTTGATTGTTTAATATTTTTGGTATATCTTTCAAAAAATATTTTTTTATTGCCATTAAGATACTCTATAGCTTTTTTTTCTATTTCTACTTTATCCATTGATATTGCCTACTACTATTAAATGATTATGTTTGATTTTATCTATTTTAGCATTTTTTTCTGAAAATATAAGTTTAGAGACTAGTACAAATATAAAGTAACCATTACCCCAATACCCCAACAGGTTCACCTGCAACAACCACCTATTACGATAAGTTCGACAGAGTGGTTTTAGTAAAAACCAAACGTTTCGATGGAGAAGAGATTCTTGTAGAGACAGAGTACAATAAAAGTCTGAAGTCTAGAAAGTCTAGGGGTCAGGTGAACGTAATCGTAAGAAATCTCCTGCTATACTTTCACCAAAGGAGACCCCATGCCAAGAAAACCAAGAATAGAGATAGCAGGATATTATCATATAGTCAATAGAGGAGTAGAACAAAGAGTAATCTTTAAAGAAAAAGAAGATTATAAAAAGTTTGAAGAACTGCTTTGTACTTATGCTCCAAGTTATGGAATAACTATTCATAACTATTGTTTAATGAGTAACCATTACCATCTACTCATAGAGATAGAAAAAGAAACCCTCTCTAAATTTATGCGACAAATCAATATGAACTATGCTATCTATTTTAACAAAAAATATAAACGTTCAGGACACCTTTGGCAAGGACGATTTAAATCTTGGTATGTGACGGATGAAGCGTACCTCTATACACTTATACTCTACATAGAACAAAACCCACTTAAAGCAAAAATGGTAAAAAGAGTAGAAGAGTACTCATACTCAACAGCACACTATTTTTTAAATGAAGAGCCAATACCAATTTGTTTAAAAGACTCCTATATGGCACAAAATTATCAAAATGATAAAGAGGCAATAGAAGCATTTTTATATTCACCAATAGATAGCTCTGTACTTCAACAACTAAAAAGAGGAGCAAGTTTAGTAGAAGCACCGAACATAGATAAAAGACCTAAAGAGGAAGATTTAAAAGTTATGTTTGAAAATATCACAGATATTAAAGAGAGAAATAGTAAAATAGTTCAAGCGTATAAAGATGGTTATTCTCAACACATGATGGCGAAAGTATTGGGGTTATCACAATCTACTGTTAGTGGGATTGTTAAGAGGTATGGGTAGGTGATTACGTTCACCTGACCCCTTGACCACCTGACCCCTTGACCTTCCTTGACCTTTACCATTCATATTTTTATATCAGGAAGTGTTGAAGAGCCTATTGTTAACTTTAATTCAGAACCATACTTGACACAACAAGAGATTTTGTCATTAATTCTTTTTGATGGAACAGGTTCCAATGGTCAAGGAGCAGATGCTTATACCTTATTGGGTGGTGCCTTTGCAA
>JALWNI010000169.1 GCA_027083695.1 Nautiliaceae bacterium | reverse complement strand
TAATAATATTGCTTATTCTTTAATTAAGGCAAAAAAAACAGAAATTTATATTTTTTTTAAAAATTTACAAGAAGCAAATAGTGTATTAAATTTATTTAAAGAGTATAATTTCAATATAAAAATTCAAAAAATAAAAAAAAGGATTTAGATGAAAGTAGTTGTTTGTGACCCAATTCATGAAGCCGGATTTGAGATACTTAAAAAGGCAAAGGATATTGAGCTAGTAGATGCTAGTAGAGTTCCAAAAGATGAACTTTTAAAAATTGTAGAAGATGCTGATGGAGTAATTACTAGAAGTCCAACACCTGTTGATAAAAATTTTTTAGAGCATGCGAAAAAATTAAAAGCTGTAGTTAGAGCTGGTGTTGGAGTTGATAATGTAAATATTGAAGAAGCAAGCAAAAGAGGTGTAATAATTATGAATGTTCCAACTGCAAATACACTTGCAGCAGTAGAACTTACAATGGCTCATTTATTAACTGCTGCTAGAAGTTTTACAAATGCAGTTTGGAATTTGAAAAAAGAGCACGAATGGAATAGAGAAAAGTGGCTTGGAATTGAGCTTGCAGGTAAAAAATTAGGAATTATAGGTTTTGGTAATATAGGAAGTAGAGTTGGAATAAGAGCAAAAGCACTTGAAATGGATGTTATTGCTTATGACCCGTATATTGATCCAAGTAAAGTGACAGATTTAGGATGTAAATATACAACTGATTTCGATGAAATACTTAAATGTGATTTTATTACGATTCATACTCCTAAAACTCCTGAGACAATCAATATGATTACAAAAAAAGAGATTGAAAAAATGAAAGATGGGGTTGTATTGATAAACTGTGCAAGAGGCGGACTTTATAATGAAAACGATGTTTATGAAGGGCTTAAATCTGGTAAAATCAAATGGCTTGGTATTGATGTTTTTGAAAAAGAACCAGTTACAGAGCATCCGTTTTTTGAGCTTGAAAATACATCTGTTACTCCTCATATCGGAGCAAACACCCGTGAATCACAAGAGAGAATTGCTATTCAAGCGGCTGAGGCTATTATTGAAGCGCTTAGAGGAAGTAGTTATCCAAATGCGTTAAATCTTCCAATTAATACGGCTAATACTCCTGAGTGGGTAATAAAATATTTAGAGTTATCACAAAAAATGGGTTATATCCTATCACAAATTATTAATAAACCAATTAAAAAAGTAAAAATAAATTTAAGTGGTGATATAAGCAAAGAGGATAAATCAGTTCTAACTTTTGCACTTGTCGGGCTTCTTAAAAATATTACCGATAATGTAAATTATGTAAATGCAGAATTTTTAGCAAAAGAAAAAGATATTGAGCTTGAAAGTAAAGAAATAAAAAATCCTACATATAAAAATCTTGTAAATATAAAAGTTTTAGCAGATGATGGTGAATATTCAATAAGCGGAACAATGCTTGAAACTCATCCAAGAATTGTAGAATTTAAAGGTTTTGATTTAGAGTTTGAACCAAAAGGTAAAATGATTTTCTTTAAAAACACTGATGTTCCGGGTGTTATAGGTGAAGTTGGAATGACACTTGCAAAATACAATATAAATATAGCAGATTTCAGGCTTGGAAGAAACAAAGAAGGTCAAGCTATGGCAGTTATTATTGTAGATAATGATGTAAATGAAGAAGTGTTGAATGAACTTAGAAATTTAAAAGCAGCGCTTAGCGTCGGATATGCAGAAATTTAACAAAAGGAGATTTTATGGCATATAGTATGAGCGATTTAAAAAAATATTTAAATATAGAACTTGATGGGATTCCTTATAAAATTATTGAATATCATCATGTAAAACCGGGTAAAGGTGCAGCATTTGTAAGAACAAAACTTAAAAATTTAATTGACGGTAGAGTTATTGAAAAAACATTCCATGCAGGTGACAAAGCAGATGAGCCAAATTTAGAGAGAAGAAAATATCAATATTCGTATAATGAAGGAGATATCTATTATTTTATGGATAATGAGACATATGAAATGATTCCTATTGATGTAAAAATTTTTGAAGAGTCAAAAGGATTTTTGTTAGAAGGTATGAATGTTGATGTTCTATTTCATAATGGTAAAGTAATTGGAGTTGAGCTTCCTATGCAAGTTGAGCTTGAAGTTGTTGAAACTCAGCCAGTAAGTAATAGAGACAGAAGTGGGGCTTGTAGAAAACCGGCAAAAGTTGAAACAGGTGCAATTGTAACCGTACCTTGCCATATTGTTGAGGGTGATAAGATTAAAGTTGATACAAGAAGCGGTGAATATTTAGAAAAAGTGAAATAAAATGAAATTAGAAGAAAAAATTAAAAATGCAATCAGGGATGTTCCTGATTTTCCTAAAAAAGGTATAATTTTTAAAGACATAACAACTCTTTTGAATAATGGAGAACTTTTTAGCGAAGTTATTGATTATTATGCTAAAAAATATAAAGATGTAGATTTTGTATGTGGGATTGAGAGTAGAGGATTTATTTTTGGTGCGGCAGTTGCGGCTAAAATCAAAAAAGGTTTTGTTCCGATAAGAAAAAAAGGAAAACTCCCTTATACAACAGTTGCAGAAAAATATGCACTTGAATACGGTTTTGATGAAATTGAAATTCATATCGATGCATTTGATGGAGTTAAAAATCCAAAAGTATTGCTTATAGATGATTTAATAGCAACAGGAGGCACTGCTGAGGCCGCAATAAAACTTATTCAAAAATTAAATGCAGATGTATTGGCAGCAGCTTTTTTAATTGAATTGACATTTCTTGATGGAGTAAACAAAATAAAAGAACTTGGTGTTACAGTAGATAGTTTAGTTAAATATTGAAAGGTAAATAATGTATATACCAAAACCTATATTTGACCCGGATAATAAAGGACATTTTAATAAATTTGGCGGTCGATATGTGCCTGAAACATTAATGCCCGTGTTATTAGAACTTGAAAATTTTTATAAAAATGTCAGATTTGATAAAAGTTTTTGGAATGAAATGGATTATTACTATAAAGAGTATATAGGTAGACCAACAGGGCTTTATTTTGCTCCAAATATTAGTAAAGAGCTAGGAGCAAAAGTTTATTTCAAAAGAGAGGATTTAAATCATACAGGGGCACATAAAGTTAATAATACAATAGGTCAGGTTTTACTTGCTAAAAAAATGGGTAAAAAAAGAGTAATAGCTGAAACAGGAGCCGGACAACATGGAGTGGCAACTGCTACTGCTGCTGCACTTTTAGGGCTTGAATGTGAAATTTTTATGGGTGAAAAAGATGTAAAAAGACAAGAACTCAATGTATTTAGAATGAAACTTCTTGGTGCAAAAGTTTATCCTGTAAAAAGTGGCAGCAGAACTCTTAAAGATGCCATGAATGAAGCTATAAGATATTGGGTTACTAATGCAAGAGATACTTTTTATGTGATAGGAACTGTCGCAGGACCTCATCCGTATCCGATGATGGTTAGAGATTTTCAAGCGATTATCGGATATGAAGCAAAAGCTCAGATTTTAGCAAAAGAAAACAGACTTCCGGATTATGTTATAGCTTGTATCGGTGGTGGAAGTAATGCAATGGGAATTTTTTCGCATTTTCTTGAAGAAGAAAATGTTCAATGTATTGGTATTGAAGCGGGAGGTCTTGGAATTGAGAGCGGAAAGCACGGAGCAAGTCTGAATGCCGGAAGTCCGGGTGTGCTTCACGGACAGATGAGCTATCTTTTACAAGATGAAGATGGACAAATATTAGAAGCTCATTCTATTAGTGCCGGGCTTGATTATCCGGGGATAGGACCAGAACATGCTTATCATTTCGAAGATGGTAGAATTAAATATGATTATATAACTGACAAAGAAGCACTCGATGCATTTGTATGGCTGTCTCAAAAAGAAGGAATAATTCCAGCATTTGAAAGCTCACATGCAGTTGCATATCTTAAAAAACTTCCTGATATAGAAAATAAACTTGTAATTGTAAATCTTTCCGGCAGAGGAGATAAAGATATGATACAGGCAAAAAATTTATTGGAATTTTAATGAAAATAAAATGGTTTTTAACTTTTTTTCTTTTTGTATCACTTTTGTACGGTTTTGATTTACATACAATTAAGGAATTTTTTTCTACTGATAATTTAGTTCATTTATTAAAAGAATATGGATATATTATTCTTTTTTTCTGGTCTATTATGGAAGGTGAAACCGGGCTTGTAATGGCCGGGGTTTTGTCTCATACGGGAGATATGAATTTAGGAGTTTCTATTTTAGTAGCGGCACTTGGTGGATTTGTAGGTGATCAGATATATTTTTATTTAGGCAAAATTAATAAAAAATGGGTTTTGGAAGAATTTCACAAACATCGACGAAAATTTGCAAGAGCAAGACTGCTTCTTAGAAAATACGGTGGATGGGTTATTTTCATTCAAAGATTTATTTACGGTATGAGGACAATTATTCCAATGACAATAGGTCTTAGCGGATATGACCCAAAAAAATTTGCCATAATAAATCTTTTAAGCGCATTTGTTTGGGCAAGTGTGACAATAATTCCAAGTTATTATTTCGGTGAAGAGATACTTGAAATTTTAAAATGGTTAAAACATCATTGGTATTTTGGAATTTTATTTGTTATTTTAATTTGGGGAATACTTTGGTATATAAATAAAAAGGAGGAATCATGAAATTCAGTAAAAATAAAGGTCAGATTAAAGCTGAAATCGTTGTAAATGGAGCTAAAAAGTTTGAAGAATACGGATTTGAAGGAAAAGACGGGGAAATATTGGTATTGCCGGAGAAAAAAAGGATTTATGTAGGTATAGAAGAGATTAACGCAGAAAATCTGAAAACCGCCACGGCAGGTATCATTAAAGCTCTTAAAAAATACAAATTTGAAAGTGTTGAGATTACTCCTCCTAATACTAAAAATGAAGATTTGTTAATTGCATTTTTCGAGGGATTTTTACTCGGGGATTATGAATTTGACAAATATAAATCAAACAAAGCGAAATATCCTGTTAAAGAAATTTGCATAAATTCAAAAAGAGATTTTGAAAATATTATAAAAGAAGCTAAGATCAGGGCAAAAAATATTAATTTTGTAAGAGATATCATTAATTCAATGCCGGATGAAATCACACCTGCAAAACTTGCTGCGATTGCTGAGGAAATTGCAAAAGAAAACAATCTTGAATGTAACATTTATGATGAAAATTATCTGTATGAAAACGGATATCACGCATTTTACAGCGTAGGAAAAGCAAGTAGCAATCCTCCAAGACTTATTCATTTAGTCTATAAACCAAAAAATCCAAAAAGAAAAATCGTTTTGGTAGGAAAAGGTTTATGTTACGATAGTGGAGGACTTAGCCTTAAACCTGCTGATTATATGGTGACTATGAAGAGCGATAAATCAGGAGCCGTTACAGTGCTTGGTATTATAAAAGCTGCAAGCGAGCTTGGACTTGATGTTGAAATTCATGCAATTTTAGGTGCGGCTGAGAATATGATAGGGGGGAATGCATATAAGCCAGATGATGTATTGAAAGCTAAAAACGGTAAAACTATTGAGGTGAGAAACACAGATGCGGAAGGTAGACTTGTATTGGCTGATTGTCTTTGTTATGCCGAAGAAAATATTAAAGACTTTGATAAAATATTTGATTTTGCGACTCTTACAGGTGCATGTGTCGTGGGAGTCGGGGAATATACAGCTGGAATTATGGGCTTTAATAAAGAACAAATTAATGAAATACTTAAAACAAGCGAAAAAACAGGTGAGCATTTTGCATATCTGCCTTTTAATAAATACTTACCAAAACTTCTAAAAAGCAATGTTGCGGATATTTGCAATATCGCATCAAGCAGATACGGAGGTGCGCTTACAGCCGGTTTGTTTCTTAGTGAATTTGTGGAAAACAAAGAGAAATGGACTCATATTGACATAGCGGGACCTGCTTATGTTGAAAAAGAGTGGGGTTATAATCCGTTTGGAGCGAGCGGATTTGGTGTTGATACGCTTATTACTTATTTAAAATCCCTTTAATACTTTTTTACCGTTTTATACGATTTGATGTTAAAACCGTATTTTTTATTTAAAAGAGCAATTATTTTTTCATAATTAAACCACTCTTCCTCTCCTTCAATAATTAAATTTGTTATTTTGCTTTTGTCTTTGATTTGAATGTCTTTTATCCATGGAATATCGAAATTGTACGGGTGACCTTCTGCGATTTTAGGGAATTTTTCGTCAAAACAGAGTTTTAAATAAAGGGTGTCTTTATTTGTTGATGTTTTGCATACTTTAACCGGAAAATTCATAACAATCCTTTTTTATTATTTTCCGCTTTTAAAATTAATTTTAAATGAAATCATTATGATTATAGTGAGTTAAAATATGGAAAAAGCAAATTATAAGATATAATTTCACTTAATAAAATTTTAAACTTTAATAATTTATTTATTAAATATAAGGAGAAAATATAAATGAAAGTAGGAATCGTCGGACTTCCAAATGTAGGTAAATCCACTACATTTAACGCACTTACAAAAACACAAAATGCAGAAGCTGCCAATTTTCCATTTTGTACAATAGAGCCGAATAAAGCTGTTGTACCGGTACCTGATGAGAGAATTGAAGAGCTTGCAAAAATCGTAAATCCCGATAGAATTCAATATTCAACAATTGAATTTGTCGATATAGCAGGTCTGGTTAAAGGTGCAAGTAAAGGTGAGGGACTTGGAAATCAGTTTTTGGCAAATATCCGTGAGACTGATATAATTTTGCATATGGTAAGATGTTTTGATGACCCGAATGTAATACATGTCGAAAACAGCGTGGATCCGATAAGAGATGTTGAGATTATCGAACAGGAACTGTTGTATGCCGATATCCAGACACTTGAAAAAAGAATAGAAAGACTTAAAAAACAGGCAAAAGGAAGCAAAGAGGCAAAAGCACAGCTTGAACTTGCCGAAGAGCTTATGGAGTGGCTTGCCGATGGAAATCCTGTTTCAACGTTTCCAAAAAAGGATGAAGACGGATTTAAAATTCTTGAAAAAGAGCTTAATTTTCTTACAAATAAAGAGATTTTTTACGGTGCGAACGTTGATGAAGAGGGGCTGGCAGAAGATAACGAATATGTAAAAGCCTTGAAAGAATATGCCTCTAAACACAACAGGGAAGTAATAAAGCTTTGTGCAAAAATTGAAGAAGAGATGGTTGATATGAGTGATGAAGAAAGAGCTGAATTTTTAGAAAGTATGGGAGCAAGCGAGAGCGGGCTTGACCAAATTATTAGAAAAGCGTATGAAAAATTAGGGCTTATTTCATATTTTACAGCTGGAAAGATTGAAGTTAGAAGCTGGACAATAAAAAGAGGCACAAAAGCTCCTCAGGCGGCGGGTGTAATTCATACCGACTTTGAAAAGGGATTCATCAGAGCCGAGGTAATAAGCTATGAGGACTTTGTAAAATACGGAGGCGAACAGGGTGCAAAAGAAGCCGGTAAAATGAGACTTGAAGGTAAAGATTATGTGGTCCAGGATGGTGATATTATGCATTTTAGGTTTAATGTCTGATGTTTTGCCCGCTTGATTGCTGGGATGTATGTAATTTAAGATTAGAAAATAATAAATTCAAAGGAGTTGGTTTTACTCCTTATCTTTGCTGGAAATTGAATAATTACTTTAAATTCCCCCGTGAAGTTTCTGCTAAATTCAACAGTAAAAATATTATGTTAAGTAAAGGGTTGCAAAAACTGATAAAAATTTTGAAAGAAACAGAGCCAAAAAGAGTGCTTTTTGTAAAAGGCTCTGGAAACATGGGACTTATGCAAAATGTTACAAAGCTTTTTTTTGAAAAATACGGGGCTACTTTTGCTATTGGTTCGACATGTGACGGAATAGGAGAGAGGGGTATAATAAATTCAAGAGGAAAATCTTTAATACTTCCTACATGGATTATTAAAAATACCAAAAATATAATAATCTGGGGCAGAAATCCATATGTTACGAATATTCATCTTTTAGATTTGATAAAAGATAAATTTATTCTTACAATTGATACGATTAATACAAAGACAGCTAAAAACAGTGATTTTTTTATACAGGTAAAACCAAACAGCGATTATTTTCTTGCCATTCTTTTAGCTAAGCTTGTTTTTAAAAAAGGTTTAGTTAAAAGAAATGACGGGGTAGGATTTGAAAAATTTAAAAAAATTGTTGATGGTTACAGTGTAAATGAACTTTTGGATAAATCCGGGGTCGATATTAAAAGTGTCGAGAAAATACTTGAAAAACTTCTGGAAGGTGTCGTTATTCTTGAAGGTCTTGGAGTGGCTAAGTGCAAGGAGTGTTATAAAACAACTTGGGCAATTGATTCCTTGGCTTTTATGCTTGATATGTTCGGCAAGAAAGATTCGGGAGTTGCATTTCTTGGGAGCAGTAGTTTCGGGCTTGATAATCCATTTAAAATAGAGCATAAAAATAAAATAGCACTTTTTGATGTAAATTTGGATGAATTTGATGTTATCTTTGTTCAAGGGGCAAATCCATTGGTTAGTTTTGTAAATAGAAGTGAGTGGCAAAAATTAAAAGAAAAAATGACGATAGTTTTTGGAAAATATTATGACGAAACGGCTAAAATTGCAACACTTTTTATCCCGACAAAAGATTTTTATGAAAAAAAAGATATTAGAGGGAGTTATTTTCACGAATATGTATTAAGAAATACCCAAGTTTTTAGTGTTGAATCCGAAGTTGTTAGTGAATATGAACTTACTAAATTTTTATTTGAAGAGTTTGGGTTTGATGGGCTAAAAAGTGAAGATGAGTATTTGCAAAAGTTTGGCAAAAATGTAGAATGGATTGATGAGGAATTAGGTGTTAATCCTACGGTAAATAAAATCCCATATAAAGATGGCTTTTTTAGCAAAGATAAAAAGTTTCATTTTTTAAGTGAAGATTTTGAATATAAAAAGAAAGATTTTGAAATTGTTACAACAAAATATTCAAAAGCACTAAACTCGCAGTTTCAAAGAGAAGAAAATATCTATATTAATCCAAAGAGTAATAATATTATGTTAAATTGGGTTAAAGAAAATATTGGATTAGAGAAAATAAAATATAGTGAAGATGTGCCAACTAATGTGATTTTTTGTAGAGGAGGCAGTATAATTAATAAGTTTTTAAAATCAAAAGGTGAAAATGCTTATTATGAAATAAGTATTAATGAATAAAGTTTCTTAAAAAATCTACACCCTAAAAAAATTTTAACAAGGTTTTTAGAAT
>JALWNI010000168.1 GCA_027083695.1 Nautiliaceae bacterium | reverse complement strand
TCAAGTATATCTATGAGATCGACGCCTACTAGTTTATTGTCATAAAAGTAGAGCACCTCTTTACCAAAATCGTGTGCGCCTACAACAAACTCCTCATAGTATGTTTGCAAATCGATCTCATAATAGCTCCAACCACTCTTTTGCTCTTTAAATTTGTGGTAGCGGTTATAAAGCTCAATATGCTCAAATGTTAAAGAGGGCTTTTGTATAAACACTTCTGTTGAGGCATTTTTTTTAATAGCTCTTTTTTGGCTGCGGCTAGGTTTAAAATTTTGCACATCTATACGAATGCTTTTACACTCATTGCATCCTTTGCAAATTGGATAGAAGTAAGAGTTGCCAAAGCGCCTCCAGCCTCTTTGAATTAAAGCTGTGGCTAATTTTTTAGTAGCATTGGGGATGTATCGATAATACATCCTCATTTTACGATCAGGCAGATATGCGCACTTGCTATCAAGCGTGCAAAAGTCGATAAAAAAGCACTCTTTGCTCTTTTTCATCTATATTGGTAAAACCCTTATATTTTGATAGCCAAGTCTATCACGCAGTGTGTGCTCAATCCCAAATAGCGTGCCTGTTGTCGCACTTGCACATCCTACACACGCTCCCATATAGCGAATGTAGACATCGATAAAATCACCATTTTCTTTAATATCAATTATCTCTAAATTTCCACCATCAAAGACAAGAAATTGGCGAATATTCTCATCGATTACTTTTTCAATTGCTTTATACTTCTCTTCAAATGGTAAGTTTGCAAAATCTTGTGTTTGCTCTTTTGTTTGTGCATTGTCGTTCATCACCCCTCCTAAAATAGGATAAAATTTATCTTATTTGGATTATACCATAAGTTATATACTGGAGCAATTTTTTATAAAAAAGTTTTCAATAATGTATCTATTCTATATTTAAATGCATCTTAATTTAAGCTGCATTTAATTCTGTATCTATTACAATTGGAACTAAAGGAAAATGTATTAAATAGGAGAAAGGGCATAAAGATATATTTTTTTATTGTTAGTTTTTAAAGAGGAAGGAATAAGAATGAGAGTTAATAAAAAATATATTAAAAAAGCAAGAAAAAGAACAATACTACTTCAAAAAAAAACACGAAATAGAAAACCTTTACGCCCAATTTTTTTTCAGCGTAATGCACTGGCAGGTGGTGATGTTGATTGGGCTAGGACTTCCCCTTATATGCAAGCTTCAATGTAATATACCATAATTTTAATAAATAAAAGTATTTAAGCTCAAATCATATTTATAGTTGATGAAGAGGAAAGAAGTATTTTTTAAAAAAATTAGCGTATATGTATTGAATATTCAAACTTTTTTGTATTTTCTATTTGTAATTTTAGCTATTATAGTTATATCCATTATAAATTTCGTTAGCAGCAGTTATTTTTATAATATTAATATTGCCATTTATGTGTTGATAATGTTATTAGTTGTTATGGGTTGGAAGAAGATACATAATGCTCTATTTATAATTTATCAATATTTTAATTCACTAAAAACCTTTTTCCCGTATATAAAGATAGAAAATCAAGAAAAAATTTTATTACCGATTGAATCTTTTTTTGATTATAAAAGTTTAATCTACAAAAATATAGATAAAAAAATTCATGGATTAATTTTTTTTCCTCTACTTCCTGAACCAGATGATTCATTGCGTTATTCATATATGAGATTATATAAATTTTATTATATTTTTTCAGAAAAAAGTAATGTTATGGCTTTTTTTATTGTGAGTTTTTTTTTATTATTTTTTATATATACAGTTTTTACAATGTCGATATTTCGATTTTTATTAAATACCCTGAAGGCGTTATAGATATTAATACTGGTGAAACAAAAAGCAGTGAAGTTTTAGAATTAAATAATTTAAAACCAGGTAAAGTGGATAGGATTAAAAAATTTGTAATTTTAGCTGGAACCCCAGGCGAAAATAAAAAAATAAAAGTTGAAGCTAGTTATAGGATTGATGGATATTCTTCAATTTTAAAAAGAGTCAAAGACTTCGGAGTAAAAATAGAGTCTGCTCCAATTTTTATGAAAGTTAATGTGCCGAAAGATGTTTCTTCAAATAAACCATTTGATATGGATATTCAAGTAATATCAAAT
>JALWNI010000167.1 GCA_027083695.1 Nautiliaceae bacterium | reverse complement strand
ATCAAAACTGATACCGTGTTTTGATTTGTTGCTTTTACTCTTGTTTTCATCATACTCAAATGTCATGCTGAAATTATATCATATTTGTATGAGATGTAAAATTTGATTTTTTTGTGGCTATATAACGGTCGACTTCACCGACAGGTTTACCTGTTCGGTGCAAGGATTTGTTAGACATTTATATGTGTCGATAGCAAATAATTTCCCAAAATGTTTTGTTCTATGATTTTATAATTTTTCAAATCTTTTAATGCATTCTCAATCTTTTGATGACTAAATTTTTCTTTTTTTAAATTTGACCAATTGTGAATAAATTCTATTATTTCATTTTCAGAATACTTTTGTTTTTTAATGGCATATAATATTGAAGAATATAATTCAATTTTTTCATTTGAAGCTATAGAGTTAATAAAATTAGAAGCTAAATTCAAAGGTTCAATAAAAGAATTTAGTTTGTTTTCAATATCTTTACTAATAAGTGTATTATAAGCATATTTTAGTGCTTCATCTGTTGAAAATTTATGATACTCTTGGAACTCTTTTATATCTTTAGAAATAATTTCAATTGGATACGAGTATGGTCCGTAGTGATTTGCATCAAATTTAAAAAAATCATTATGGAGAAATAAGTTAAAAAAGAAAGCAGTTTTTTGAAGTCTAAACTTTGAAAATCTTGTTAACTTTTTTTTCATATTCATTAAAATGAGATGTGATAATGTTAGTTTTGGAGCTTGTTTTATTTTTGCCTTATAAGTTAAAGATGGTTCGTAAATTTCAATACTAATATTTCTACTTAAAGGATATGCATATTTTAATATTATTTGCTTAACATCTTCCCATTTTAATCCACCATTACCACTTCCAAGTGGTGGGATTGCTATAGATTTAATTTCATTTTCAAGAATAAAATCATTTAAAGCTTTCATACCTTCTTCAATATAAATAATTTTAGATTTTTCCCTCCATTTGTTTTTAGTTGGAAAATTTATAACTATTTTGCCATCTTCTTTGAATGTATGCAATCTTCCTGGTTGTAGTTCTTTTTTTTTGCAAGCTTCAATATATGCTTTGTTTGTTTCAGGAAAAGTTTTTTTAAATTGATAAGCAAGTCCTTTCCCCATATATCCTTCACAGTTTACAGTATTTACTAATGCTTCTGCAGAACTTTCTAAAATGTCTCCAGTTAAAAATACTAATTCCGCCATTTAACTTCCTATAAAACTATAAGGTTCAGTATTTATGTAGAATTTGCATTTACCTTTAAAAATTTGTTGACAAAGCTTTTCAAGATATTTTTTTGTTTCTTCCGACTTAACAATTATAGAATGAAATGCATCAGCAGGAATGCTTTTATATGGAGCAACACATTCTGCCATACAAACTTCTTTGCATTCATAATCGTTATAGTCTCTTGTATTCATTAACTTCCAATCTATTTTTTCAAATCCCT
Organism: Nautiliaceae bacterium; assembly: GCA_027083695.1. Taxonomy (GTDB): domain Bacteria; phylum Campylobacterota; class Campylobacteria; order Campylobacterales; family Nautiliaceae; genus JALTBU01. The sequence goes on along the minus strand of JALWNI010000167.1, from coordinate 684 downwards.
CCTCATACTCATAAATTTCTAAAGGATTCATATGTTTTGGATGTGTAGGAAAAATTTTAAAATTTTTCTTTTTTGCTAAATCTCTATGAATAGTAATATAAACAAATTCTTTATTTGGGTTGTTTTTTTGTACTATACCAGCAAAAGGTGTTCCTTTAAAAAAATGGAATGGGATCAAATGAGAAATACCTTCTTTATTTCTGAAATCAATTATGTCTTGTTCAGCAACATCAGTAAAATATTCAATGTTTTCTCTTGGCATTAATCCATTTCTTAAAATGGACTCCATATTATCTAATGCAGTTAAATGATATAAAAGTTTTTGATTCTCAATTAATGTTGCCATATTCAATTATACCTTATTATTTATTTGTCTAACTATTTATATACACACATTTTACACCAAACTCCTGAAAAATCCAGTATTAATATCATATCTGGTTGTGTGTTAAATATAAAAAGTATGTCATTTTGAAATATTTTTAAGCACTATCCAAAAAATTCCATACAATTCTTAAAGCCATCGTGTGTGTTATTTGGAATAGTCTGTTTTAACATACACATTTATGTGTTAATTGGAAAAATCTACCAATAACACGCAAAATCTTCCTTAAAGAGGAGAAATATCATGGGCGAGAAAAAGAAAAAGCTCTTAGACATCGTACGGGAAAAAATACGCTTGAA
>JALWNI010000166.1 GCA_027083695.1 Nautiliaceae bacterium | reverse complement strand
TCATTACTTAATAATAAAGATACTTTACAGGTTTTACCTCAATTAAATTATCATATTTTTGAGAAAAAGAATAAATTTCTTTTAACTTCATTTGACTATAATTTTTATAATTATTATTCAGAAGGCGGCAATAGATATTATATCAATACTTTTAATTTTCCTTTTGCGGTAAATTATAATTTTTTTAATAATTTTCTTAATTTTAAAATGAGTGAGATTTTTAAAGGTGAATATGGAAATTATTATAATTCTAAAACTTCACCAGATTATTATATTAATGCATACACACAATTTAAAATTTATTCGTCTTTTACAAAAAACGATGGATATTTACATGTAATTTCTCCGCAAATTACCCTAAATTTAAAAAATTACAACAAATCAAGAATATATAACAATATAGTAAATTATAATAGAATCCAAAATTCAATTTCATTTGATTTATTTCAGGTTTTTTCCAAGAATGATTTATATTTTACACACAGTTTTCATCAATTTTATAATATAGATACAAAAAAAAGTGAAGCAATGGAAAATCAGTTGAATTTAACATACAAGAATTTTTCTGTAAATGAAAACAATAAATTTGATTGGAATATAAAAAAAACAGTTTATAATGCAATAACATTTTCTTATCTTTTTTCAAATAATAGTTTAACTATTTCACATATTTACCAATATTCACCTGCGCTTAAAAGTATTGATGTAAAATTTAATAAAGGAATAACAAAATATAAACAATTATATTTTGAGTATAATTATGATATTATTAATCGTTATCCAAAATTTTGGCTTTTTGGAGTAGAATTAGACAAAAAATGCTGGCAATATAATATAAGTTTTAAAAAATCGTTAACACCAGTTTTAAAAGAAAATGGAATTTCATATAATGTAGATTATGTTTTAAGTTTAAGTGTTAATTTTTATCCAATTGGCGGCTTAAAACAATCTATTTTATTTAAATAAGGGTTAAAAAATGAGAAATGAAATAAAAGTAGGAATTTTTGTATTGTTGTCGTTGTTGGCGGTATTGTATCTTACTTTTCAAGTTAAATCATTACAAGATTTTAGAGAAAAAGGCTATATTTTATATGCGGTTGTTTCAGATGCCAGTGGGCTTGCCAGAAAATCAAGAGTCAAAATGAGAGGTGTAAAAATCGGTATAATAAAAGATATGAAATTAATTCAAAACGGAGTAAAACTTAAATTATTGATTAATGAAAATGTCAAAATTCCACTTGGTTCTGCTGTAACAGTAGCACAAGATAATGTTTTAGGAGGAAAATATTTAAAAATAATACCTTCAAATTCAAATGAATATTATAAACCAGGAGAAACGATATCAAAATATTTATCGACAGCATCTATTGAAGATGTTATGAATAATATCAACAGTGCTGTAAATGATGTTAAAAAACTTATAAATAAATTAAATAATACACTTGATGAACAAACAATGAAAAATATAAAACTTACTATTGCCAATATAAAAACTTCATCGCAAGAACTTAAAAACATTATGCAAATTACAAATAAAAAATTGCCTAAATTGTTAGACAATGCAAATGCTTTGGTAAAAACATACAAACATACAGGAGATATTATAAATAAAAAAATACCGTCAATTTTAAATAAAACAGATGTTTTTGTAAGTAAATTAAATAATATTGCTGATACTTTTCATATAAAAATTAATAAATTAGCAAATACTTATATAAAATTAGGTAAAAATGCAAATAATATGCTTGTAGAAAATAAAAACAGCATAAAAGCCACAATAGTTTCTGCTAAAAATTTCTTTGATAATGGGAGTATGAGCTTTAAAAAAATTGACCAATTTTTGTCATCATTTAATAAATCTCAAATTGATATGAATATTTATAGTAATTATCTTACAAAAGACAACTATTTTAAAACAACTGCTAATCTTGCATATATTCCTAGTCCGACAAAATATTATATTATTGGAGTAACTTCAAAAGAGGATTATTCTACACCTGAACTGGCAAAGGCAAAGACAAGCAAGGTTTATTTTAATGCTGAACTTGGGAAAAGATATCAAAATATATTATTAAGAGGGGGAATTATAGAAAATACTGGTGGAGTTGGAATTGATTATTTTATGGATAAAGATAGATTAAAATATACTTTAAATATATATGATTTTAACAGTGAAAATGATTATAGAGGCAGTAATCCTCACATAGATATAAAAGCTAGATATTTATATTTGAAACATCTTGAAATAATAGCTGGAATAGATAATCTTATTAATGCTAATGCAAGACAGTTTTTCTTAGGAGTAGGTGTTAAGTTCAAAGATAATGATTTAAAAGCATTAGTAACCGGAGGTGCGACATCACTCTTAAAATAGAAGATATAAAAAAAGCTTGTGAAATATTAGAAATCAAGCCATTAAGTTCTTTAAAAGAGATACAAAAAAGATATAAAATTCTTTCTAAAAGATATCATTATGATATATCAGGTGAAAATATAAAAATGAAAGAAATTAATTGGGCATATTCTGTGTTAAAAAATTATATAGAAAATTATAAATTTTTATTTTCGGAAGATGAAATTATGAAACAATTGCCAAATGAATATATAAAAAAATTCAAGGTATAAAATGTTTAAAAATAGAAATGATGCCTTAGAACAACTTTTAAGAATATTGGATAAAGATATTATAAAAGATAATATTGTTTTGTCCATTAGTAAAAGAGGTACTTTTTATGCAAGAGAGATAGGATTAAAAATGGGATTTTTAGAAGGTGATTTTCTGTTTATTGAAAAAGTAAAATCGCCAATTAATAAGAAAATTCCATTAGCTGTTGTAAGTGAGACAAGAGATTATATTGTAATTGATGAATTAATTAAAAGTTTTGAAATAAATGATGATTTTTTATTTAATGAAATCGATAGGGTATATGAAGAAAAAATTTTACAAGATATCTATCAATTAAGAGCAGGAGAAGGTATAATTTCAATTAAGGACAGAAATGTTTTACTTATTGATGAAGGGGCTGATACAGGTTTAACTATAATGTGTGCCATTAAGAGCTGTATATCGCAACAGGTTTCTACGATAAATGTTGCAATGCCAATAATTGCAAAAGAGACGGCTAATATGATACAAAAACTGGTTGATAATACATTTTTTGTAAAAGAAGTTGAAGATTTTGTATCAATAGATTTTTATTTTAAGGAGAATGAATGAGTTGTGAAGTAACATTGAAAATAAATGACAAAGAACAAAAATTAATTTTAAATAAAGTTGCAAGACAGGCTGATGCTTCTATATGGTGGCAAGAGGGTAATACCGTAATGCTTGCTACACTTACATACAATCCTGACGAGCTTGTAGAGGAAGATTTTGTCCCACTTGCCGTTCAGTATGTGGAAAAAGCATATGCGGTAGGAAAAATTCCGGCCGGATTCGTAAAAAGAGAACAAAAACCGGGTGATTTTGAAACATTAACGGCAAGAATCGTTGACAGGAGCCTAAGACCACTTTTTCCAAAAGAGTATGGATATAACACAATTATCACGGTAATGGCATTAAGTGCCGATGAAGAGAGCGATTTGCAGCTTGCGGCTATGAACAGCGCGGCTGCTTGTATGTATTTAAGCTCTCTTCCGTTTGCAAAAATGGTTCATGGAGTAAGAATTACAAGAATCAACGGAGAAATTATTGTCAATCCTACTCTTAGCCAGCTTGAAAGCGGAGATTTTAATTTGTTTGTAACAGGAACAAAAGACGAGCTTTTGATGATAGAGTATGCATCTCAGGGACAAGAAGAGATTGAGATTATTCCCGTTGAAGATATTATGCTTGATGGAGTTCCGGTTGAAAATACAATTACAAAATACAAAACAAACGAAATCAGTGAAGATGAGCTTATTGAAGTACTTAAAATTGCACAAGAACATATTAAAAAAGGCGCTGAGGTTTATGAAAACGCACTAAATGAATTTGTTAAAGAAAAAAGTGATTTTGAGGAGAGAAAAGAGATAGATTTAACTCCTTATATTAACTTGATTAAAGAGAAATATAGTGATGAACTAAAAGAGATTATCAAACATTTAAGCAAAAGCGAAAGGGATTATCTTCTTAAACAGTTTGCAAGAAAAATTGCTAAAACTTTAAATGAAGAAGAAAATTTTGAATATATCCTAAAAGCCGTAAAAGAAGTAAAAAGAGAAATAGTAAGAAATATGATCCTTTATCAAGGAATAAGAGCAGATGGAAGAAAACTTGATGAAATTAGACCTATAACAATTGAAACAAACCTTCTTCCAAGAGCTCACGGAAGCTGTCTATTTACCAGAGGACAGACTCAGGCTCTGGCTGTTGCCACAAGAGGCGGTGATATGGACGCACAGGTTTATGCAAACCTTACTGATAAAGAAGAAAAACTTGAAAAATTTATGCTCCATTACAATTTCCCGGCATTCGCTGTTGGTGAAGCCGAAAGACTCGGACCACCAAGCAGAAGGGAACTTGGCCACGGTAACCTTGCAAAAAGAGCAATTGAGCCGTTAATCGATCCTGAGTTTGATGAAACAGTAAGGGTTGTTAGCGAAATACTTGAAAGCAATGGAAGCAGCTCAATGGCGACAGTATGTGCAAGCTCACTTGCCCTTAAAGCTGCAAAAGTCCCTCTTTTGAAACTTGCAGCCGGAATTGCAATGGGTATGGTTAGCGAAGGTGACAAATACGCAATTTTAACAGATATTATGGGACTTGAAGATCATGATGGAGATATGGATTTTAAGGTTGCTGGAACGTTTGAGGGAATTACCGCAATGCAGATGGATATCAAGCTTGGAGGAATTGCGCTTGAAATATTAAAAGAAGCGCTTTATCAGGCACGAGATGCAAGAGGGTTCATCTTAGAAAAAATGGAAAAAGCGGCAAGTGAAATTAAATATAACGAAGATGTACTTCCAAAAGTGCTTAATTTCAAAGTAGAACCTGATAAAATCATTGATATTATCGGAACAGCCGGAAAAACTGTAAAAGATATTATTGCAAAATTTGGTATTTCTATTGACCTTGACAGAGAAACAGGAAAAGTTAAAATTTTCGGGGACGATCATCAAAAAATGCAAGAAGCAAAAGATTATATTTTAAATGTAATATGTAAAGACGATAAACCTAAAATTCCTGAATTTGAAATAGGAAGCGTAATTGAGGGTGTAATAAAAAGAAAAGCGCCTTTTGGTATGTTTGTAGAAATAGCACCTGATGTTGAGGGGCTTTTGCATGTAAGCAAACTAAATGGAAAAAGTCTTGATGATTTTGAAGAAGGGCAAAAAATAAAAGTAAAAGTCCTCTCACAAAGCGGATTTAAAATTGAACTTGCATTAGCGGAGTAATGAATGTTTGAAAAATATCCGTTTGAAAAATTAAACGAACTTTTAAAAGATATTCCTCATCCTGCTGAGGTTTTGTCTCTTACAATAGGTGAGCCTCAGTTTGAAACTCCCGGGTTTATTCAAAAAGAGCTTTGTAACAATTCTAATCTTTTAAATAAATATCCAAAAACAGCCGGAGAAGAGATTTTAAAAGAGGCACAAAGAAATTTTGTTAAAAGAAGATTCGGTGTGGAATTAAATCCTGATGAACTTTTGCCTACATACGGCACAAGGGAAGTGCTGTTTAATTTTCCTTTATTTCTTAGACCAAAAAAAACGGCTTTTCCAAATCCTTTTTATCAAATATATGAAGGTGCAGCAATTGCTGTCGGAAGCCAAATAAATTATATGCCTCTAACAAAAGAAAACAATTTCAAAAACACTCTCTCTCAGCTAAACAGGGATGAAGATTTTATTATTCTCAATTCTCCAAACAATCCCACAGCAAGCGTAATGAGTTTAGATGAATTATGTGAGTGGGTTGAATATGCTATTAAAAATGATGTTGTGATTTTGAGTGACGAGTGTTACAGTGAAATCTATTTTGATGAAAAACCGGCAAGTATTTTAGAAGCTTGCGTTAAAGTAGGTAATAAAGATTTTAAAAATATTTTAGCTATTAATTCAATTTCAAAAAGAAGCTCAGCCCCAAGTCTAAGAAACGGATTTATTGCAGGAGATAGTGAAATACTTAAAAAATATCTACAATTTAGAACTTATGTGGGATGTGCCGTATCTCTTCCTCTTCAAATGGCGGCAGCAAAAGCGTGGAGCGAAGATTCGCATGTGGAAATTTTCAGAGAAAAATATAAAGAAAATTTTGAGATAGCAAAAGAGATATTGGGAATTATGCCTCCAAAAGCGACTTTTTATATCTGGCTTGAAGTGGATGACGATATAGAATTCACAAAAAAAGCATATCAAAAAGGCGTAAAAGTAATGCCCGGACGTTTTATGGGAAGAGAAGGCGCGGGAGTAGGGTATGTCAGAATAGCCCTTGTTTATGATGCCGACAAAACAAAAAAAGCATTAAAAATTTTAAAGGAACTGCTATGAATATAGTCGAAAAATATAAAGAACTTGATAAATTAATACATAAAAACGAAGATGAAAAAATAGAACAGGTTTTTAGAGAAATATTAGAAGATGCTATTAATATAATAAATGAAAAATTTCAAAAAAATGAATTTTTAGATGTTACAAATCCTGTTGACAAAGCGGTAATAAGAGCGATGTTTGAGTATATGCTTGAACTGTGGGCCGAAGGTGCTATTGATGAAGCAAAACAGCTTGGATATGATATGCTCTATCTTGTAAAAGATGAAAAACTTAAAGAGATGTTTTCTATGTTTGTTATAGGAATGCTTGAAGGACTAAGCGTTGATAAATTTTTCGAAAAATATGTTGATACAAACAAAACTTACGAAAACGACTTTTTTGTTGATTTCAATGACGAGATCGACGCACTTATCATAAAACACAAAAAACAGTTCCAAGAAGAATATTCAAAAGATGCCAAGTAAGATTCATTTTATTGGAATAGGAGGTATCGGCCTTAGTGCGATAGCCAGATACCTTAAACAAAACGGATTTGATGTTCAAGGAAGCGATATAAAAGAGACAAAACTGACAAAAACGTTAAAAAACGAAGGCATTGAAGTTTTTATTCCACAAAAAGAAGAAAACATTACAGGTGATATTGACAAAATCGTCTATACAGCCGTGGCAAAAGAGAATAATCCTGAAAGAATAGCGGCAAAGAAAAAAGGAATCAAAACATATTCGAGAAGAGAGTTTATACCCTTTTTACTAAAAGATAAAAAAGTCATATCCGTTTGCGGAGCTCACGGCAAATCTACCACCACAGCAATACTTGCTTCTATTTTAAAAGATGCAGGTGCACTTATAGGTGCCGAGAGTAAAGAGTTTCATTCCAATGCAAGGGTCGGCAAGAATGAAATAATTGTTTTTGAAGCGGATGAAAGTGATGGAAGTTTTGTGGATTCAAACCCTTTTATTGCGGTTGTGACAAATACGGAGCCTGAGCATATGGAATTTTACAATCACGACTTGGATAAATTTTATGCTCATTATGAAGAATTTTTGAAAAAAGCCAAAATAAGAGTGGTAAACGGTGATGATGAATTTATCCGAAAACTTGATTTACCTATGAAAAAAGTTTATATTAAAGATGCCAAAAACATAAGATATGAGATGAGGGATTCAAAGCCAAAAACGGTATTTGAATACAAAAATCACGAATTTGAAGTATACGGATTTGGAGAACATCTCGTGCTTGATGCGCTTCTTGCAATAGAAGCCGCAAATGAATTTATTTCGCTTGATGAAATAGCTAAAAATATCAAAAATTTTGCAGGGATTAAAAAAAGATTCGATATTCTTCAAAATGAAGATGATTTTATACTTATAGACGACTACGGACATCATCCAACAGAAATAAAAGCCACTATTCATTCCGCTAAACTTTTTGCAATGCTAAACGGTATTGATAAAATTATTGCAATATGGCAGCCTCACAAATACAGCAGGACAATTGATAATCTTGAAGGTTTCGTGAACTGTTTTGAAGGAGTAGACGAACTTGTGATACTTCCTGTATGGAGTGCCGGGGAAGAGAGAGTCGAAATAGACTTTAAAAAGCACTTCTCAAAATATAATCCTCTCTTTGCAAAACGACTAATCTCCAAGAGTAAAAATATTATGTTAATTGATGAGGACGGAAATATTATCAAAACTTATGATAAAGGACTTATTATCGGATTTGGAGCAGGAGATATAACTTATCAGCTAAGAGGGGAGATATAACCTTCTTTTTTTGTTATAATTAAAAAAATACTCAAAGGATTTTTTTGAAAAAGATAACAGTATCCTTTAATACAATAACTCCATTATACACAGGAGATGCTTGGGGTGAATGCAAAGAAATAAAACCAAGCGCTATAATGGGGAGTTTGAGGTTTTGGTTTGAAGTATATTGCCATTTTGCTGGTATAAAGGTAAAAGAAAAAGAAGAGTTAAATTATAAAAAGTTTATTGAAAAACGAAAAGAAAATTTAGATAAAAATGAGTTTGAGATATTAAATGAATTAGGAATTACTTGTTCATCACGAATTTTTGGTTGCACTGGATGGAAAAGTAGGATTGAAATTAAAAGGATTGATTTTTATTTAGATGATAATTATTTATATCCAATTTGGAAAAAAACATTGTACAGTTTGAGATATAAAAAAATTAAAAATGGAAAAGAGTCCGAAATAATTCCATCTTGGTATTTTCCAAAAGGTTTTTTTGGCAATTTTCAAATAATATTTAAAACAACCGAAGAGATAAATGAAAATATTTTACTACCACTTTTAAGATTTATTGAAAACTATGGATTTATTGGTGGAAAAAATAATTTAGGATACGGACGGATTAAAATTAATAAAATTAATGGTGAAAAAATTGATTTAAACCAATATAATTTTGATTTGGGAATTATTAAATGTAATAAAAATATTACCGAAGAGATTTTTGAAAACATAAATAATTTTGATGATTTAAATGAAAATAAGATACAAATAATTCAAGTCAATTTTAATAATAATGACCTTTCATCTCTCATTAAAGGATTAATTAAGAAAAAAGCCGAGTATAGAAAAGCTATTAGTAATAAATTTGAAAGACACTATAAATTTGGTTCTACTGCAAAAGATAAATATAATGACATACAAGGTCCAAATGCCACAAAGATTATTCCTTTAATAACTAAAAATGAAAATGGTAAATATGTAGGTAATTTTTTATCTATTTGGGGAATTAAAAATTTTGGAGATGAAAGATGAAATATGAAGCTATTTTAAATAAATCTTTTGAAGATAATTTTTATAAATTGAAATTTGGAATGCTTAATAAAAATAAGAATTTAAAAGATTTTAAAGAAAAAAATCCAAAAATATATAATATCGGAGAATTTGAAAGAGTTAAAGAATTGTTTAATAT
>JALWNI010000165.1 GCA_027083695.1 Nautiliaceae bacterium | reverse complement strand
TAAGTTCTTCAAGCGAAGTGACGCCAAAAGCGTCATAAATCTGTTTTATTCTTTTTGGTCCTAGTCCTTCAATTGAGAGCATATCCACAAGTCCCTGAGGCACTTCTTTTTTAAGTTCTTCAAGTTTTGAAAATTTTCCTGTTAAGACAATCTCTTTTATATAAGTGCTAAGATCATTTCCTATTCCCGGTAGTTTTGTTAAATCAAACCCCTCTTTTACCAGTTTATTGAAATCTTTACTTGAATTTTCAACTAGTCTTGCCGCATTTCGGTATGCTCTTACTTTGAAAGGATTTTCACCTTTTATTTCGAGCAAATCAGCCGTTTGAGAGAGCATTTTGGCTATTTGGGCATTCGTAACCATAACAGACCTTTTTTTATTATTATAGTATAAATTTGAGTGAATGGGTGGATGAGGAGATGGGTAGATGAGTAGATGAGTAGATGGGAATATGGGTGGATGGGTAAAAAGGGAGAAGGAAGTGGGGAGGAGGGAGGAGTGCTGAGTTTTTAATTATGAGTTGTAAGTTTTAAGTAGAGTGTAGAGGAAAAATTTATACAAAAATATTTTAAACCTGTGAGAGTGTTTTTGTGATATAATTGCGAAAATTTTTTAAAGGCAATTAATGAAAAATATAAGAAATATAGCAGTTATAGCTCACGTTGACCACGGTAAAACCACCCTAGTTGACGAGCTTCTTAAACAATCCGGCACTCTTGATGAGAGAAAAGAATTCGGTGAGAGGGTAATGGATTCTAATGATTTGGAAAAAGAGAGAGGAATTACGATTCTTTCTAAAAACACGGCCATTAAATGGGGTGAATATAAAATTAATGTAATAGATACTCCGGGGCACAGCGATTTTGGAGGAGAAGTTGAGAGGGTATTAAAAATGGTTGATGGTGTTTTACTTCTTGTGGATGCGCAAGAAGGTGTAATGCCTCAGACAAAATTTGTCGTAAAAAAAGCGCTTTCTCTTGGACTTAAACCAATTTTAGTTGTTAACAAAATAGATAAACCGGCAGCCGAGCCTGACAGAGTTGTAGATGAGGTGTTTGATTTGTTTGTAAGTATGGGGGCAAATGAAGACCAGCTTGATTTCCCTGTAATTTATGCAGCGGCCAAAAACGGTATTGCAAAATGGGAACTTGAAGATGATAATGATAATATGACTCCTGTTTTTGAAGCAATTACCAAACATATTCCAGCACCGGCGGGAGATGAGGAAAAGCCACTTCAAATGCAGGTTTTTACTCTTGATTATGATAATTATGTGGGAAGAATAGGAATTGCTAGAATTTTTAACGGTACAGTTAAAAAAGGAGAGCAGGTTACTTTAATCAAAGCTGACGGAGAGAAAATAAACGGAAGAATCACTAAGCTTTTGGGATTTTTAGGGCTTGAAAGAATTGAAATTGATGAAGCAAAAGCAGGTGATATTGTCGCTGTTGCCGGATTTGAAGCACTTGACGTGGGTGATACTATTGCCGATAAAGACAATCCTATCGCACTTGATCCTTTACATATAGAAGAGCCGACTATCAGCGTAATTATGAGTGTAAACGATTCTCCTCTGGCAGGGACAGAAGGTAAAAACGTAACGGCTCCTAAACTTAGAGACAGGCTTTTTAAAGAGATGGAAACAAATATTGCTATGAAAATTGAAGAACTTGGTGAAGGTAAATTTAAAGTAAGCGGAAGAGGGGAGCTTCAAATAGCGATTTTGGCTGAGAATTTAAGAAGAGAGGATTTTGAATTTTCTTTATCAAGACCTGAGGTTATTATCAAAGAAGAAAACGGTGTAAAACTTGAACCTTATGAATATGTAGTGGTTGATGTGCCTGATGAACATAGCGGTGCCGTAATTGAAAAGCTTGGAACAAGAGGCGGGATTATGAAAAATATGATGCCTCTATCGGATGGTAGTACAAGAATTGAATTTGAAATGCCAGCACGCGGACTTATTGGATATAGAGGCGAATTTATGACGGACACAAAAGGTGAGGGTGTGCTTAATTCAAGTTTTCTAGAATTCAGACCTGCAACGACAAAACCTTATACGAGAAAAAACGGAGCTCTTATTTCAATGGAAAATGGAGTAGCTACCGGATATGCTATATTTAACCTTCAAGAAAGAGGTAGAATGTTTATTAAACCGGGAGATAAGGTATATAACGGTATGATTGTGGGAGAACACAGTAGAAGCAACGACCTTGAAGTCAATCCTATAAGAGGTAAAAACCTTACAAACGTAAGAGCAAGCGGAAGTGACGAAGCAATAAAACTTGTGCCACCTGTTGAGCTTACTCTTGAAAAAGCTCTTGAATGGATAGAAGATGATGAGCTTGTTGAAGTTACTCCAAAATCAATCAGAGTTAGAAAAAAATATCTTGACCCGACTGTTAGAAAAAGAATGAGCAGGAAAAAATCTTAATCAGATTTTTTTACTCCTTTTTTCTATAACTTTTTCTTATATCTTATAAATTTTTATTAAATCTTTGTTAAAATTCGTTTAATTAAGTTACAAAAGGAGCAGAATGAAAAAAATTTTATTACTCTCCGCTTGTTTGTGTACATTATTTGCAAAAACGGTTGATTTTAATACAGTTTTAAAAGAAGCTTTGAATAATAATTTAGAGCTTAAAGCAAAAAAATTAAATATAGCAAAAGCAAAAGCGGACTTACAAAAAGCGAAAGGTTACGATTGGGGGAAACTTACATTAAGTGAAGAAATAAGTAGAACAAACAATGCAATGTATGTTTTTGGTATGAAACTTGAAAGTAGAGAAGCTACTTTTAGAGATTTTGGTTTCGCATCTTTTTTAGGAGGTGTTTCACAGGCTTTGCAAATGTCAGGAGGAGATTTTAATAAGTTTTCAGAGTTAATGCAAAATCCTGCTATGCAAAATGCATTATTGGATACAGCACCAAAAGATTTAAATTATCCGGGAAGCAGAACAAACTTTAAAACAAAACTTGTATACGAAGTGCCTCTTTTTACAGGATTTAAATTAAAATATGCAAAAGAGATGGCGGCTTTGCAGGTAAAAGCAAATAAATATAAATATGCTCATGATAAAAATAAACTTGCTATTGAAGTGTTAAAAGCGTATAACGGGGCTGTTGCGGCTAAATATTTTATTAGTGCTTTGAAAAAGGCAAAAGAGACAACATCTTCTTTTGTAAAAATGATTCAAAATTTTTATCATGATGGTATGGCTACTCAAATTGATTTGCTTCAAGCAAAAAAAAGAGATAATGAAGTAAATTCAATGCTTATTCAGGCTGAAAATAAATATCAGTTAGCTCTTAGTTATTTGAGATTTTTGACAGATGATAATACAATTGATAATGTTAAAGATTTTAAAATTATTTATCCACCTAATATTTCGTTAAAAAAACTTATTCAAATTGCTTTAAAAAATAGAAATGATTTAAAATGGATGAAAGAAAATGTATTAACTATGCAAAAAAAAGTAAAAATGGACAAGAGCGAATATTACCCAATGGTAGGTGCTCATTTAGAGTATGGATTTAATGATAATAGGCCTACACTTTCATATAAAAAAGATTATTATTTAGCAGCAGTTGGGATTAACTGGAATTTATTTGATAAGAGTAGAAATGCAAATGTTGAAAAAAGTAAAATTGAAGCAATGCAAACAGGATATTATTATCAATATATGAAAAAAGGAATAGCGCTTCAAGTAAAACAAAAATATTTAAATTTTAAAGCAAAAGAAGCAGTAGTAAAAGAAAAAATAACAAATAAAGAATTAGCAGAAGAAATTTTAAAAAAATATACATATATGTATAAGCAGGGTATGATAAATATTACAATTTTGCTTATGAAAGAAGCAGATGCTAGAAAAGCAAGAGCTGAGCTTATAAAAGCTAGATATGATGAAGCATTAGCAGCTGCTGAACTTAAAGAAGCAATAGGAGATTTATTAAAGGAGAGTAAATGAAAAAAATATTAGCGATAGCATTAAGTGCAGCAAGTTTATTTGCTTATGAAATTGCAGTAGCAAAAAAATCTGAAATAAATATAACAAAAGATTATGTTGCAAATATTTATTCAAAAAATAAAATTATGGTAGCAACAAGACTTATGGGATTTATCAAGAAAATGCCTGTGGAAGAAGGAGAAATTGTAAAAAAAGGACAATTACTTTTTGAAGTAGATCCATCTGATATCAATTCAATGTTAAATCAAGCTCAGGGAGCTTTGCTTCAAGCTAAAAGTGGTGTATTAATGGCTCAAATGGCTTATGCAGATGCACTTAAAGATTATTATAGATTTAAAGATTTATATTCAAAAGGTGCGGTAAGTAAAAGAGATTTTGAAAAAATCACCTTAATGAAAAATATTAGAAAACAACAAGTCGATATGGCAAAAGGTATGTTAAAACAAGCTGAGGCAGCATTAAACAGAGTAAAAGCTCAATATAAATATGCAAAAGTAAAATCACCAATTAATGGTGTGGTTACTATGAAAATGAAAAAAGTTGCTGAAATGGCACTGCCAGGGTATCCAGTACTTGTGCTTAGCGATTTAAAGTCTTTAAAAGCAAAATCATATGTTAAAGCGAGTGATATGGATTATTTCAAACTTGGAATGCCAGTGAGTATTTATGTACCAGCTCTTAAAAAAACATATCAAGCAAAAATCTCAACAATTATTCCAAGTGCTGATCCAGCTACTCACTCATTTGTAGTTAAATATACTTTTAAAAATCCAAAAGGTTTAATCCCAGGTATGTATGCAAAAGCTAAGATTGTTGTAGGAAAAAAAGAAGCTATATTAATTCCTTATGCTGCTTTAACTAGTAGAGAGGGTATTGTGGGAGTTTTTGTAGATAATAATGGTATTGCAAATTTTGTACCAGTTAAACAAATAGGACAAGTTGGAAGTAATATAGCTATTCAAGGGTTAAAAGGAGGGGAAAAAGTGATACTTTATCCTCCTGCAAATTTAGTTGATGGACAAAAATTATAGGAGCGGGAATGGAGCAATTAAAAAAATTAAAAGAGCTTGTTGAACAAAAAAAACAAAAATTGCAGGAAATGAAAAATTCAGCCTGCGATTTGAATGAGCTTCAAAAATTAGAAAATGAAATAAAAATGCTTGAAGATGAAATAGTCAAAAGAGAAAAAGAACTTCAAAAATTAAAAAAAGAAGTAAAAGAAAAAGAAGAAGAGTTAAAAGAAGTTGAAGAAGAAATAAGTTTAAATATTGCCGGTCGTTTGGCTAGAATGTTTTTAAAAAATCCTTTAACTCCTGTAATTGCTTTAACAGTTTTATTAATGGGATTAATTGCGGTATTTTTTACTCCAAGACAAGAAAACCCTACTATTGATGTACCAGCTGCAAATGTGATTGTAATGTATCCGGGAGCTAGCAGTAAAGAAGTTCAAAATATAATTGTTGAACCATTAGAAAGAACATTAAAAGCTATGACCGGTGTTAAGCATGTTTATGGTATGGCAATGAATAGTGTTGGTATAGTAACTGTAAGATTTAAAATCGGTCAAGATAAAGTAAGAAGTATGTCAAAACTCTTTGAGAGAGTTATGCAAAATATGAATAAAATGCCAAAAGGTGTAATGCCACCGTTAATTAAGCCTATTGATATTGATGAAGTTCCTATTGTTACGCTTGCACTTTCTAGTAAGAAATATAATGATTATCAATTATACAGAATTGCACAAAGATTGCTCTCACCGCTTGCAGAGGTAAAAAATGTAAGTATTATAGGAATAAAAGGCGGACATAAAAGACAATTTAATATTATTGTTAATCCTCAAAAACTTGCAGCATATCATTTGTCTCTTGGACAAATAGCAATGGCGCTTAAAGGTGCAAATGTTGATTATCCATTAGGAGGGGCTGATAATAAAAAATATTCTATTCCTGTTGAGTTTGATGGATTTATTAAATCCGTAAAAGATGTTGAAAATTTAATTGTTGCTGATTATATGGGGAGACCGATTTATATTAAAGATATTGCAAAAGTAGTTGATGGGATAGATTATCAACACAAACATCAAACATATTTTGAAGGCGGAAGAGCTTTTTATAAAGACCCGTTAATAAGCGGTAAAGAAATAAAAAAATTTCCAGTTGATCAAAAATTAAATCAGGTTACTATTTTCATAGGTAAAAAAAGAGGAACAAATGCAGTTTTTGTAGCAAGAGATGTATTAAAAAAAGCACAAGAACTTAAAAAACTTCTTCCAAAAGATGTTCATATTTATGTAACAAGAAATAATGGTAAAAAAGCAAATCATGCCGTTAACTTGTTAATTGAACATTTATTGATTTCTCTTGGAATTATTGTTATTTTATTAATTTTTATGCTTGGATGGAGAGAAGCATTAATAGTCTCTTTTACAGTACCTTTAATATTGTCAATTACTCTATTTATTGGAATGCTTGCAGGTCAGACAATTAACAGAATTACGCTTTTTGCTTTAATTCTTTCTCTTGGTCTTTTAGTTGATAGTGCTATTATTGTTATTGAAAATATACATAGACATTTTGAAATAGGGGATAAACCAAGAGAATATGCTGCTGTTTATGCAACAAATGAAATAGGAAATCCTACAAATGTTGCAACACTTGCTATTATTTTAGCATTTTTACCAATGTTATTTGTTACGGGAATGATGGGTCCATATATGAGACCAATTCCATTTAATGTTCCTATTGCAATGATAGCATCACTTGTTATTGCTTATATCTTTACTCCGTGGGCAGCTGTAAAATTTTTACCTGAACATAAAGATGAACATAAAGAACCTTTTGATATAAGAAAAACAAAAACTTATAAAGTTTTTTATAAAATTTTAAATCCATTATTGACATCTACTCCAAAAAGAGTTATCTTTTTTACAGTATTAATTCTTGCTTTAATCGGTAGTATGGCACTTCCAGTATTTAAGATTGTTTTATTTAAAATGTTGCCGGGAGCAAATAAAAATACTTTTAATATTACAATTGATTTGCCAAAAGGCACAAGTATAGATACTACAAAAAAAGTTAGTGATTGTGTCGCAAATATTTTAGCAAAAGAACCTGAAATTCATGATTTTGAACAATTTATAGGAATCAGTGGTGTAGTTGATTTTAACGGACTTCTTAGAGGTAACTCAATGAAGCAAGGTGAAAATTATGGTGAAATAAGGGTAAATTTATATCCAAAAGAAGAGGGCAGAAAAGAGAGTTCAATTGATATGGTTTCTCGTCTTAGACCGATTATTCAAGGGAAATGTAGTTTTGCAGGCGCAAATATAAAACTTGTACAAGACCCTCCGGGACCACCAGTACTTGCTACATTGTTAATGTATGTTTATGGAGGTAATCAGGCAGGAAGATTAAAACTTGCAAATTATATTGAAAATTATTATCGTCATACAAAAGGTGTTGTTGATATAGATATTATGAGAAATAGACAGATTATTAAATATAAAATTGTTCCAAATAAAGAAAAAGCCGCTCTTCTTGGAATTAGTACAGATCAAATTGCAAAAGTTCTTGGTATGGGAATAAGAGGAGCAGTTGTCAGTGTTGCTCATATTCCAAGTGAAAAAGAACAGGTGGGTATTTTTGTTAGATTTGATAAAAAAGCAAGAGATAGTATAGAGGCTCTTAATCAAATTAAAATTATGTCTATGACAACACATAGATTAATTCCATTAAGTGAAGTAGTGAAAATTGTACCTGTGCCATTTGACGGTATGATTACAAGTAAAGATTTAAGACCTATGGTAATGGTAACAGGTGAAATGAACAAAAGAAGCAGCCTTTATGCTTTAATTGATGTATTTAATGATTTAAGAGATAAAGGAATTCCGGGCTATAAGATTATTTATGATGGGAATCCAAGACTTAATTTAAAAGCAATTAACCTTAAAACAGGAAAAACATATGATTTAGTTTGGGGAGGAGAATGGCATTTAACATTTAATGTATTTAGAGATTTGGGTTCTGCATTTGGTGTAGCTGTTGTTCTTATTTATCTATTAATGGTTGCATATTATAAAAATTTCAGAATTCCAAGAATTGTATTAGCAGCAGTACCATTAACATTTATAGGAGTATTGCCGGGACATGCTATTATGAATTGGTTTACATTGGCATTTTTACATGAGAAAACATATTTTACGGCTACAAGTATGATTGGGTTTATTGCATTAGCTGGTATTGTTGTAAGAAATTCACTTTTATTAATTGACTTTACCAATGATTTATTAAGACATGGAAGAAATATTAATGAAGCCGTTATCGAGGCTGCTGCTACTAGATTTAGACCTATTATTTTAACTGCACTTGCAATTATATTGGCTTCATTTGTAATTGTATTAGACCCTGTATGGCAAGGTCTTGCCGTTGCATTGATTTTTGGTGTATTTGCATCAACGCTTTTATCAGTTGTAGTTGTACCGGTTTTATATTGGAGATATCTAATTTCCAAACATAAAAAAGAGCAGCATATAAAATACGGAGTTAAAGAAATTTAACTTTAACTCTTTTTTTTGATATAATTTATAAAAAAGAAAAAAAGTTGAGCAGTTTAAGAAAAGAATTTATAAAAACTTCTTTAATTGGCTTTATTTTAGCAATAGTTGTAATGTTGTTTGTATATATTTTTATTAAAAAGCTGGTAATAAATGAAACTATTCAAAAAGCTCGACTTGAAACAAATGTTATTTTAGCATATAGACACTATCTTTCATTAGTGGCTCCAAAAGTAAAAGTTCTTGATAAAAATTTATCTCCTTTTGCCGTAACACCTGCATATGCAACAAATCAGGTTGCTAAAATTTTAAGACAAGAAGGTTTTTATGTTAAACAAACATCAGATAGATATAGGAATGTATTAGACAAACCTACACCGATAGAATTAAAAGCAATAAAATTTTTTGAAAAGCATAAGAATATCAAAGAATTTTATGCAATACATAATCCTGATAAATATTTCCATGAAAAACATATTTTTTATGCGAGAAAATTAATAATTGAAAAATCATGTTTAAAATGTCATGGTGTGCCATATAAAGATGTACCTCCTAAGCTTTATAAAGAAATAGTTAAATATTACGGAGACAAAGCTTTTAATTATCATTTAGGAGATGTGAGAGGAATTATTTCAATTATCACTCCTTATCAAAAAGTAATAAATAGAGTAAATAGACTTTTTATTATTTTAGCAAGTGTTGGAATAATTTTTTTTATCATTGGATTTTATCTATTTTACAAATTAAATATTTATATTAAAAATGATATATTAAAAATACTAAATAATTTTAAAAAAGCCACAAAAGAAAATATACCTCTTTTAAAAGATAAAATGAATTTTATAGAATTTGAAAATTTAAAAAATCAAATAAACGAAACATTTTTAACTATAAAAAAATATAAAGGTGAAT
>JALWNI010000164.1 GCA_027083695.1 Nautiliaceae bacterium | reverse complement strand
TTTGATTTATTATATATTTTTTTTGAAAATTTTTAATTTTTTTTAAAAGATTATAAAGTTTATAATGTTTTAAAAGTTTTAATAACTCTTTTGAATAAAGAAATTTAAGACTTTTTAATAAATTAAAAATATTTTCATCATATTTTATAACTGTCTCATCATATTCAAACTCTAAAACGATAAATTTATCTTTAACATTATAAACTTCATTTAACATTTGATTTTCAAAGATCTTTACAAGAGCCGATATATTTAATGCCTCGCAATTGTTTTTCAAATTTTTTATTGAAAAAGAATTTATTTTTTTAGGTAAATATTTTTTCCAATAAAATTCCATTGCTCTTATACTAGGATAAGAACCACTTGAAAAATGTTCTTTTTGAATCATCCCCATCTTTTCAAGAGTTTGAAAATATCCTCTTATAGTGGATGGAGACATATTGAGTTGTGCTAATTCTTTTAAAGAGGTTGAGCTTATAGGCTCTTGGATTTTAATATAATTTTTTATTAATTCATTTAATATTAACTCAACCTTAGCTTTCATTTAGCACTCTTTTATTTTTATTGACAATGAAATTATACACATTTATGAAATACTTGTCAAGCAATTTAATAAAAAAAATTAAGAATTATTAGTCTAATATACTAAATATTCTTTATACTTTTTCATAGAATTTAAGAACTGAAATAAACATTGTTGTTATTGCTGGACCTAATATAATACCCCATATACCAAATGAAGATAATCCAGCAACAATTGCAAAAAAGATAATTAAAGAATTTATTTCTATTTCCGAATCAAAGAATTTTTTTACTCCGACTATTATCAAAGGTTTAATAAAAGTATCTGCAATTATCGAAATCACTATTATTGAATAAACAGCTACAATTATTGCACCTTCAACATTTCCTTGTGAATACAAATATAAACTAACAGGTCCCCACATTATTATCCCGCCAATAATTGGTATTAAAGAAGAAAAAGCATACATAACTGTAAAAAAGAAGAAATCTAATCCAAAAAAACTTACAATAAATCCAAAGAGCACTCCTTCTAATAAAGCAGTTAAAATTATTGAATAAAAAACAACACTCATAACCTCACTTGTATTAAAAAAAAGTGTTTCTAGCTGTTTTTCATTCATAGGAATTACTTTTTTTAAAAAAGTCAATATCCGTTTTCCATATAAAACAGCAAAGAAAAAGAAGATTACAATTAAGAATGCATCTTTTATAAAAATTGCGCTTTTTTGTGTAATAGTCCCTAACAATGGTAATAATTTTTGATAAATTTTATTTATATGTTCAGGAGAAATAAATGATTGAACTTTAAGAGCAATTTCATGCGGTAGATAACTTATTAATTTTTTGAGTTCAATTAATATATTTTTTACAACTACTGGATCAAAATTTGTTACAAATTTTCCAAGTCCAATAATAAAATACAAAAAAGGGCCAAAAATTAACAAACTTAATATAAGAGTATCAATTATTGCTCTTTGCAAATCACTTTTTATTTTAAAATCTCTTGCAAGAATATAATTTATTTTCCCAAAAGCTATAGCCATAAGAGAAGCAATAGCAATATCTAAAAGATAAGGTTGATATGTCAAGTAAACGAAATATCCTATTACCAATGTAAGAATTGTTAAAAAATTCACTCTAACTCCTTAAATAAACCCCCAATTTCAAAATTCAAAACCTCATAAGTTTTTCTTGTTGCAATTCTACCTTTTGGAGTTTTTTCAATATATCCATTTGCAATTAAAAAAGGTTCTATCACCTCTTCAATGGTATCTTCATCTTCACTAAGAGCTGCTGCAATTGTTGAGAGACCAAGTGGTTTTTTAGCATCAGCTAAAAGTTTTAAAAATCTAATATCAAGCTCATCAAACCCGTGTTCGTTAATACCAAGCTCGTCAAGTGCGTATTTTGCAAGTTTTTTATCTATAATTTTTTTGTTTTCAACCTCAGCAAAATCTCTAACTCTTTTAAGCAGTCTCAAAGCAATTCTTGGAGTCCCGCGAGAGCGTCTGGCTATCTCTTTTGCCGCTTTATCTTCTATTTCATATCCAAGTTTTTTACTTGCAAGATTAATAATCAAAGCAAGCTCTTTTTCATTATAAAAATTAAGCCTGAAACTCATCCCGAATCTGTCACGCAATGGATTGCTAAGCATTCCCGCTCTTGTGGTAGCCCCTATTAGTGTAAATTTTGCCACATCTATTTTAATAGTCTGAGCAGCAGGACCAGAACCTATAACGATATCTAACCTGAAATCTTCCATTGCCGAATATAATACTTCTTCGATTGATGCTTTTAATCTGTGTATCTCATCTATAAATAAAACATCACCTTCTTCAAGATTTGTAAGAATTGCAGCCAAATCACCGCTTTTTTCAAGCATAGGTGCTGAAATAGTCTTTAAATTCGCATTCATCTCATTTGCTATTATATTTGCAAGTGTTGTCTTTCCAAGTCCAGGAGGTCCGAAAAAAAGCATATGATCAAGCCCCTCATCTCTCTTTTTTGCCGCCTGAATGAAAACTTTTAGATTTTTTTTAATCTGCTCCTGACCTATATATTCATCAAGTGTGCTGGGCCTAAGAGACTTTTCATAACCTTCTTCAAAACTTACTTTTTCTATTTCCACTATTCTCATTAATATATTTCCTCTTCACCCGGAAATTTTCCACTTATTATATCATCTTTGTATTTTCTAACAGCACTTCTTACTATTTCTGCTCCGTCAAGATAACGCCTTACAAATTTAGGCTTAAATTCATCAAAAAATCCAAGCATATCAGACCATACAAGCACTTGGCCTTTTGTATATCTACCAGCTCCAATTCCAATTGTTGGAATTGAAATAGACTCGGTAATCTCTTTTGCCACTTCTTCTTTTACACCTTCAATTACAAGCATTACGGCACCTGCTTCTTCAATGGCTTTTGCATCACGCAAAAGTTTTTCTCTTGATGCATTGTCTTTGCCTTTTACTTTATATCCCCCTTCACTTCTTGAAAATTGAGGCATCAGTCCTATATGGCCCACCACAGCTATTGCGTTGTCTCTGAGGAGTTTAACCGTATCCGCTTTTTCCTCTCCGCCTTCGAGTTTAACAGCATCGGCTTTTGTTTCTTTATAGATTTTAATAGCATTTTCAAGGGCAATATCCGGTGTATGATAAGTACCAAAAGGCATATCGCATACAATATATGCCTTTTTTGCTCCATTGCATACTGCTTTTGTATGATATATCATTTGATCCAATGTAGCACTTAGAGTATCACTCTCTCCAAAAAAAGACATATTTAAACTATCCCCTACCAAAATAATATCTGCAATATCATCAAAAATTTTTGCAAAAAGCGCATCATAAGCGGTTATCATTGTAAGTTTCTCTTTTTTATATAGCCTGCTTAATGTGTTTTTCATATGCTACCTTTGTTATAATTTCATAATCTTTTATAATTATACCAAAGGATAACAATGAAAAAATTAACAGCTTATATAACAACAGGCTATCCCGATAAAAATTTTACAGTAGATTTAATAAATGAAATAAGTGAATATGTTGATGGGATTGAACTTGGAATACCTTTTTCCGATCCTGTGGCTGATGGAGAAATTATACAAGAGGTCAATAAAAGAGCACTTCAAAAGGGATATAAATTACAAGATACTTTTGAAGTCAGCGAAAAAATAGCAAAAAATATTGATACTTACTGGATGGGATATTTTAACAATTTTTACCATAAGGGATATGATTTTATGGTTGGAAAAGCAAAAGAGTTTAATGTAAGAGGATTTATTATCCCTGATTTACCGTATGAAGAAGCAAAAGAATATGAGGATAAATTTCCTTTAATATCTTTTATTGCTCCAACTGACAGCAAAGAAAGAATAAAAACCATTCTTAAAAATCCAAAAGAGTTCATCTATCTAGTAGCATATGCCGGAATTACTGGGGCTGATAAAAAAGAAGATTTAAGCGAAATTATCTCTTATATTAAAGATATTACAAACACTCCTCTTTTTATAGGTTTTGGGGTAAATGAAAAAACAGCAAAAGAAAAAGCAAAAGATGTTGATGGTGTAATAGTTGGAAGTGCTTTTGTAAAAGTACTGCTTGAAGATATCAGTAATAGTGAAAAAATAAAAAAAATAAGAGAAAAAGCTAAAATTATCAAAGAGGCTATAAATTGAAAGATTTTTTTCATAAAAATTATTTTTTAAGCAATCTGTATCTGAATTTTCACAAGGTTGATGAAAATTTATACAGAAGTGCCCAGCCTACAAAAAAACAGCTTGAAAAACTTATAGACAAATACGGTATTAAAACAATCATAAATCTCAGAGGCAAAGAGCATATAAAAGATTTAACATATGAAGAAGAAGTTACGAAAACAAAAGGCGTAAAACTTATAAACATAAAATTAAATTCAAGGGGATTCCCCAAAAAAGAAGATTTTTTGAATTTATATAATATTTTTAAAAACATTGAATACCCTGCTTTAATTCACTGTAAATCGGGCAGTGACAGGACCGGGCTTGTAGCGGCTTTATATCTTTATCTCATAAAAAACAAACCTTTAAAAAAAGCTCTTAAACAGCTTAATTTCTTTCCCTACGGACATATTAAATATTCACAAGCCGGAAAACTTGATTTTATATTCGAAAAATTTCTTGAATTCAACAAAAAAGAACCTATGTCTTTTTTAGACTGGATAAAAGATCATTACGATAGAGACGCTTTAAGTAGTGAATTTAAGAAAAAATCCCACTTTTTAGACTTTCTTAACGATAAAATTTTAAAAAGAGAATAAAACGACAGTTTTTGTTCGCAATTTTATAGTATAATCTCACATGTAGTTTTAAAAGCTTAAAGTTTTCTTAAATTTTTCTTGACTTTTTAAGGTTTTTTTGATATTATTGCATCAGTCAATCCCGCTAAGTTCTTTTTGAGAATTTAACGGGGGTGACATGGCTTCGACAGGGGTAGAAAGCCCTAAGCTGCACGCGTGCCTGAGCAAGCACTAAAACGGCTCGATAAAAATAAACGCAGCAAATAACAAAACTTACAGCCCAGCAGTAGCAAGAGCTGCTGCTTAATTAAGTAGTTTTCGGGCGCCTCCATCCGCTGAGGTTTTCCGCCACCTCGGATGGAGAGTAAAGTGCGGATAGGAATCTCTGTTTGAGCGTAGCAGAGATTCCGAAACATTATACGCTCCTTACTGCTGTAAGGCTTTGTTGGTTGAGCCTGGCAGTAAGTATAATCAACCAACTAAGCGTGTAGACGCTTAGGGTAATCTGCTTCTGGACTCGGGTTCGATTCCCGACACCTCCACCAATCAATATTTGGTGTCAGTGAGTTTTTATACATTAAAGAAGAAGTTTAACTCCTTCTTAAAATAAAATATCCTATAATACCTGATAATAAAGAGCCTAATAAAATAGCCAATTTATCTGCATATTTAAATAAAGTAGCATCACCAAATGCCAATGAGTCAATAAATAGACTCATAGTAAAACCTATACCGGTTAAAACACTTATTCCATAAAAAGTTTTTAAACTAACATTATCAGGCATTTTTGCAATTTTTAATTTTATAGCTAACATAGAAAAACCAAAAACTCCTAACTGTTTACCAATAAAAAGACCTAACATAATTCCAAGAGGAGCACCTGTAAAAAGTGTATTTACATCTAAATTTCTCAAATCTATTCCAGCATTTACAAATGCAAAAAGAGGTAATACAAAATATGTAACAAAACCATGTAGTTCATGTTCAAATTCTTTTAATAAACTTTTACCATTTATCTCTTTTAATGGAATAAACATTGCCAAAATAACTCCGGCAAGTGTTGCGTGAACTCCTGATTTTAACACACTAGCCCATAAAATTATTCCAAAAAGTATATAAAAAGATTTTCTCGTTACATTAAAAAAATTAAGCAAAAAAAGAGCAAAAATTGCAATAGCGGCAATTATCAGTGATATTAAAGACAAATCATTAGTATAAAACAGTGCAATAATAATAATAGCTCCTAAATCATCAATAATAGCAAGAGCCATCAAAAACACTTTCATACTATTTGGTATCTTACTACCAAGCAAAGCTAACACACCTAATGCAAAAGCAATATCAGTAGCTGTTGGAATTGCCCACCCTCTCAATGCTATTTCATTATTATGATTTATCAAAATATATATTATTGCTGGCATTATCATACCACCAATTGCAGCTATTGCAGGTAATATTACTTTCGAAAACGATGAAAGAGTCCCTTCTAAAATTTCTCTTTTTACTTCAAGTCCCACTAAAAAGAAAAAAATTGCCATTAATCCATCATTTACCCATAAAATTAAAGGTTTATCAAATATAAAATTTGCAAACTGTATTTTAATAGGCGTATCAAGAAACTTTGAATAAAACTCATTAAAAGGTGAATTTGCTAAAATCAATGCAAATAAAGTAGATAATATTAATATTATCCCTACTCCCGCTTCTCCCTTAAAAATATTTAATATTTTCATATTCTTTCCTTAATTTTTCATATTTTTCCATATTATATAAATAATAGGAATATCTAAAATAAATGCAATTATTATTGCTTTAATTGTACCATATGGGTCATGAGTTAAAGGCAATCCTCCCGTATTCATTCCAAAAAACCCAGTTACTAATGTTAATGGCAAAAATATACCTGAGAGAATAGTTAAAATAAACATTATTTTATTCATCTTCTCATCTTGTTTTGCTTTAAAAAATTCATATAAATAATCAAGTTTTTCTATTGCGTTTCTTGCAAATCTGAATGAACGGTTTATATGCTCGTTTAAATCCATAAATGCAAAATTATCTTGAAGTTTGTAATATTTTATAAACCTTTCAAACGCAATCATTGCATGTGCCATAAGCCTTTCTATCAAAACAAGATCTTTTTTTAGTTTAAGCCACTCATTAGGAAACGATTTTGATATATTGTTTTCATACAAATTATCTTCTATTTTTGCAATTTGCATATGAAACTTATTGAGCTTTACTAAAATTTTATCAATTCTTATATCAAGATAATCGTACAGTTTTTCAAGGCTTCCTAATTTCTCGAAATCCTGTGTTTTTCTATTAAATATATAAACTTCATCATTCCTGATTAAAAATCCGTAAGAATAGACCTCTACATTATCATCTTTTATATAAGGAAGTCTGAGTATCAAAAGAGAAAACTCTTTTGTAGGTTCAAAATCACTCGGATGGTCTTTATTTAAGATATCGTCAATTAAATATTTATTCTTTAAAAATTTCACAAAAACTCCTTTTTATACCATCTGGAAAAAAGATATAAAGTCCACAGATGCTGTTTGTATCTTTTATGTCCTGTTTTGATTATCTCTTTAAGATATTCTTCATTAAAAATTTTTGATTTTCTATTAACATCAACAATTAAACGAATTTCATTTTCTTCTTTTAACCACTCTAAAAACGGATATGCAAAACCTTTTTTTCTGCGGTTTATAATCTCTTTTGGAAGATATTTTTTAGCAACTTCTTTTATTAAAAATTTTTTGCTTTTTCTTACATTTTCAGGCAAAGAGAAAACGAATTCTACCAAATTCCTGTCAAGAAAAGGGCTTCTTGCCTCAATTGTATGTGCCATAAACATTTTATCAAGTTTCATAAGCAACACTTCTCCAATCCACACTTTCAAATCAAAATAAGTAAAATCAAAACTCCCCCAACCCTTTAAAAATCTTTGATAATCAACCTCTTTTGCCTTGACTTTTAATACTTTATTAATCTGTCTTTGAAAAAATATTTCGTTTATTCCCCTAAAAACAGGCTCGTCTGCAAAAAACCTCCTAAAAACCTCCCACTCTTTTATATCTTCGGGATGTCTTTCAAGATATTTTTTAAGCCACTTCTTATTTGGAAGATATGCATTGAAAAAGCCCAAAAACTCTTCATATCTTCTGTATCCCAAAAAAAGCTCGTCACTTCCCTCACCGCTCATGACGACTTTAAGTGGAATTTTGGAAGCTAAAAAATTTGCAGGCAAAAAACTGCTGTCAGCCACAGGTTCGTCCATATCGCTTAAAACATTCTCAAAATGAGAAAAAAAATCTTTTTTTGTATAATTTACTTCATAATGCTTAGAATTTATATGATTTGCTACAATTCTTGCATATTTTCTTTCATCATAATTTTCAAACCCCTCATATCCTATACTGAATGTTTTTATTTTTCTGTTTTCGGACATAATTGAAGCGATTAAAGAGCTGTCAATTCCACCGCTGAGAAGTGAGCCTATCTCTACATCTGCCTGCATTCTTTTTTGAACGGAAGAAATTAATAAATTTTCCAGCTCTTCTTTTGCATTTTCAATCTTCCATCTTTCATTTTCCACTCTTTCAAACTCAAACCATCTCTTTATTTCTCCGTCATAATAACAACCTGCCGGAAGTTTATATATATCTTTGTATATGGTATTAGGTGCGATTGAAGAATTGTAAGCAAGATATTCTGCCAATGCGTCATAATTAATACTTTTTTCAATAAAACACAAAACAGCTTTTATTTCACTTGCAAATATTCCGGATTTTGTGAAATATAAAGGTTTTTTACCGAATTCATCCCTGAAAAGATAAAGTTTTTTGTCAAATACCGCAATTGCAAACATTCCTTCAATCTTTTTTACAAATTCAACTCCAAACCTTTTCCATAATTCAAAAATCACCTCAGCTTCGGTATTAACCTTTAAATCATAAGTTTTAATCAATTTTTTGTAGTTATAAATCTCCCCGTTAAAAACCACCAGAATATCGTCTTTTAAAAACGGCTGATTATTTACGGATATATTTTCAATAGCCAGTCTGTTAAATCCGAAAGTCGCTTTTGAATTGCTTTTTATATCCTGAAAATCTACACCTCTGTGATACATAATATCAAGTGCTTTTTTAACTTTTTTGGGATTTATTTCACATATTCCAAATATTGCACACAAACTAATCCTTTTTTGATAGAATTTTACAAAAAGGAATTAAATGAAAGAAATTTTTAAATACACTTTTTTAAGTGTGGCTGAATGGAAAAAATTTTTAATTGTAGTTATTATTGTTTCTATATTGACATTAATAGAAGCATTCCCCGTTATTAGTATTGCTGCATTTTTATTTGAAAAACTTTTGTATTTAAGTATTGGGGTGTTTTTAATTTATATTTTAAAACGCTCTTCAACTTCGGAAATTTATTATGAAAATTTACAAAAAAACCCTGTTTCAACTTTTTTGTTTCATTTTTTACCAAGTGCAAGCGGAATATTACTAGCTTTATTAATTATTGGGGTATTTTGGTTTATGTTTTTTATTTTTATTTTGGAATTCACAGGTTCAATGTTTATTTTTATCAATCCGCATAATTTTATAAATGCTCTGATTAAAACAACAT
>JALWNI010000163.1 GCA_027083695.1 Nautiliaceae bacterium | reverse complement strand
AAACTTGAAGAACTTAAAAAAGAAGTGCCTCAGGGACTTGTGGATATGCTCTCAATTGAAGGACTAGGACCAAAAAGAATAAAACAGATTTATGACGCTTTTGGCGTCACTTCGCTTGAAGAACTTAAAAAATACGCAGAAAACGGAGAACTTGACAAATTACCCGGTTTTGGACCAAAACTTATAGAAAAAATTTTAAAAGGTATAAAACAGCTTAAAAAAGCGGGAATTAGATTTTTATGGGCTGATGTAGAAGAAATTGCGGAAGATTTAAGAGAGTATTTATATAAATTCCCCGGTGTTGAAATTGTTGAAATTGCAGGTAGTTATAGAAGAAGAAAAGAGACTGTTGGGGATTTAGATATATTGGTAATAGCAGAAGATTATCCAAAGGTAAGCGAATATTTCATAAAATATCCAAAAGTAAAAGAGGTTCACTCAGCCGGTCTTACTCGCTCAACTGTATTTCTTGATAATGATTTGCAGATAGATTTAAGAGCAGTCAGCAAAGAGAGCTATGGAGCCGCACTTCACTATTTCACGGGAAGCAAAGCCCACAATATAGAAATCAGAAAAATTGCAATAGAAAAAGGTATGAAAGTAAACGAATACGGCGTATATAAAGACAATAAAAGAATAGCCGGCAAAACCGAAGAAGAAGTTTATCAGGCTGTGGGACTTTGTTATATCGAACCAGAACTAAGAGAAAACAGAGGTGAAATTGAATCTTGTTTAGAAGGAAAACTTCCAAAACTTATCACTCTTGATGATATCAAAGGGGATTTAAATATTAACTGTGATATAAAAAAAGCCGTTAAAAAAGCTATGGAGAAAAAATACAGATATATAGCCGTAAACATTAAAAACGAAAAGGATATAAAAACAGTCGATGAATTAAATGAGAAATATAAAAGTAAACTGAAAATTTTTAAAGCATACAAAACAACAATTTTAAAAGACGGTTCTCTTGAAGAAAGTGATTTTTTAAAACAAGCTGATTTAATTATCGGTGAAATTACGGATGAATTAGATATTGATTTTGAAACACAGACAAAAAGAATACTTAAAGCTTTTGAAAAAATAAACATATTGGCTCATCCTACTTGCAGGATAATTCAAAAAAGAGGCGAAATAAAAGCCGATTTTGAAAAAATTTTCATTACAGCCGCTGAAAAAAATATAGCGCTTGAAATCAATTCAAACCCTACAAGACTTGATCTGCCAGATCCAATGATAAAAGAGGCGATAAACAAAAATGTAAAACTTGTAATAAATTCAGACGCGCAAAATGAAAAAGAGATGGAATTTATAAAATACGGAATAAATCAGGCAAGAAGAGGATGGGCTGAGAGTAAAGATATTATAAATTCTTGGAGTTTAAAAGAGATTAAAAAATTTTTTCAAATTTAAAAATCTCTTTTCTTACTATTTTTGCCAACTTATCAAAATCTTTTAAAGGAATTTTATGAGCTATTGTATATAAATTAAAAAGTATATGCCATAAAGAACCTTTTACAAGATTATAGCTCATCTCATCAATTTTTGAATACTCTTTTATCATATCTTCTAAAAAATCAATAATACCGGTGAGTTTTTTATAAGAATCTATTTTTTTATCAAGCGTTTTTGATACAGCATTTAGAAGTTTTTGAGGATTTACACTTGGCATTTCATAATCTGTATCTTCAAAAGCATCTAAAATCTGCAAAATAGCCTTTTGTTTGTCTATTTTCGGAAGTTTTTTATCTTTTAAAGGTATAGAATGTTTTATATATGCCCCATCACTGAGATTATAAACTTTTAAATTTTCTTTTTGTATCAGTTTTTCTATATTTTCTTTTGAAGTTAAAAAAAGAGAATCGGTATAGATATCGTCGCTGAAATTCCCTTTTACTTTAAGTCCAGTTTTTTGAATATCGTCCCTCTTATCATAAAAGCTGTTTTTTGAATGTTTTCTCTCTCCTATCCTAAATCCCAAATCCATACCCACAAGATATATCTCTTTACTAAACATTGAAGCAATCGCAACTCCTGCATTACCTACAAGAGGAGATGTGAGTTTTAAAGGAGTGTTGTAAAATTTTTCAAAAGTAAAACCGCTTCTAATATACATAAGGGGATTTTTTGCCATTTCAAAAACTTTCTCATTTACCACACTTGCTCCCACAAAATATCCGTTATATTCAGGCAGTATCTCTTTTAGGGCATCTACTAAAATATCAATTCTTTCTTGTTCGATATGAAAATCACTCTCAATCCCCTCTCTCATCAAAGGTTTAAGCGCGGTACCAACCGTTATAATTATCATTGAATCTCTGTTTTTTCTTAGAAAACCGAAACTTTTTTCAAGACTCTTACCGTTTGCAACTACACAGATAGGAACATTTATATTTTTTTCTTTTTTTAACAATTTAAATTTATTAATATTTTGTATATGATTTTTTATTCCTGTCATTTCATCTTCATATGTTCCCCAGCCTCTCAGTTTGGAAAAGGCAATATTTTTAAAACTTTCTTTTGCTTCTTTCATTAAATTATGATTGTAAGAAGTTAGACTTAAATGTAAAAATGTAGAAGTAATAACCCTTTCATATAAAAATTTTTCAATAATCTCTTCACTAAGCCTGCCACCTATTTGTATAAAAAACCTCTCTCCCAGTTTAGAATAAATTTTCTCATAATCTACAAAATATAAACTTATTGCAAAAAACTCGGGATTAGGCTCATATACAAGAAGAGACTGAAATTCAAAATTTTTAGCTAAAAGTTCTAAATGATATCCTGATAAAAGTCCGTAAATTATTGTTGTAGGTAAAAATTTTTTATCAAAATAAAAACCTTTGGTATGATTTAATTTTTCATATTTATCAATAATTTTATTGATAATTCTACCAGTAATATAAAACTTTTCTTCATCCCATTTTTGAGGAATTATATATGTAAATTCTTTTTGCCACAAATCATTGTGAGTGGGATAAAAAGCAAATTTTTTAGAATCTTCTACAATAGAATTGGGATAAATATAACTTTTTGTGTATGTATCATAAATATTGTTATTTTTTATTAAAAAGCGTCTATTTTTTATAGAAGTTATAAGATTATAATAAGATGGCAGATTTTTATAAAAATATTTTATATTTTTTTCAAATAATTTTTGCATTTTAAAAACTCCGCTAAAAAGAACTTAGCGGAATTATATCATTATTGTTTTAATTGAAGCAGAGTATTTAACATCTGATCAGATGTTGTAATTGTTTTGGCATTTGCCTGAAAACCTCTTTGAATAACAATAAGTTCTGTCAATGCTCTACTTAAATCAACATTACTCATTTCAAGAGCACTTGGCTGAATACTTCCCCTACCACCAGTTCCAGCAGTTCCAATAATTGGGTCACCTGAATTTGGTGAAGCACTAAAAAGAGTACCGCCCTCATTCATAAGACCTTCATTATTAACAAACTTGGCCAGTGCAACTTGTGCTAATGAATAACTTCTCCCATTGGTAAATACACCTATAATGGTTCCTGTTTGGTCTATTGTTAATTGTTGTAAATCACCGCCGGGATAACCATCTTGTGTTTGACCAGAAGTTGTACTAGGTGATTCAAAAGATGTTATTCCGTTAAATTCTCCTATTGTTCCTAAATCAAGTTGAATCGCCTGTCCGGGATTTGCTCCATTATTTGGATTAAAAATCAGAC
Organism: Nautiliaceae bacterium; assembly: GCA_027083695.1. Taxonomy (GTDB): domain Bacteria; phylum Campylobacterota; class Campylobacteria; order Campylobacterales; family Nautiliaceae; genus JALTBU01. Next base: position 5,766 of record JALWNI010000163.1, on the reverse strand, counting down.
TTGGAGGATTGAAACTCTTCAAACTTCCATCAGGATTAAATTTAATATCACCATACGCTGGCTGATCAAGTGTAGAAGGTGCTGGAACCTCAGCATACCATTTCCAAACTGTCGGATCATTTGGATTTGTAGAAGTATGCCATTTTCTAAAATGAAGAGTTAATGTATGTTTACTGCCAAGGGAATCAAAAATATCAATACTTGTGGTATGAGTTGCGGCATTCATATTTTGAGTTGTTGCCACTCCTCCTGCTGCTAAACTTCCATTTATTGAAGAAAATGCATCGGTAAACAACTGATTATCCTCTCCATTAGCAGGATATCCTGCTACACTTATATTAAATGAATTTGGAGATGTATTTTGAATTTGAATTTTTCCATCTTTATTAATATCTACTTTTGCACTATTTTGAGTGGTAGAATTTAAAGGATCTCCACTATCATCAACAGCCATTTGCCATAAATGAACCAAATCTTCTATATCATGAAAATAATATATATCATTTTTCTTGATAAGTTTTGTTGAATCTCCGCTATTATCAAGTCCGCTAAATATTGCTTGAAGTCTGCCAAGCGGTGTATCGCTGTTTGAATCTGCTGCCACTCCATTTGAATCTTCTATTTGAGCATTTTGAATACCATTTCCATTACTTTCAACTATTTTACCATCTTGCACGCTTAAAACATCATCCAAACCTAAATTACTCATATCAGAATTTAACAGACAACACAAATCATTTATTGTTTGAAAATCTTTTCCATAAACATATGTTTTAGTAGTATTATTTGAATCTCCATATGTTATTTGTATCTGTTGTCCTACATTAAAAAATGCTCTTTTATTATTTGAATCATATGTCCAATGAAGGCCTTCATTTGAGTCTGTAATAATTGGGTCTTTTGGTTGATAACTCCCATTTGTTGTTGTACATCCCTCAGTTTCATTAATAGGAGTTGAAGTGTAAATAAATTTTCTTGTTTCACCTAATCCTGTAATACTTGCGGTAAGTCCCTGCCCATCTTCAAGATTAAAAGCATCTCCATTAGCATCAAATAATTCTCCCACATCATCAGCACCTATAAAAGAGTTTTGAATAGCTTTAATATTTCCTGTGGTAGTTGAAGGACCATCTAAACCTTTAAATATATTTTGTAAAATATTATTCGTAGAAGCTAGATGAACTTCTGTTTTTATTCTATTTTCAGGATCTACTATCTGTCCATTACCATTTAAATATATTTTATATTGAGAAGATGGTGTTTCACCTGTTGTATCTTTTATAATATAATTAATATCGTCTATTAAATCTTTAATAGTTGTGAATTTAAAATCAGTATCAGAAGTGCTTTTGCCATAAGTAAATTTATAAATTTCAGTATTTGTATCAATTACGCCATCGTTATTTTTATCAATAGCAATAGAAACATAATCCACATCAGGAGTTAATTTAATCACATCTCCATTTACATCATATAATCCATTCATATCATCAAGAGGGTCAACTGTTGCCCTTGTTCCACTCATTTCTGTAATATGATCACCACTGTTAAGATTAGCTTTAATATGAATTTTACTTGTTGCATGAGCAGGAGTAGTCAAACCTGGTGGTATAGTAATCGGCTTAACACCACTTGCAGTATCTATTTTATGTGTTTGAGGATCAGCCAGCCATCCTTGAACTATATATCCATTTGGATCTACAAAATTTCCATCTGCATCAAATGTAAAATCCCCAGCTCTTGTATATCTGTAAGTTTTGCCTCCATCTCCGCTTACAACAAAAAAACCATCTCCGCTTATTGCCATATCTGTATTTTTATCTGTATTTTGAATACTTCCCTGTTTAAAAATAGTCTCAACTGCGCTAACTGTCGCACCCAGTCCTACTTGGAGAGGATTTTTACCTCCAAGTGTTCCTTGCGGAGCAGTTGCAGATTTTACTGTCTGGGATAAAAGATTTTGAAAATTAGTTCTACTATATTTAAACCCTACCGTATTAACATTTGCAATATTATTACCCTCTACATCCATTGCAACCTGATGAGCATTAAGTCCGCTAACTCCGCTCCATAAACTTCTCATCATTTTTAAATCCTTTAATTTTTTTTATTTAAAGCAATTTTCATTCCAATTATCTTTTCATATTAATTGCTTTTTGAATCATCTCATCGCTTGTTGTTACAGTTTTTGCCGCCGCACTAAATGCTTTTTGATTTATAATAAGTTCTGTCATAGCCTGAGTCATTTGAACATTTGAAGTTTCCAGCATATGTGAATGTATATTGCTTCCTGGAATGTAATTTCCATTGGCATCTTTATACAAAAATGCTTTGTTTGAATTAGAAGTTTGTTGAAACAATGAATTGCCTACGCTCTCTAAACCTTGATCATTCACAAAATGATAAATTGGAATTGTCGCTACTTTTACACTTTTATCATTTGAGAAATTTGCAAAAATATCTCCGTTTTGGTTTATGTTATAATCTTTCAGATATCCCTCTTCTACACCGTTTTGAGCAAAAGAATAAGATATTTTATTATCCACCCCCCTAAAAGCACTCAAATTAGTATCAATTGTTATTTTTTGCGGAGTATCAATAGTAATATTTTTAGGAGAAATTAAAAAACCGTCATTATTAAAAACAAAATCAAAACTGTTTTGAGATATTATATTATTATCTTTTAAAACTGAAACAGTTCCTTTCCAAATAGTGTTATCAGAAGTTACTTCTTTTTTTAAAAAATTGAAACTTATTTCATCTTTATCCCCATTTGATTCATAAATATATCCACCAAAACTTTGCTCATTAGCGCTAAATTGATAACTTTTTGCAACAGTATAAGGCTGGATAATATTTCCGGCAGAAGAGATATTTTTAAAAAATAAATCGTTATTATTTTCTGTTTGCATAAATTTTGATTCAATAATTTTATCTGAAAGATTATTGACAACTATTTTTCCATTCTCCACACTTACTTTCGTTTGATTTGGATATATAGTATTTAAAGCTTCTTGCATTTTAGAAGCAAGAGAATCAAGAGTATTAAATTCCTCCGGATTTACAGGTGTATTTTTATATACAAATTTATATCCCGCAGCACTTTTCACTAAATTATCATTTGATTTAATAACCAAATAATCTTTTGATTCTATTATTAGTCCATTATCACTTTTTTGATATAAAATTCCATTTGTTTTTAAAACATTTTCCAATGCTGAGGTTATCTCATCTTTTGTACTTCCATCAGGAAGTGTTAATTTTATCTCTTTACCATTTACACTAAAATCATAATTCACATCTTTTCCATCTTTTATATCATCGCTTATACATATCTCTTTTTGAAAAAGACCGTTATCATAAGTAATATTGTCTCCAAGAGTATAAGCAACAGAATTTCCATCTACCATATTCAAAAGATTTCCATCTTTATCATAAAGAGCCGAAAAATACAAATCTCCTTGTGCCGGTACAGGATTTAACAATTTATCATCATTATTTAAATTAGCCTTGATTTGTATATTAGATGTGGCAACAGCCGGCAAAATGACATTATCAGGTAATGAGATTGGAGAAAAATTTCCCGTATCTGTCAAATTATCAGTATTAATTGAAGTATTAATCATATAGCCATTATTAGTTTTTAAAAGATTATCAGCATTTGCAACAATTAAATAAGCTCCTTCATTATTTACCAGATAACCATTAGCGTCTCTGCTAAATCTTCCATCTCTTGTATAAAAATTTTTATCTCCTTTTTTTACTTCAAACCATCCTTCTTTATCCAAAGCCAAATCAAATGTTTTATCTGTATTTATCAAACTTCCCATCTGCATATTTTTTGCACTAGCATCAAGCATACTTCCAAGCCCTACATCGGAACTGATAGGAGATGAAGAGATATTTTTAGCAAAAATAGTGGAAAATTCAGGAACGCTCTCTTTAAAGGCAGTCGTATTTATATTTGCAATATTATCTCCCCATATATCAATTCCGTTTTGAAAGCTTTTGAGTCCACTTATTCCATTAAAAAATGATGTAGTCATTTTTTATCCTTGCCAATCATAAATCTCTTTTATTTGACTAAATGGTACATAATTACTTCCAAGTTTTGCATACACTTCTCCATTTTCAAATTTTATAGACTCAATCGGATAAGCACCAAGTGCTGTTTGATGTTGTGTACCATCAGGAGAAGTATATTCAGCTGTTACTTCATAAGTATCGCTTGGAACCCTATTTCCATTGTCATCTTTTAAATCCCAATCAAAACTCAAAACTCCTTTTGTATGTGCTTCTAGGGGAAATGTTCTTATAATGTCTCCTTGTTTATTTTTAATAATAACTTCTCCGCTTGATATGTCATCTCCAAAATACAAATCAAAATCTTTTGTAGTATCACTATCTGTAACATTTAAATATCTCTCTCCTGTATCCGCCATTTTTCCAATTGCGTTTATAGTATTTAGCTCTTGTGTCGTACTAAGCTGATTTGCAAGTTTATCAAGAGTTGATTGCATATTTTGATTCATTTCAAGTGTAGTAAGCTGTGCTGTTTCATCAAGCATTTTATCAGTATCCATAGGATTTGTTGGGTCTTGCATTTCAAGCTGTTTTATAAAAAGCTGTAAAAAAGCATCTTTATCAAGTTGAGAGTTGGGATTAAAAACTTGGTCTTGTGAAGTTGTTGTTTTTGTGGTTTGATTTATAGTATTTATTGCCATTTTTTCTCCTTATGCATATTTATATGTAAAATCAATAACAAGTTCATCATCTTCATTTGAAATTTCAGAAATTTTTTGAAAATTATTTTGCTTATTTTGCCGTCTGTTTTGCTCATTTGAGTTAAAGTTCATATTAATATCTGTAAATCCCATATTTACAAGCGAATTTTTAAGTTCTTGCTGTTGTGTTGTTAAAAAATTAATAGTTGTTTGATTTTGCGTATTAATCTGTATATTTAAACTATCTCCCTGCTGTTTTATCACTACTTCAACTTTGCCAAGCTCTTTTGGATGAAGTTCCAAAGAGAGTTTTGTAATTGGAGGTTTATAGTTTTCAACAGCTTCTTTTAATGAAGAGACAAAATGATTAATACTCTGTTTTGCATGAATAATTTTTTGTTTGAACTGAGAATTAATATCAAAGCCGATATTAAAAGATTCCTGATTTGAAAAATCTTTTTTTTCTTGCTTTTGTAATGGAGCCACACTTCTTTCATTAGAAACTTTTTTGTGTGATTCTTTAATTAAAGATGTTAAATCAATTTTTTTTGTTTTTATATCTTCGAGTGGTTTTGAATTTATTTTAATATTTTTATTTTCAAAATTTTTGGCTGTAATCTTTGGAAAATTTATAGAAATAGTTTGTTTTTGAATTTTTTCTTGACCTATTATGATTTTTTGTAGATTTAAATCATATTTTTTAGTCAAAGTCACCAAATCTTTAATATTTGTAACTTTTTTAAATTCTTCTGTATTTACAAGTTTTTTGATTAAAGAATCACTCTTGGCTTTTGAAACCAATATATTTTTTATCTCTTTTACAATCTCTATTTGTAAATTTACCGGTAATTTTTCAATTTTATCTTTTTTTGAGCTTAACAAATCTTTTAATGATGTATTTTTTGGTGATACTTTCTTTTCATTCTTTAAAAATTTGAAATCATTTAATATGATTTTTTCATGATTTGTATTTTTCAGCAAATTTATTTTTATTATCTCTTTTTTTAAATTTTTGACAGATAAGAACTCTTCTGTATTAGAT
>JALWNI010000162.1 GCA_027083695.1 Nautiliaceae bacterium | reverse complement strand
TAAATACTTTTTTTACTGCGTTTTGAATAACAATATTAAGTTTTGAAGCTTCAAGCCCTAATACATGAATTACACCTACTTTTGGAATAAAAATATTTCCTTGATTATCTACTTCTACAACAAGCTGATTTTCAAACGCTCCCCAAAAAACTATGGAAATTTTATCTCCTATATTAATTCTATAATGTGGGTTATAAATAAATTGTTTGATATTTGCAAAATGCCCTTTGAATAAATTGTATCCAAAAGGTTTTTCTTTTAAAGTAATATTATTTTCACTATTTACTGGTGTTTGTGTCATAGCAATATCCACAGCCCACAAACTAATAAAAAAAGTTATTAAAAAAAGTATTTTTTTCATATTTATCCTTTAATCAATATGTTCTTTAATAATAGCTCTAATTAAAACAATCACACCATATAATAATGCTAATACCAAAAATAGTGTTACTAAATCTTTAAATTTTTCAGGATACTTATAGCTTTGAGGTATTACAGGCTTTGTAATTTCAAGCAGAATTTTAGAATTTTTGTGAACTTCTGTTTTTAACTGCTCAAATTGAAGTAGTGATTGTTTATAAAGCTCTTTATTAAGCTCCACAAGCCCTTTTAATCTCTCAAATTCAAATATATAAACATTCAACGCTTTTTTATGAGGATTTGCAAGAGCTTTTTTAATTTTTGCAATAGTATTTTTTAAGTTTTTAATTTCACCCTTTAATCTAACAATTTCAAAGCTTTTAGGATTCATATACTCAGACAATTCATTTAATTTAGCCTCTTTTTCAATAAGAGTAGCTTTTAAATTTGAGAGTAACGCCAATTGAGCGCTTGCTGTTTGAGTCGGGTCTAAAATAGTATGTTTATTTTGAAATTCTTCTAGTTTTTTTATCGCTTCTTCCAAAGCCTTTTTATTTTTCTCAACCTCCTCTTTTATATATTCAAGCTGTTTTTTTGCAATAAGTTTATTATAATAATTAAGTTGCTCATTTGCATCTTTTATAAGCTCTTTTACTATTTCATATGCATTTTTTGGATGAGTATGCAAAAATCCAAGTGTTATCACTCCTGATTGTTGATCATAAACAAAAACTAGTCTTTTTTGATATAAATTTAAAAAATCCTCATTTGTATTCCAAGGTTTTAATCTTTCAATAAAATCTAATTCATCACTTGAATAATGCTTTTTTAAATTAAACTTTTTATCAAGTTTTTTAAGCTCATCAAATGATTTTAAATATGTCTTTATTATAAAAACATCCTGAGTTGATTCGGTATTTGGTATTAAAAATGAAAATCCTCCTATATTTGCAGATTTTGTGCTAAGATTTTTAATAATTATATTTGCATTAGATTCATAAAGTTCCGATTTAATAAACAAAATATAAATACTTCCTATAAAAAATAAAAATACAAAAATAACTTTTAATAAAAAGTCAAAATCTTTTTTAAGCTTCATTTATTTCCTTGTATACATTAATAGCATCATTAATATCATTGAAGTATGAAATTTTACCATTATTTAAAACAATTCCAACATCACATATATTTTTTAAATCACTCATAGAATGACTTACCATTAAAACATTTGATTTTTCTATCTTTTTCATTAATGCTTCTTTTGATTTTTTCTTAAACCTACTATCTCCTACGGATAATGTCTCATCAATTAATATGTAATCAAAATCAAACGCCAAACTAAGTCCAAAATTTAATCTACTTTTCATCCCGCTACTATAAGTTTTTATTGGCATATCAAAATAATCCCCAAGCTCACTAAAATCTTTTACAAATTCAATAATTTCTTTTATCTCTTCTTCATTTTTACCAAATATTCTTGCTACAAATCTTACATTTTGCTTTCCTGTCATACTTCCTTGAAAACCTCCTGCAAGTCCTAATGGCCAAGAGAAAGTTTTACTGGACATAACTTTTCCGCTATTTGGAAAATCAATTCCTCCAAGTATTCTTAAAAAAGTAGATTTTCCAGCCCCATTAACTCCTAAAATTCCTACATTAACACCTTCTGGAATTGTCATAGATACATTTTTTAGAATATATTTTTTTCCTTTTTTAGTTTTAAAAAATTTAGTAACATTCTCTAAAACTATCATGACATTATTATCTTTCTCTCAGTCTTTTTATAAAGCCAAAGTCCTAAAAACAT
>JALWNI010000161.1 GCA_027083695.1 Nautiliaceae bacterium | reverse complement strand
GAAATATTTATAGTGACGAAGTTATAGAATATAAAGTATCTGATAAAAAGATGGAGATTGTGGAGATGATTCCAGGTTATACACATAATATAAAAAATATTTCCAATGAAGAAATGATATTATTTATTTGGGCAAATGAAATATATGATCCAAAAAATCCAGATACATATTTTTTAAAGGTATAAAGAATGAAAAAATTAAAAGTAATGACAGTAGTTGGAACAAGACCTGAAATTATTAGGCTCTCATCGGTTATTGCAAAACTAGAGGAATCAGAAGCTATTGAGCATATATTAGTTCATACCGGGCAAAATTATGATTATGAATTAAATGAAGTATTTTTTAAAGATTTTGGAATTAAAAAACCTGACTATTTTTTGAATGCTGCTTTGGGAACTGCTGCTGAAACAATTGGAAATATTCTTATTAAAGTCGACCCTGTTTTAGAAGAAGTTAAACCTGATGCTTTTTTGGTTTTGGGTGATACAAATAGCTGTCTATGTGCAATACCTGCAAAAAAAAGAAAAATTCCTATTTTTCATATGGAAGCTGGAAATCGATGTTTTGATCAAAGAGTTCCAGAAGAGACTAATAGAAGAATTGTTGATCATATAAGTGATATAAATTTAACTTATAGTGATATTGCAAGAGAATATCTTCTTAGGGAAGGATTGCCTGCAGATAGAATAATAAAAACAGGAAGTCCTATGTATGAAGTAATACATTCAAAATTGGCTAAAATTAATAAATCTATAATTTTGGAAAAAATGGGATTAAAAGTAGGTGAATATTTTGTTGTATCTGCACATAGAGAAGAAAATATAAATTCCGATATAAATTTTTATAAATTAGTTGATGTTTTAAATGCTATTGCTGATAAATACAATATGCCTATTATTGTATCTACACATCCTAGAACTAGAAAAAGAATAGAGGATACTAAAGTAAAATTTCATAAATTAATAAATTTAATGAAACCTATGGGGTTTATTGATTATGTAAAACTTCAAATGAATGCTAAAGCAGTATTATCTGATAGTGGAACAATCTCAGAAGAGTCATCAATACTTAATTTTCCTGCATTAAATATTCGTGAAGCTCATGAAAGACCTGAAGCTATGGAAGAAGCATCAGTGATGCTAGTAGGACTTAATAAAGATAGAATATTGCAAGCTTTATCAATATTGGAAAAACAAAAAAGAGGTAATCAAAGAACGCTTAGAGAAGTAAACGATTATACTATGCCAAATGTTTCTGATAAAGTATTAAGAATAATTTTATCTTATACGGACTATGTAAATCGTGTGGTTTGGAGAAAAAGTTAAATGAAAATTTGTATAATTGTAGATGATTATTTACCTAATAGTACAAAAGTAGCAGCTAAGATGATGCATGAACTTTCATTAGAATTTATTAAAAGAGGTCATGAAGTTACAGTTATTACACCTACATCAAATATTCAAAAGGGAATTGAGTTAAGGAATTATGAAAAAGTTAATATATGTACTTTTAAAAGTGGGGAGATAAAAAATGTAAATAAAATAAAGAGAGCATTAAATGAAACTCTTCTATCTTATAATGCATGGAAAAACTGTAAAAATTTTTTTTATAAAAATAAACATGATTTAATTATTTATTATTCTCCTTCTATTTTTTGGGGACCATTGGTTAAAAAATTAAAAAAACTGTGGAATGTACCAAGTTATTTAATTTTACGTGATTTTTTCCCTCAATGGGCAATTGATAGTGGTTTAATAAAAGAAGAGTCTTTTATTGCAAAATATTTTAAATTTTTTGAAAATATTAATTATGATGCAGCAGATATAATTGCTATACAGTCTCCTAAAAATTTAGAATGGTTTAAAAATTATTATAATAAAAAACCTCTTGACTTACTTTATAATTGGGCATCTAATCAACCAGTAACATCAAAAAATTATTATCGTAAAAGATTAAATCTTGAGAATAAAGTAGTATTGTTTTATGGAGGGAATATTGGACATGCTCAAGATATGATGAATATAGTTCGTCTTGCACAGAATTTACAAAATCAAAAGAATGTTCATTTTTTACTTATTGGAAAAGGTGATGAAGTTGATTTAGTAGCTAATGCGATAAAAAAATATAATTTGCATAATATTACTCTTTTACCTCCTGTCTCTCAAGACGAGTTTAAATATATGCTTGCTG
>JALWNI010000160.1:9138-9634 GCA_027083695.1 Nautiliaceae bacterium | reverse complement strand
GTAATATACATCTTTTAATTTTGGATAAATATTTACAACATAAGCTAATTGCAAAAGATATTTTTTATCGGGAGAGAGAACCAAAAAATATCTTTTTAAAGTAAAAGAAGAGTAATCAAAAATTAAATAAGAAATATTGACTTTCTGTTTTCCATTAAAAACATCTTCAAAAACTTTTTTATATTTTGAAAACTTTCCTAAATCCAAACCCAAATCAGGTTTATAAGAAGCTTTAATTATTTTATAATGTCTATTAATTACAAAAACTTCATAATATCCGGGACCCTTGTTTTCTTTATTTAAAATTTCAGCCACTCGGTCAGGATTAAAAGATTTTATATTATTATATAAAAGATATAATGAATTTAGAACTTTTAAATTATCAGATAATTGAGTTTTAAAAATAAGTTCAATATTATTTAAAACAGAATTAAATTCACTTCTAATTTGAACAGTTTTAGCATATTCTTTACTTTTATAACTGTTTATTCAATTT
>JALWNI010000160.1:1552-9128 GCA_027083695.1 Nautiliaceae bacterium | reverse complement strand
AAATATAATAAAATATACAAAATGGTTATTAAAAAAAAGATTAAATAATCTTTTTGAAGTTTAAGCTTCCACTTCAAACCTATAACCTATTCCAACAACAGTTTTAATGTAATCTTTATCAAGTTTTTTTCTTATTTCATTTATTAATTGACGAAGAGGATAATTATCTTTTTTTTCTCCTTCCCAAACATAATCAATAATTTTTTGATTATATACTGTTTTGTTTACATTTTGGAGTAAGATATGCAATAGTCTTTTTTCTTTTTTTCTAAGAGGTATTCTTTCTCCGTTTTTAAAAAGCTCATTATCATCAAACCTAAATTCATAATCATCAAATGAAAAAGACTTTTGTTTATTTAACAAATGTTTGATTCTAACTTCAAGCTCTTTAATATGAAAAGGCTTTTTAATATAATCATCACATCCATATTCATATGCTTTTTCAAAATAATACTCATCTACACTGGCAGTTATCATAATAATAAAACCATCACAATACAATTCTCTTATAAACTTCACAAGTTCTAATCCAGAAATATTAGGAATGTTAATATCTATTAAATACCAGTCAAACTGTTTTTCTTTTATTCTCTCAACTGCTTTAAGTCCATCTTCTATAAGTTCGACTTCAAAGTTTTTTGTTTCAAGAATTTTTTTTACAATTTTAACTAACTGTAAATCATCTTCCACTAATAAAACTGAACTCATACTACCTCTTTTTTATGTTATTATATTAAATTAATGTTAAATTAATGTCAAAAGAAAAATATTATAAAAATTTCTCTTTTGCTTTTTTAATAAGTTCGTCTATTTTTGAAACATCACTTCCGCCGCCTTGTGCAAAATCCGGTTTTCCTCCGCCTCTTCCATTTACAACAGGGGCAAATTCTTTGATTAAATCCCCAGCTTTAATTTCAGGAACACCGCTTAGGGCAACTATTTGAACTTTTCCTTTATTCTCTCCAACAAGAAGTGCAACCAAATTATCGTATCTCCCTTTTAAATCGGTCGCAATTTCTCTTAAATTAGCATTATCAATTCTTTCAATAACAAAATTTATTCCATCTTTATTAATAGGCTTAATCTCTTTTACAGCCGCTTTTTGAAGCTCTTTAATTTCATTTTTAAGAGATTTTATCTCTTCTTTTTGTTTATCTATAAATGTTTTAAGATCTTTTGCTTTGTTTTCTGCTTTAAGCTCTTCAACCAAATCCCTGTAATTTTTTGCATATTTATAAGCCGCAAGTCCCGCAACCGCTTCTATTCTTCTAACCCCGGCACTTACACCGCTTTCTTTAACAATATAAAAACTGCCTATTTCCGCCGTATTTTTAACATGCGTTCCCCCACAAAGCTCGACACTGTAATCGCCAAATCCGACCACCCTTACGATATCACCGTATTTTTCTCCAAATAATGCCATCGCGCCTTTTTTCTTCGCTTCATCAATACTCATCTCGGCCACTTCGCCTTCAATTCCTCTTGCTATTATATTGTTTACCATATCTTCTATTTTATCAAGCTCTTCTTTGCTTAGCGCTTTTGGATGAGTAAAGTCAAATCTTAGTCTGTTTGCTTCTACCAAAGACCCTGCCTGTGTTACATGCTCGCCTAAAACTTTTCTAAGGGCTGAATGAAGAAGATGTGTGGCAGAGTGGTGTTTTGCAATCTCTCTTCTGCTCTCATCCACAATCGCTTCTACCTCATCGCCTGTTTTTAATTTAGCATCAGCGACTTTACTTAAATTTCTTTCATCAAATTTTTGGGTATCAACTACTTTTGCACTGATTTCACCTTTGCATTTTAAAACACCTTTATCACCTATCTGTCCTCCGCTTTCAGCATAAAAAGGAGTCTCTTCAAGCATAACCCATCCACTGCCGTTAAGCTCTTTAACTTCATTCATCTCTTCATCAAACAGGGCTTTTATTTTCGTTTTAACGGCTGTTTTTTCATAACCAACAAATTTATTCGGCTCATACTTTTCCAAATCTTTGAGATTTATCTTTTTATCCCCGCTGCCTTTCCAGTTTGCCCTGGCTCTTTGTTTTTGTTCTTCCATAAGTTTGTTAAATGCTTCAATATCTACTTTTTTACCTACTTCTCTTAGCATATCTTCCGTCAAATCAAGGGGAAATCCGTATGTGTCATAAAGTTTAAACGCAACTTCACCGCTGAAAATTTTACCTGTTGTTTTTGCAAGCTCTTCTTTAAACAGTGCCATTCCCTTGTCAATTGTCTCAAAAAATCTCTCTTCTTCAAGTCTCATAGAGTCTTTAATAGATTCCCTTTTTTCAATTAGCTGAGGATAATGTCCCCCCATTTGATTTGCAAGGGTATCAACGATTTTATACATAAAAGGGGCTCTTTGACCAAGAAGATATCCATGTCTAACTCCCCTTCTTAAAATTCTTCTAAGAACGTATCCCCTACCTTCCCTATCAAATCTTACACCTTCTGCTAAAAGAAAACTCACCGCTCTTATATGATCAGCAATAACCCTGTGGCTTGCCCCTCTTTTATCTTTAAAATACTCTTTGCCTGTAATTTCTACTATTTTTTCAAGCAGAGGCTTAAAAATCGAGCTGTCATAATTGCTTGTAACTCCTTCTTTAATAGCCGTAATTCTTTCAAGTCCCATACCCGTATCAATACTTGGCTTTGGAAGGGGTGTTAAATTTCCTTTTTCGTCTCTGTTGTACTGCATGAAGACAAGATTCCATATTTCAAGAAATCTATCCCCCTCTCCTCCTAAATAATCTTCACTTGAATTAAACTCTTCTCCTTGGTCATAATGTATTTCACTGCAAGGCCCACAAGGTCCTATATCACCCATCTGCCAGAAATTGTCTTTATCTCCCATTTTTACAATTCTGTCTTTGCTTACATATTTTTCCCAGATTTTTCCGGCTTCATCATCGCTTTCATGAATTGTAATCCAAAGTCTCTCTTTTGGAAGCTTCAAAACTTCCGTTACAAATTCCCATGCATAAGCAATGGCCTCTTCTTTAAAATAATCTCCAAACGAAAAATTACCGAGCATTTCAAATAGTGTATGGTGTCTATTTGTATAACCTACATTTTCAAGATCGTTGTGTTTACCACCGGCTCTCATACAAAGCTGAGCCGAAGTTGCCCTTGGAGGATTTGGAGGCTCTTTTTCGCCTGTAAAAATAGGCTTGAAAGGCACCATCCCCGCATTTGTAAAAAGCAAACTAGGATCTTGCGGCACAAGAGGTGCAGAAGGATAAACCTTATGACCCTTTTTTTCAAAAAAATCTAAAAACTCTTTCCTAATATCCATTAAAGGCCTTTTTTGGTAAAATTTTATCTAAATTGCCAAAAAGAGTAAATATGTATAAAAAAGAGCTTGAAGTTTTAAATAAAAAAGGACGTTTAAGACAAAGAAAAATTTATGACAATCTAATAGACCTTGCAAGCAATGATTATCTCTGTTTAGCAGAAAACAAAACAGTAAGAAAAAAAGCTTTTGAACATGCTTCAACTCTCTTTTCTCACGGTGCAAAAGCATCAATGCTTGTAAATGGATACACTCAAACTCACAAAGATTTTGAAGAATATTTATGTGAATTAAATAATTTTGAAGACGGCATTGTGCTTGGAAGCGGTTTTTTGGCAAATCTGGCGCTTTTTGAGCTTGTGAGAAAAAAAGATTTGGCTTTGGTTGATGAAGAGTATCATGCAAGTGGAATTATAGGCACTAAACTAACATCCGCAGAAGTAAGGTTTTTTAAACATAATAATTTGGAAGATTTAATAAAAAAAAGCTCTGATTATAAAAATTTCAACAGGGTATTTGTTTTTACAGAGGGTATTTTTTCTATGAGAGGAGACAAAGTAAAAAAAGAGATAACATCTTATGCTCAGGAAATAGGAATGCTCGTAATAGATGAAGCTCATAGCGTTGGAGTTTGCGGTGAAAAACTGCTTGGAATTACGGAAGAATATAACCTCAACCCTTCTAAAACAATCAAAATGGGTACTCTTGGTAAAGCCCTTGGAAGTTACGGGGCATATATTCTGACAAAAAAAGATATAATAACATTTTTATTAAATAGAGCAAAAAGTATTATTTATACCACAGCTTTAAGTCCAGTGGATATATTACTTGCATATTATGGAATGCAACATATTCAAAATAATTTAAGTCTATATAAACATAAAATAAAAGAAAAATTAATATTTAATACAGAAAGTTTGATTAAAATTATAGAAGCAAAAAACAATCAAGATGTAATAAAAAAACAGCAAAAATTACTCGATAAAAGAATATTAATAGGAGCTATAAGACCTCCTACTGTGAAAACACCGATATTTAGAATTATATTAAGAACCTGCATAAGTAATGATATTATAAAAAAAACAATAAATTTTTTGGAGAGTAAATGATTAAAAAAATTTTAGCTTTTTTATTAGGTATTGCCATTATTGGCGTAATAATTTTAAGTTTTTTTCTATATGATTTTTATAAATCTGTTAATTTTAATGCAAACAAAATAATCAATTACAATCCTCCTCAATCAGCACTTTTTTATGATAGAAATGGTAAATTACTTGATATTAGATATGCTAAACAAAACAGAATTTATGTAAAATATAAAAACATACCTGGAAGAGTCATTGAAACACTTTTAGCGACAGAAGACACATCTTTTTTTGAACATCCAGGAATAAACATAAATGCAATAATAAGAGCACTTATTACAGATATCAAAGCAGGTAAAAAAGTTGAAGGTGCTTCAACAATTACTCAACAGCTGGTAAGAAATATTTATCTAAATAGAAAAAAAACATTAAAAAGAAAACTTACTGAAATGATGATTGCATTAAAAGTTGAACATTTTTTAACAAAAGAAGAAATACTTGAAAGATATTTAAATCAAATATATTTTGGACACGGATATTACGGCATAAAAACAGCTTCCCTTGGATACTTTCATAAAGATTTAAAAAACTTGTCTTTAAAAGAAATTGCAATGCTTATAGCGCTTCCAAAGGGACCAAGTCTGTACGACCCAACAAAAAATTATGAGTTAAATTTAAAAAGAGCTGACTGGATATTAAAAAGATTGTATTATCTTGGATGGATTACTCCCAATGAGTACAAAAAAGCATTACTTCAAAGACCAAAAGTTTATAAAAAAATGCTAACCCCAAAAGCACCTTATGCAATAGATACAGCAATAAAAAGATTACTTCCTCACTATCCAGATTTACTGACAAGAGGATATAAAATATATTTAACAATTGATTTACCAACTCAGCAACTAGCACAAAAAACTATAAAATGGAATTATAAAAGAGTTTTAAAACTAAACCCAAAACTAAATCCAAATCAGTTAAATGGTGCAATGATTACAATTAATCAACATACAGGTGAAGTTTTAGCAATTGTCGGAGGAGTCAATTATAATAAATCTAAATTCAATAGGGCAATACAATCAAAACGAAGTCTTGGAAGTTCAATAAAACCTTTTATTTATCAAATAGCATTAAATGAAGGATATAATCCCGGAAGTCTTATACCAGATATAAACAGAAAATTTAAAATACCAAGTGATAATGATGAAGATAAATATTGGAAACCAAAAAATTATGAAAACAATACCTTAGGTCTTATTACTTTAAGACAAGCTCTTGTTCATTCAAGAAACCTAGCTACTATTAATTTAGCAATGGAACTTGGTTTAAATAATATTATTAAAAATTTATATGCTTTTGGTTTTGATAAAATGCCGAACAATTTATCAATAGTACTTGGAAGTATTGGTGAGAGTATGTGGAAAATGAGTGAGCTTTATACGATATTCAGCAATTACGGAATAAAATCACAAGTTCACATTGTAAAAAAACTCGTAATCCCAAAAGAGAATATTACTATTATACCTGAATACAAAAAAGAAGAAATTGAACCTGATTATCAAGCTTATTTAATGATTAATATCTTGCAAGATGTCGTTAAAAAAGGTACTGGTAGAAAAGCAAGGGTAAGAGGCATAGAAATAGCAGGGAAAACAGGAACAACTAATAATTTTAGAGATGCATGGTTTGACGGATTTACCCCTGATACAGAAACTTTAATATGGTTTGGTAATGATAATTCAACTTCTCTTGGAAGAGGAATGCCAGGAGGTATAGTATCTGCTCCTGCCTTTAAATATTATTATGAAAGACTCCTAAAAATACATCCGGAACTTAAAAGAACATTTAAAATTCCAAGAAAAGTAAAAACTTATATAACTCCAAACGGCAAAAAAGAATTATATACCCCTCTCTCACCTCCGCCAAATAAAGAAATTACAAAAGAAGCCCCTATTTTTTAACTCCTATAACCCCTGCCGCTGCTATCAAAACCCCACCTGCTAACTGATTAAAAGTAGGAATCTGTCCTAAAAAAAGCCCAAAAAGCATAGCAAAGAAAATATCAAGATACTGCAAAATCGAAGCAATGCTCACACTTATGAAATTAAGCGAATCATACCAAAGAAAAAGAGCTAAGGCCGTGTGAATAACACCTGCTATTAATACAATAATCAATGTAGTCAAACCAAACTCAAAATGATTCAAAAACAAAAACGGGGCTGTTAAAATTATAGATATTAAAATCTGCCAAGCTGTTACACTAACAGCTCTGTGGTGCATTGTAGCAATTTTGGAAAAAAATCCCAAAAATCCATATGATAATCCCGCAAGTAAGGCAATAAACGCCCCAAAATTAAATTTAAACCCGTTGTCAAAATTACTGATTACCACTCCAATTAAAGCTAAAATTATTGCTATTAAAACATATTTGTTAAACTCCTCTTTTAAAAAAATTACAGCCAAAATAATTGAAATAATGGGACCTGTATAATATAAAACAACAACTGTCGATATTGTAGTAAGATTTAAAGCCCAAAAGAAAAATATCCAATTAATTCCCAAAAAAATTCCACTTATTAAAAGCGGCCAAAAAGGTTTTAATTTGAAAAACTCTTTAAATCCGGCTTTTTTAATAGCAAAATAAAATATAAAAGGAAAAGCAAATACTACCCTAAAAAATACAAATACAGGGCTTGGCAGGTTTGAAAGTATCCCAACAATCGGAGTACTCCCCCAAATAAGTGTAGCACCGATCATCTCAATTAAGCCTCGTTTTTTATTTTTCAATTAATTTCTCCTTAAAAAAATCCTGACAAATAAAGTGAAACAATTGCAAATTTTATGCATAAAAGCGTTAAAAAATTTGCACTTTTGTTGAATATATTTAGTCAGTATTTTAATAATTTCTTGAATTTAACGAACAATTATATTAAAATTCGTTCTAAATAGCAAACAAGGAATAAAATGAAACTTCAAAACCTTGCAAAAAGAATAAAAAAATTAAGAGAAGAAAAAAACTACTCTCTAAGCGCCCTGGCTAAAAAAGCCGGTATTTCAAAATCAAATCTTTTAAGCATAGAAGAAGGCAAAACAAATCCGACTATCAATACTCTCTGGGCTGTTGCCAATGCTCTTAATGTGCCTTTTGGAGAACTTATTGAAGATAAAATCATTGAAGAAAACATAGAAGTAA
>JALWNI010000160.1:0-1542 GCA_027083695.1 Nautiliaceae bacterium | reverse complement strand
TTTATAAAATGAAACTAAAAAACTATCATACCCAAAAAGCCACTCCACATCCAAAAAACGCAAAAGAGGATGTGTTTGTAATAGACGGTGAAGTGTTAACAGGTCCGTTTGAAGAGCCGAAAATTTTAAAACCGAATGAAATTTATTCCTTCAAAGCGGATAAATCACATATCTACAAAGCTCTAAGCCAAAACGCCACCATAATAGTTACAATTCACTATTTTGAAAACAGGTTTAAATTTTTTGAAGACGATATTTTCGATGACGATATTGAAATAGAGATAAATTCAGGAATACCTATAAAAAGAACGGATAACCTGAAATACATCCCAAAAGACAAAACAATAAAAACAATAGAATATGACGGATACCTTTACTGCTTTAAGCCAAAACCTTATAAAAGAATTAAAAACACAGTTGATATAATCGCTCCTTTTTCCACAAGCAAAGAGAAAAAAATAAACATAATAAAACACTTTTTACAGCTTATAATTGATAATGTTGAAGATGAAATTTTTGATAAAAAAATTCTTTATGCAAAATATGCTATTGAAAACGGCGATTTTGAAGAAGCGCTTGAAGTAATTAAAAGCATAAAAGTTCTTGAAAATGAAAAATTTAAAACACAAATTGAAGAGTTTAAAAACCTGTTAAACAACCTTAAAAACTCTACTTTAACTCATAGACAAGGATTAAATCCTTATCACTTAACAGGCTTTAATTCGGGACTTTATTATGAAACTTAATCTCTATCAGGGAACAGCCACTATTATAGTAACACTTCTTGGAAGCGGTATTTTTATAGTTCCGGCTCTAAGTGCTACATACAGCGGTTGGACGGCTTTATTATTATGGTTTTTAATAGCATTTTTAATTTTACCCGTTGCATTTGTATTTGGAAAACTTGGCAAACTTTATCCAAATGCCGGAGGAAGTGCATATTTTGTAGAAAACGCATTTGGCAAAACTTTTGGCAAAATAACCTCACTTTTGTATCTCTCAATCACTCCAATCGGACCTCCTGTTGTAATCATAACAGGCGCTGCTTATTTGGCTGATGTTTTTAATACAACCAATTTAATTCCTTTTATTATTCTTATGAGTTTAATCGTTTTTATTTTAAACTTAATATCTTTTCATATTTCATCAAATATCAATATTTTCATAACCTCTATCATTATTTTATTGGTTTCAGCATTTTTAATAATATCTCTGTTTCAAGATTTCCACATTACACCCCATCAATTAAATTTAATAAAAACCATGGGAATAATTTTTTGGTGTTTTGTAGGAATTGAAGCAATTACACATCTCTCTCACGAATTTAAAAATGAAAATGACTTTTTCAAGGCAATAATTATTGCAATTATAACAGTTGCTTTAATGTATATGGCGGCAACTTTTTCGGTATTGGTTTTTAATGCTTACGGAGATGAATCTAAAAATTTAAGCTCTTTTGCACTGATGGCTTCACAGATTCTCCCTTTTGCAAAAACATTAACAGGAATTCTTGCATTTTTAATATGTCTTATGGCTGTTAAT
>JALWNI010000159.1 GCA_027083695.1 Nautiliaceae bacterium | reverse complement strand
TTGGGTTAAGTGTTGATACTGTTTCATTTTAAATCCTATATTGGTCTATTTGATTTAACTTTACTTTATCAACCTTAACCTCTTTTTTTATTGAATTTTAATTGCATTTATTTTTTGAATGGGCGTATCATTTATATCCTCTGCCTCTATATCTTTTCCTAATAACTCTGCTATAGGTTTATCTTCAAAATATTGTGGAGTCATATATAGTGGTGTCCCTGTGAATCCTAAGCCATTGAGTATCATTGAGACTACTGCATCCCCGTGACTTAGGGTTCTTTTGTCTCCTGTTATTATATGCTTATTTACTATTTCT
The DNA here is from genome assembly GCA_027083695.1 of Nautiliaceae bacterium. GTDB lineage: Bacteria > Campylobacterota > Campylobacteria > Campylobacterales > Nautiliaceae > JALTBU01. Next base: position 1,908 of record JALWNI010000159.1, on the reverse strand, counting down.
GATATATTTAGCTCTTTACACATTCCTACTACCAAGCCTAGATGTCCTAATTTTTTTGTTTTTATTTTATTTACTTTTGTGAAACAGATGGTTTTTCTCTTATTTTGGAATTGGTTTCGTATTCTATTATTTTAAGGTTATAGATGTGATGAAAATCGGTTATTTTGTAACTCTTTGATTTTTTTATTATTTGGAATATTTTGATAAAGTCTTGCTAAAGCTTTTTGATAATCTAAAAGTTTATTAATATTATTTTTTATATTTTGGTCTGTTGTTTTTTGATACAATAGTTTCAAACTATTTTCATAATCAAATATAATTCATTTATAGTTTAACCATCTATTTAGTGTTATATATTTTTCTTTTTTATGATTATATAGATAAGTATTCATCATCAACTCTGTCAAATACATTTTGGTTGATTTTAGATATTTTAATTTTTGAGAATTGTCTAATACTGCAAAACTCTTATTTTGATTGATAAAAAAAGAATCAAAAGCTTTTTTAGAATAGATATATGCTTTTTGATAATCATTCATACCTAGTGCATATATCAATGCCATGTTATAATAATTTTTGACAAGAATCCGATTGGATTTAATGCTATTTTCTTGTATATATAAAGCTTTTTTAAAATATTCTAATGCTTGTTGATAGTTGCGTGTATCTAAATAGACTAACCCTATATTATTATAACTTGTAGCAATAATGGGATGATAATGATTTTGATTTACCAATTTTAGTTTTAAATTTAACTCTTTATTAAAACACTCTAAAGCTTTTGAATAATTTTTCATTCGATAATAGACTGAACCTAAATTCATATAGCTTAATGCCATATCTATCTTTTTTGTTGTTGTAGTATTCTTTTTTATAGCTAAGGATTTATTTAATACTTCTAAAGCTTTTGGATAATTTTTCATTTCCATATAGAAATTTCCTATCTTATCATAGAACATTGTTGTATCTATACTGTTTTTCCCCAATCTATTTTCTATAATTTTTAAGGCTTTTTGGTAATTAATCAAAGCTTTTTTATAATCTCCTAACTCTTTATACATCTCTCCCATACCACTATAACTAAGAGTTTTGTTTAAATTATTATCATCTAAGATATTTAAAGCTTTTTCATAATATTTTAATGCACTTTTATAATCTCCTATACTTTGATATGATAAAGCAATTACAGGATAAATTTCAGCTATAGAGTTTATATTTCCTGTTCTCTCTTTTAAGGTTACGAGTTTTTTTAAATATTTTAAAGCTTCATAAAAATTACCTCTTTTAAAAGCATTAGAACCCTTATCTAATAATTCATTTTCTTGTTTAATTGACTCTGTTTTATTTAAATTTGTATTATTGTCTTTAGCTAAACATCCATAAAATAGCTCAATTGAAATTAGTAATATTAATATTTTTTTCATAACTATTTTTTCTTATCTTGAACATAAGATGACATTAAGTCAAATGTCACACCATTTACAAGATAATAACCTTTATCATAAAGACAGTCAAAATATACTTCTATGTCATGGTTTGCATTGAATTTTGAGCCTTCAATATCACAATATTCAAAATGATTATTTGAACTCATATAATTCGTATTCATATAATGTAAAGAATCTAACTTGGATTTAACTATACGCTCTGCTTTTTCTCTCATCTTATTTTCTTTTGCTTCATCTGAAAAGTTATATTGGTATATCAGTAAAACACCAATGACAGAGGCAGAAGTTAATGCTTGTAATCTATATTTGGATTTATATATTTTTTTTAAATAGTAAAAAAACAAAAGAATAAGATTAAAAAAGAAGATTAATCCAAAAATAGAACTGACAATAATACCAAATTTATATAATATATGTAGCTTAGTATTAAGTACTGCTAATAATCCAAATAATACTCCAG
>JALWNI010000158.1 GCA_027083695.1 Nautiliaceae bacterium | reverse complement strand
GTGGAGAAGTAGTATTGGCAGGAAATAATTATGATGAAGCCTATGAATTTGCACTTAAACTAGCAAAAGAAAAAGGACTTGAATTTATTCATCCTTTTGCTGATTATGATGTTATGGCTGGACAAGGTACAATAGCACTTGAAATGCTTCAAAAAGTGCCTGATTTAGATTATATAATTGTCCCAGTTGGAGGTGGTGGACTTATTAGTGGAATTGCAAGTGCTGCTAAACAGATAAATCCTCATATAAAAGTTATAGGCGTAACAGCGGCCGGGGCTCCTGCTATGAGGTTAAGTTTTTTAAGTGGTTCAGTACAAGATAGTGCTTATGTTAAAACAATAGCAGATGGAATAGCTGTAAGAGATACTTCACCTGTAACATTTGAAATAATTAAAGAAATTGTTGATGATATTGTTGAGGTTGATGATGAAGAGATAGCAAATGCTATTCTTTTTTTGATGGAGAGACAAAAGCTTGTTGTAGAAGGTGCGGGAGCTGTCGGAATTGCTGCACTTCTTCATCATAAAATCAAATTTGGCGCTCCTAAAAAAGTAGGAGTAGTACTTAGTGGTGGAAATATTGATGTTACAATGATTAATTTAATTATAGAAAAAGGTCTTTTAAAATCTCATAGAAAAATGAAATTAATAATTACACTTGTGGATAAGCCTGGTGCTTTAATGAAACTTACCGAAATTCTTGCTGAACAAAAAGCGAATATTGTTTCAATTGGATATGATAGAACAGATTTAAATCTGGCAATTGGTGATGCAAATGTTTCTATTGCTCTTGAAACAAGAGGTTTAGAACATCAAGAAGAGATTAAAAGAGCTTTGCATAAGCACGGATTCAGATTTGTGGTGGAATAATCTGCGAATGAGTGAATGGGTTAATGAGTAGATGAGTGAACATTTAGATGAGTGTATGAGTTGATGGGTGAATGTGTAGATGAGTGGTAAAAGTTTTTTATATTTATAAAAGGAGAATAAATGAGTAAAAATTATGAAGTGGTTATAGGTCTTGAAGTACATGTTCAATTAAATACAAAATCAAAAATATTTTGCTCTTGTCCTACAAGCTTTGGGGATGAGCCAAATATCAATACTTGTCCCGTATGTCTTGGGCTTCCGGGAGCTTTGCCTGTTATGAATAAAGAGGCAGTAAAAAAAGCCGTAATGTTTGGAAAGGCTGTAAATGCAAAAATAAATAAAATTTCAACTTTTGAGAGAAAAAACTATTTTTATCCTGACCTTCCAAAAGGATATCAAATAAGTCAATTTGTAGTGCCTATTGTTGAAAACGGTGAAATAATACTTGATAATGGTAAAAAAATTGGAATTACAAGAGCTCATCTTGAAGAGGATGCAGGGAAAAATATTCATGAAGGAGATGTTAGTAAGGTTGATTTAAATAGAGCCGGAACACCTCTTCTTGAAATAGTAAGTGAGCCTGATATGAGAAGCAGTGATGAAGCAATTGAATATCTTAAAAAACTTCATGCTATTGTGAAATATTTAGGTATAAGCGATGCAAATATGCAAGAAGGGTCATTCCGTTGTGATGCGAATGTATCAGTCAGACCAAAAGGTCAAAAAGAGTTTGGAACAAGGGTTGAGATTAAAAATCTTAATTCATTCAGATTTATAAAACAAGCAATTGAATATGAGGTAGAAAGACACATTGAAGCCTATGAATATGATGAATATGAAGATGAGGTAATTCAAGAGACAAGGCTTTTTGATACAAAATCTGGTGAAACAAAAAGTATGAGAGGAAAAGAAGAATCAGCTGATTACAGATATTTTCCAGAACCAGACTTACTTCCTCTTGAAGTTCCAGATGAGTTTTTTGGTATTGAAATTCCTGAACTTCCAAACGAAAAGAAAAAAAGATATATGGAAGAATATAAATTAAAAGAATATGATGCCGGAGTTTTAACTGCTGAGCCTGAACTTGCTGAATTTTTTGAAAAGATGATTGAGCTTGGAGTAGAGCCACATGCAGCTAATAGATGGCTAGCGATCGAGCTTCTTGGCAGACTTAATAAAGCTGGTATTAATATTAAAAACTCTCCGGTAACACCTGATAAATTATCTCTTATTGCTATAAGAGAAAAAGAGGCTGTAATTAGTGGAGCGGGTGGTAAAAAAGTTCTTGATTTATTAATGGAAGAAGAGATTGAAGTAGATGCGGCAATTGAGAAACTTGGACTTAAACAAGTAAGCGATGAGGGGGCTATTGAAAAAATGGTTGATGAAGTTTTAGAAAGAAACTCGGATAAAGTAGCAGAATATAAATCAGGAAAAGAGAAACTGTTTGGATTTTTTGTAGGTCAAGTTATGAAAGCCAGCAAAGGAAAAGCAAATCCTCAAATTGTAAATAAAATACTTAAAGAAAAATTGAAGTGAAAAAAGCTTTAAAAAAAACATATACAATTTTTAAGACACACTCTCCTAAAAACGCAATAATCAAGCTTTTTATTGCGTTTGCTTTTTATCTTGATTCAAATAGAGTATATAAAAGAGTTAAAAGATTTTTTTGGCGTTTGATGAATGATGATACTTTTGTTTATAAAAAGTTTTTTGACTCTTTTATGTTAATATTGGTTTTATTAAGTGTTGGAATATTACTTTATGATATTGAGCATGAAATACATCCTATTTTGGAAGATTTTGATTATTATTTTATAACGGGGGTTTTTTTAGTTGAATATATAATAAGAGTATGGGTTTATAATGATATTCATAAAATTATTATTCAAGAATATGAAGAATCTGCATTTTTAGGAAGAGAATTTAATTTTTTTAAAGTTTTAAAAGAAATAATTGCAAAAAAGTGGGAATATATAAAAACTCCTTTTGCTATTATTGATTTTTTAGCAATTTTACCGGGTTACAGACCACTTCGTATATTTAGGATTTTTGTGATATTTAGACTTTTTAAAATAGTAAGATATTTAAAAAGTATTAATACTTTTATAGAAGTTTTATCAAATAAAAAATTTGAACTTTTAATATTGTTATTAGCTGTTGGGTTTGTTACATTTATCGGTGGAGCTGTTATATATGTTTTTGAAGTTCATGATAATCCTAAAATTGATAATTTATTTGATGCAATTTATTGGTCTTTAATTACTATTTCTACTGTCGGATATGGAGATATTACTCCTGTAACGCCTGAGGGTAAAATTTTAACAATGATACTTATTATTTTTGGTATTGGTTTTATATCTTTTGCAACTTCAATTATCGCTACTGCATTTGCAGAAAAACTTGAACAGTTAAAAGCTGAAAGAGTTGTCAGAGAAGCAAAAAGCATGGAAAATATATATCTTATCTGCGGGTATTCGAACGAAGCGGAAATATTGTGCGAGAGATTTAAAAAAGAAAATCAGGATTTTATAGTGGTTGATATGAACGAAGAAAGAGTAAATAGTGCAGTGGTACGAGAATATATTGCAATGAAAGGTGATGTTACAGATAAAGAATTTTTAAAAAAATTAAATTTTGATAATATAAGCAAAATTTTTGTTTTAACAAATGATGATATTGCCAATGCATTTATTATTTTGAGTCTCAGATATCTAAAAAAAGAGATTATTGCTCTTGCAAATGATGAGAGAAATATATCAAAATTTCAAAAAGCAGGGGCTACTCATGTTGTTGTTCCAACTACTGTAACTGCTCTTTTGATGGCAGAATATGTTGGGCATCCAATTACATTTGAAGTTATTGATGCTATTTTAACTGAAAAAAGAAATGCAGTAATTGATGAAATAATTGTTATTGAAAATTCAATTTTAGACGGGAAAATTATTGGAGAAATAGATTTTGATAGATATAAACTTATTTTGTTTGGTGTTCTTAAAAAAAACGGTTCTAATCTTTTAAATGAAACTTTTAAACTCAGCAATAAACATTTTTATTTTAATCCACCTTTTGATTTAAAATTAGATGCAGGAGATATTATCGTTGTTATGGGATATAGTGTAAGTGTAAATTATTTTAAATATTTAGTTGAAAGAAGTAGCGTATGAAAACAGTTCTTTTTGGATTTGATGATTTTGGTGAAAAGGTTGCAAAATATTTAGGTAAAAAAGAATTAACTATCGTTGTATTTGATGAAGAAGAAGAGAAAAAAGCAAAAGAAAAATTATATAATGTACTTTATTTTCGTGAAATAGATGATGATTTATTAAATGAATTGGAAACTTTTGAAATAGCTATTGCAACTCTTAGGAATGAAGATAAAAATCTGTTTTTGTGTCTTAGTATAAAAGAGATATTTCCAAATGTAAAACTTGTTGCAAAAGTAAGTGAAAAGGGGAATGAGTATAAATATAAATTGGCCGGTGTTGACAAAACGATTAATCCTTATGAAGTTACAGCAAATAGAATTATGACAATTTTAAAAAGACCATTAACATTAAAAATTATTGAAGAAATTATTTTTGAAAACAGTACTTTATCATTTTCTGAAATAGAAATTCCTAAGAATTCTTTTCTTGATGGAAAATATATAAAAGATATTGATAAAGAAATTTCAAAAAATTATAATATATTAATAATTGCAGTTGTTGATAAAGAAATGAGCAGTAACGTTCAATTTGTAACAAAAGGAATAAATCATAAACTTGATAAAGGGGATATATTGATAGTTGTTGGAGATAAAGAAGATATTGAGAGATTTAAAGATGATCTTCAAATGTTTATAGGAGTATTAAATGATTAGTATTATAGGAGCTGGAGCTTGGGGAAGCGCAATATTTTATGCATTAAAAGAAAAAAATAAAGATGTATTTATTACATCTAGAAAACAAAGGAATATTGAGAATTTTGTATCTATTGAACATGCGCTTGGAAATAAATATTTAATTATTGTAATTGCTTCTCAATCAATAAGAAAATTTTTAGATAAACATAAAGATAAATTAAAAAATAAAAAAATCCTCTGTGCAAGTAAAGGTATTGATATTAAAACTCTTAAATTTTTAAATGAAATATTTGAAGAGTATATTGATAGTAACAATTTAGCTTTTCTCTCAGGTCCATCTTTTGCAAAAGAAGTTAAAGAAAAAAAACCAACAGCTCTTGTGATTGCTTCAAAAAATATGGATTTAGCCAGTGAATTTGCTCAATTTTTCCCATCTTTTATCAAAATTTATACAGATACTGATATAATCGGTGTAGAAGTTGCAGGCGCATATAAAAATGTTATTGCTATTGCCGCTGGTATTTGTGAAGGACTTAATCTTGGAAATAATGCAAGGGCTGCTTTAATTTCAAGAGGTCTTGTTGAAATGGATAGATTTGGAGAACATTTTGGAGCAAAAAAAGATACTTTTTTAGGTGTTGCAGGAAGTGGGGATCTCTTTTTAACAGCCACTTCTACAATGAGTAGAAATTTTAGAGTTGGACTAAATCTTGCAAAAGGTAAGTTGCTAAATGATATATTAAATGAATTAGGTGAAGTTGCAGAAGGAGTTTATACTACAAAAGCAATCTATGAAATTGCTAAAAGAAATGAAATATATACACCTATTGCCAATGAAGTTTATAAAATTTTATATGAAAAAAAGAAAGTAAAAGATTCTTTATATGATTTACTTTCTTAATCTTTTATTGGAGATTTTTTTGATGCATCAATTGCTATATAAAGCATTGCAAAAGTTGCAATAACACAAAGTACAAGTGCCATAAATCCACTGAATCCCATTTTTTCTCCTTTTTTGTTTTGATTATTATAACAAAAAAAATAATAAATCAAGATAATTATGTGAAAAAGTATGTGAAAAACTTGAAAAATTGATAAAATTTCACAAAAAGATATAGTATGAGACTTGATGAATTTTTGGTAAAAAATGGTTATATTGATAGTAGAAATAAAGCAAAAGAACTGATTAAAAATAAAAAAATAAAAATAAATGGTAAAATTGCAATAAAACCTTCATTAAAAGTTGAAAATCCTGAAATTGAAATTTTAGAAAAAGTTTATGTCAGTAGAGCAGCTTGGAAACTTAAAAATTATCTTGAAAAGTATAATATCGATTTTAGCAATAAAAAAGTTTTAGATGTAGGAAGCTCAACAGGCGGATTTAGCGAAGTAGCACTTGAAAAGGGAGCTGAGAAAGTTGTATGTGTGGATGTTGGTATCAATCAGCTTCATTCAAAAATAAAAAATAATAAAAAAGTTGAAGTTTATGAAAATACTGATATCAGAGATTTTGAATATAAAAATAAATTTGATATATTGGTAAGCGATGTTAGTTTCATTTCACTTCTTAAAATTTTTGATAAATTGGCTGCTTTATCAGATGAAATGATTTTGCTTTTTAAACCTCAGTTTGAAGTAGGAATTGAAGCAAAAAGAGATAAAAAGGGTGTTGTTATTGATGAAGAAGCTATAAAAAAAGCAAAAGCAAATTTTGAAAAGTATGTTCAAAAAGAGTTTAAGATTTTAAGAAGTGAAGAATCAAGTATTAAAGGAAAAGAAGGAAATATTGAATATATATATCATTTAAGGAGAAAAGTTTGAACAGATATCCAACAAGAAAAATAAAAATAAGAGATGTAGAAATTGGAGGTAATGCTCCAATTTCAGTTCAGTCAATGACTTATTCAAAAACAAAAGATATAAAAACAACACTAGATCAGATTAACAGACTCTATTTTGCAGGGGCGGATTTAGTTAGGGTTGCGGTTTTGGATGAAGAAGATGCATCTTCTTTAAAAGAAATAGTGGAAAAATCACCTCTTCCTGTTATAGCTGATATCCATTTTAATTATAAACTCGGTTTAAAAGCGGCTGAATATGTGGATGCTTTGAGAATTAATCCGGGAAATATTGGCGGAAAAAAGCGGGTTAAGGAAATAGTAAAAGCTTGTAAAGAGCGAAACCTTCCTATAAGAATTGGAGTAAATGCGGGAAGTCTTGAAGAGCATCTTGAAAAGAAATATGGTCAGAGCCCAAAAGCTATGGTTGAGAGTGCGCTTTGGCATATTAAATTTTTGGAGGATTTGGATTTTTTTGATATTAAAGTTTCACTAAAAGCTTCTGATGTCATAAGAACAGTTGAAGCATACAGAATGTTAAGAGGGCTTGTTGATTATCCTTTTCATCTAGGAGTAACAGAAGCGGGGACTAAATTTCATGCAACCATAAAAAGTGCAGCGGCTTTTGGAGCGCTGCTTCTTGATGGGATAGGAGATACTCTAAGAGTTTCAATTACAGGAGAGCTTGAAGAAGAGATAAGGGTAGGAAAAGCGATTTTAAAAGATTTGGGATTAATTAAAGAAGGAGTGAATATTATATCTTGTCCAACTTGTGGCAGAATTGAAGTAGATTTACCACCGATTGTTGAAGCTGTTGAAGAAGCCACAAAAGATATTAAAAAACCTCTTAATTTAGCAGTTATGGGATGTGTGGTAAATGCAATAGGTGAAGCAAAAGAGGCTGATGTTGCAATTGCATGTGGAAAAGGATATGGACTTATTATAAAAAAAGGCGAAGTTATAGGAAAATATTCCGAAAAAGAATTGTTGGAAAAATTTTTAGAAGAAATAAGAAAGGAGGCAGAATAATGGGAAGTACCGGCTTGATTATAGGTGTTGGTGTAGGTATATTTTCGATGGCTTTTATTTTTTTAATAATTTTATTATTGCCAAACAAAGTAACAAAAGAAAAACTTATAAAAATTATAGGTGAAGAAGATATTGAAAAAATTCAAAAAGCAAAAAATGATGAAGAAATAAAGACAATAATAAGATCGTTACCAAAAAGAAAAAGAAATAAATTAAAAATTTTATTAGAATCACAAGATATTAGGGATTTATTAAAAGTATTACATGAATATATTTTAAAATAAATTAGGATTAATTACCATATCTTCTATTTCTATTAATAAATCTTCTTTTTGTGGTTTAACAATTTTGTATTTATTTTCATTTTGCGTTAAAATTATACCAATATCAACAGGATTTTTTGATGATTTTAATTGTTCGATTAGTTCATTATCGTCTGTTTGAATATATTTTGATTTAATTTCAAGTGTTGTTGGCAAATCTTTGTAAGGATATGTTATTTTAATTATCATTTAAACTCCTTTATAAAATTTTAACATAAAAGGTAAAAAATTGAATTTATATAATATTGATATTGAAAGAGGAATATTAAGTGCGATTTTATTTGACGGAAAAGTATATGAAGATGTTGCGGCTATTTTAAAGCCAAATGATTTTTATCTTCCTTTCCATCAGGCGGTTTTTGAGACGATGGAAGAGCTATATAAAAAAGATTTGCCAATAGATGAAATATTTTTAAAAGAAGAATTAAAGAAAAAAAACAAATTCGACGAAGAGCTTTTCTTAGAAATACTTGGTACTGCTCCTATTGAAGCAGTAGAAGTATATGCAAAAGAACTTAAAGATTTGGCTACAAAAAGAGAACTTATTCATCTCTCAAATGAAATAAAAAAGATAGTTTTAGAAGAAGATAAAAGAGCGGTTGAAGAAGTTGAAGAGATTCAAAGTAAGCTTTTTTCCATTGCAACTTCAAATCTTGCTGGGGATTTTAAAAGCTCTTTAAATGTTGTTCAGGATACTCTTGAATTTATAAAAATCCAGGCTGCTAAAAAAAATAAAATCGTAACAGGTCTTGATACCGGCTTTGTGGAATTAAACAGAATGACAAGCGGATTTGGTGAAGGGGATTTGATTGTAATTGCAGCAAGGCCATCGATGGGGAAAACTGCATATGCGCTAAATCTCGCACTAAATGTTATTAAACAGGATAAAGGGGTTGCGATATTTTCACTTGAAATGCCGGCTGAACAGCTTATGCTAAGAATCCTCTCTGCCGCTTCAAGAATTCCTTTGCAGGATATCAGAAGAGGTAGTTTAAATGAAGAAGAGTGGAGTAAACTAAGTGCTATTGCAGATGAAATTTCTAATAAACCTTTGTTTGTGGATGATGAGGGGTATATAAACATACATACGATTAGAGCGAAACTCAGAAAACTTAAAGCTCAAAATCCGGATCTCTCTTTGGCAGTGATAGATTATTTACAGCTTATTGCATCAGACCAAAGAGAAAGACATTTGGCTATTGCCGAGATTTCAAGGAGTTTAAAACTTTTAGCCCGTGAGCTTCAAATACCTATAATCGCACTCTCTCAGCTAAACAGGGCGCTTGAAAGCAGACCAAATAAAAGACCAATGCTTAGTGACCTTAGGGAATCCGGAGCAATTGAACAGGATGCCGATATTATTATGTTTATTTACAGAGATGATGTATATAAGGCAATGGAAGCAAAACAAAAACAAAAAGAAGCTCTTGAAAAAGGAAAAGCGGTTGAAGTTGAATTTAAAGAAAAAGAAGTCGAAGATGCCGAAATTATTATTGGAAAACAAAGAAACGGACCAACCGGTACTGTTGAGATGCTTTTTCATAAAAAATATACACTTTTTACCGATAAAATGAGTGAAGTAAAAGAGATAGAACCTACAAATACACAGTTTGATATGCCAAATATATAAATAATGAATAAAATTATTTTTCTTTTTTTTCTTTTATTTTTAATTTTAAGAATACAGATTTCTTTTTTAGAATATCTTAATTTTATAAGCAAGCCGGTAAGGGATGTTGATGTAAAGATTGTAAATCAGTATAAAAAGAGGAATTATTTTGTTTTAAAGTTAAAAAACAGAAATATTACTTTTTACACAATATCAAGAGA
>JALWNI010000157.1 GCA_027083695.1 Nautiliaceae bacterium | reverse complement strand
TATAACTAACAAAACTAACAGCTAAAAATGTTACTATATCATAAGAAGTTTTAGTCCCTATTTTCGCATGAATTAACGCAAAAAACACTATCATAGCCATCGGCTCAACAACTGCCCATAAATATCCTAGTTTTTGAGAACCAAATCTTGTTTGAATTTCTCTAAGAAGCAATGCCTTAACAACAGAAAAAAATATTCTTAATGGACTTCTTTTTTTCATTTATTCCTTTTTTTTAGTAATTATAATATATTAATATTAGATTAACTTTAAATATTGATTTTAAATCAAACTTTAAATTTTTTAATATTAGGCAATAAACTCTCTATAAACTTAATAATCTCCTCTTTGTCTTTATATTCCACAATACCGTTTTTTACACTGTAAGGATAGTAATAAATGTCACTTAAAAGCTCTTTTTTTATTGCTTTAAACTGGGTTGAATTCATTCTAAATGTCCCGTAAACTATTGATTCAATATCTTTGTAATCAATTTCGCTAAATACTTTTTCAATAAACTTTTTATAAACTTTTTTGTAGTCTTTCACTTTTATAATAGGGTCAAATACAATTACCGGTCTGAAACCTTTATTGATCACCTTTTTAATAGCTTTTATTCTTGCATCAAGTTTCGGGGTATATTTTTCATATTTTTCAATTATAATCTCCGGTGAAAGTGAAAAAGCAAAAACAATATTTTCCTGATATTCAAATCCGTCCACATTTACGGCTTTTGTGCGAAGTTCGAGTTTAATATCTTTATTCTTTACAAAATCAGCCCAAATTTCAGCGACTCCAAAAAGATTTTCAACCGCTAAAATATCAGTATCATATGAAATAGATAAAAACATATTCCCTAAATTTTTATAAACCCTTTCAACCTCCTCAAAAAAATCCTCAAAATTTACAAATAAAACTAAATTACTACTTGGATACATTCCCTGTAAAAAACAGTAATGACAGTCATAAATACAATTTAACATAGGAGTTGTATAAAAAAAGTTCTTATCCTGTTTTTGAATAAGTTCACTTGCTTCATATATAAAAGGAACTTCTTTTTTAGCCAAAATAAGTGCTTGGGCTTGTCTTTGAGCTCTGAAAGACTGATAATAAGGATTGAATCTGTCTTTATAATGGTTAATTTCTATAACTTCTGCTTTTGGAAATTTTGACAAAACCTCTTTTACATACTTTTCGTTTTTTACCTGTTTTTCCACATAAATGTGGCTAAATCTTAAATTCATTCATAATTCTCCTAAAATCATTTTTGCGGTTGGTCTTTTCAAAATCAATCTTTGGAAGTTTAATATTATTCAATAAATAATACATAATCCTGTTTTTTAACTGTTCTTTTTGAGAAAAGCTCAAATGATATTTTTTTGCAATTTCTTCTGCTATACTTAAATCAATTTTTTTATTCTCTTTTAATAAATTAATATATTTTTTTATATTTTCAAGATGAGAAGAGATTAAATTTTTCATAAATTCATCGCTTGGTCTGAAACACACCAAATTATCACTTACCACTTTTATTAAATGAATTTGGTGGGATTTTAGAAATTTTACAGCTGCTTTAAAAAACCCTTCGCTTTCCATATCCACTAACTTATAATTTCCCCCGGTTACAACCTCATCAAAACAGATTATTTCGCTTTCCCTAAACGGATGAGAAATCAAAATATCAGGAAAAAGATTATCATTAATTTTATTTACTAAAAAAATCTCCCCTATTTTATATTCACTGCTTCCGGCTATTCCAAAATTTATAATATGTGAAATTTCACGGGTAGATAAAAGAAAAGTTGTAGCAACAGCAGAATTTAATTTCCCCTGCCCTGATATGATGAGAGATATTTTTTCATTTTCATAAATCAAAAATTTATCATTCCTCTTTTTTAATCCGAAATATTCAATCAAAGGTTTTGCTTCTTTTAAATAAGCGCATACAATTCCTACCATTAAAACTCTTTTTGATAAAATTATACAAAAAAGGAGAAAAATGAGATTAGTTCCTTTTATTATAGCGTTTGGTGCAAGTTTTTTGCCTGATAGACTTTTTAAAATGAATTTTGTGACTTCTTTAATTGTAAGTACAGTTGTATACTATGTAGTTTATAAAATAGTAAAAAATATGGTGGAAATATAATGAATATCGGATTATTTATACCCTGTTATATTAATGAGCTTTTCCCGGAAGTAGCAAGAGATACAGCTTTGCTACTTAGAAATTTAAAAATAAATTTAGAAATTCCAAGAAACCAGACCTGCTGCGGTCAACCCTTTTTAAACAGCGGATATGAAAGCACCCTGCCTCAAAATTTTGATGAAATATTTGAAAAATACGATTTTGTTGTGGCACCTTCAAGCAGCTGTGTATCGACTATCAGAGAATCAAATATTAAAAGCTCAAACAAAACTTTTGAACTTGTTGAATTTTTACACGATATTTTACAAATAAGAGATTTAGCAAAAAATTATCCGCCTGTAATACTTCATAACTCCTGTCATTCACTAAGAGCTCTTTTAGAAGGTGCTCCGAGTGAACTTAATATCCCTTATTTTAATAAGGTAAAAAATGTCTTGGGGTGTAAAGTATTAGAAGCAAAAAGAGATGAATGCTGCGGATTTGGCGGTGTGTTTAGTGTTAAAGAAGGGTTTATAAGCTATATAATGGGAAAAAGTAAGTTAGATGATTTGCTAAATGAAGAGAATCTAAAACAAATCAAAGATACACCTATCATCACGGGAGTTGATATGAGCTGTCTTATGCATCTAAAAGGTATAGCTGATAAAGAAAATATAAAAGCCGAATTTAAGCATATTGCCACTGTTTTAAAGGAGGCCCATGAAACATTATGAGTTAGCGGTTGAATTTTATAAAAAACAAGGTCCAAGACATGACAGGGCACTTTGGGCTATAAGGCAAAAAAGAGATAAAGCCATAAAAGAAGTAAAAGAGTGGGAAAAGCTAAGACAGCAAGCCAGTGAGATAAAAGATTATGTAATAGAAAATCTGCATAACCTTGTGGATGAATTTATGAAAAACGCAAAAAAAGAAGGTATTGAAGTCTATTTTGCCAAAGACGCAAAAGAGCATAATGAAATTGTTTTGAATCTGCTTAAAGAAATAGATGCTAAAAAGATCGTAAAATCCAAATCAATGCTTACGGAAGAGTGTGGGCTTAATGAATTTTTGGAAAAAAACGGTATTAATGTAATCGATACCGATTTAGGTGAAAGAATTGTACAGCTTAGAGGTGAAAAACCATCTCACATAGTTCTGCCGGCAATCCACACCACAAAAGAAGATGTCGCGGAAATTTTAGGTGAGAATAACACAGACCCGACATACCTTACAAGAAAAATGAGAAAGCTTTTAAGAGAAGAGTTTTTAAGTGCGGATGCGGGAATAAGCGGGGCAAATTTTTTAATTGCCCAAAAAGGATACGCGGTAGTATGCACCAATGAGGGAAACGCAGACCTTGGGGCGATACTGCCTCCTCTTCATATCATAAGTGTGGGAATTGAAAAATTAATTCCTTCTATGAAAGATTTGGGAGTGTTTTTAAGAATTCTTGCAAGAAACGCAACCGGTCAGGCAATAACGACTTACTCTTCAATTTTTGGCAAAAAAGAAGGAGGCAGACGGGTAATCGTTTTGGTTGATAACGGAAGGTTTGAGAGACTAAAAACAGAATTTAAAGAAACACTTAAATGTATCAGATGCTCAGCCTGTCTTACCACATGTCCGGTATTTAGAAGAAGCGGGGGACACAGCTACCGCTATGTAATCCCGGGACCGATAGGCTCTCTTCTTGCACCTTTAAGCGATAAAGAAGAATATTCAGACCTTCCTTTTGCCTGTACATTGTGTGATAGCTGTGAGATGGTATGTCCGGTTAAAATTCCTTTTTCAAAACAGCTTAGGGAAATGAGAAAATATGTAACAAATGAAAATATAATAATTAAATTTGCAGAAAAATCTATGCATTCAGCCACTGTGTTTAAACTGTTTAGCAAAATTATCAGATTAACTCCAAAACCGTTTCTTGAAAAAATAACTAATGAATGGAGCAGATATAAAGCCTTGCCTTTAATTCCTAAGGAGAGGTTTATTAAGTAGTAAATGGGTAGATGAGTGGATGGGTAAATGGGTGTATGAGTAGATGAGTGAATGGGTTGATGTGTAATTTGATAATTTAAAACAAACAAACGGAGTGGAAAATGGAAAAATTAGATAAATTTATACAAAACCTTAAAAAAGCCGGAGGGGAGGTTTTGGATGAGGCGCCTGATGGATGGTATAAAACAAAAGCTCTTTTAGGTATTGCGGAAAATGGAGCTGTATGGATTGATGAATATGTTAAAGAGCTTTTTTTAAGTGAAAATGTAGCGGTAATATTAGATAAAAATTCAATAGTTGAAACAACACAAGAAGCAATGGAGTATATCAATACACCGGGTATTTTTATCTCAGGTCCAAGCAAGACCGCTGATGTTGAAAGTTTTTTGGTTTACGGTGCCCATGGGCCTATTAGATTTGGAATTCACTTGATATAAATATAATTTTTAGTTATATTAAAACAAAAAGGACATAAATGAAAAAATTTGAAGAAATGAGTATAAAAGAAAAGATTGAAGCTATTGAAGAAGTACTTAAAAAAGACATTATGCCAATGCTAGCGTTTGATGGAGGATATGCAGAAATTGTAGATGTAAGAGAGGGAAATAATGGAGAAACCCATATATTTATCCGTTATGGAGGAGCATGTGCGGCATGCAGCTCTGCTGGTGGTGCGACTCTTTTTGCAATAGAAGAGACACTTAGAAAAAGACTTAATACTGACAAAATAAGGGTTTTTCCAGTATAATTTCATAAAAAGGTCTTATATGTCAACAAAAAACCTTAAATTTTTTCTCTTTTTGGCTATTTTAATAAATTTTTACCTTACATTAAGTTTGACTCCGCTTTTTAATTTAGACGAAGGTGCATTTAGCGAAGCTACAAGGGAAATGTTTTTAAATCACAATTTTATTACCACTTATCTAAACGGACATTTGAGATTTGACAAGCCTATTTTAATATATTGGCTTCAAGCTCTCTCTACTATTATTTTTGGATTTAATGAATTTGCCTTGCGTCTGCCAAGTGCAATTGCAGCAACATTATGGGCAGGTGGAATATACTTTTTTACCAAAAAAATATTTGATGAAAGAAAGGCTGTTTTAGCTGCATTTTTTATGGTTACTGCCCTTCAAATAGGACTTATTGCAAAAGCTGCCATTGCCGATTCTCTTCTTAATATGTTTATTGCTTTTTCAATGTTTAGTCTTTATATTTACATAAAAGAAAATAAAGAAAAATATCTGCTTTTATCTTTTGCCTTTATAGGATTTGGATTTTTGACAAAAGGTCCTGTTGCCGTACTTGTACCACTTGCTACTTATTTTTTTTACTCTTTAATCAAAAAAGATTTCAAAAAATTTTTAAAAGATGTATTTAATATCAAAGGAATTATAATTTTTTTAATAATTGCTCTTCCTTGGTATATTGCCGAATACCATCAAGAAGGAATGAAATTTATAAAAGGTTTTTTTTTAAAACAAAACATTCAAAGATTTGATACAAGTTTTGAAAGACATAAAGGAAGTCTGTTTTATTATATACCTGTTGTATTAATAGGACTACTTCCTTGGACTAGCTTATTTTTAAAATATCTTTCTAAAATAAAAGAGATGATAAAAAATGATTTTGTTTTATTTGGAAGTATCTGGTTTTTCTTTGTATTTTTGTTTTTCTCACTATCAGGCACAAAACTTCCTCATTATGTGATATACGGTTACACGCCTCTTTTTATTTTTATGGCACTTGCTTTTGAGAAGATAAAAAGCGAATTTTTATTCTCTCTTCCTTTTATATTATTTGTTTTAATACTGTTGATTTTACCTTTTTATCTAAAAGCAAATATTGCTCATTTTAAAGATTTTACAAGAATAGCTATTTTAACTTTATATCCATTTTTTAATAAATTTTATTTTGGAATATTAGGATTTATTTTAATTATTTCTATATTTAATTACTCAAAAGAGATAAAAGCATTAATTCTTGGATTTAGTATGATATTTATTTTGAATTATGTAGGATGGATTTATGCTCATGTAAGAGCAATCCCTGTAAAACAAGCCGCAATTTATGTAAAAAAACACAATATAAAAAAAGTAGTAATGTATCATTTAAATACACCTTCATTTAACGTATATGCAAAAATGCTTGTTGAAAAAAGATATCCAAAACCGGGTGATATTGTACTTACTAAAATTACATCTCTTAATAAATTTAATTATGAGCTTTTATTTAAAAAAGGTGTTGTGGCACTTGTAAAAATCAAACCAAAAGAAAAAATAAAAGAACCTTTTAATTATAAAAAGGACAGAAGAGAATGAAAATTTTAATAATAGGCGCAGGACCGGCAGGTGCTACGGCTGCAAGGCTTTTGGCTGAAAATTTTGATGTAACTTTAATTCAGGATAGAGAGTGGGATAAACCATGCGGAGGAGGAGTGAAAAGTAAAATTTTTGATGAATTTAATATCCCAAAAGATATTATTAAACATCTTTTAAATTATGTAACAATAGAATTTAAAAACAAAAAAACAAAAATTGATTTACAAGGTGATAATTTAGCAATTGTTAAAAGAGATGAATTTGACAAGACTTTAAGAGATTTAGCTCAAAAAGCCGGTGCAAAATTGATTTATGGGAAATTCAAAGGTTTTGAAAATAAAAAAGCACTCGTTAATATAAACAGTGAAAAAATCCTCTTTGATTATGACATATTAATAGCGGCTGATGGGGTAAATTCCACTGTTAGAAAAGCACTAAACCTTCCACCTGTACCCAAAATCATAACCCACTACGCAAGAACTCAGGAGTATAAAGTCGACACATGCGAATTTTTCTTTGACAAAAAACTTGGAGGAGATTATTACGCTTGGGCTTTTCCTCATGAAGATAAAACACATATCGGAAGTGTAGGTGAGAGTTTTGATAATTTATGCAAATATCTAAATGTGGATGTAAAACCAAAAGGATATTTTATTCCAACTTGGCAGGAAAATATTCAAATTCAAAAAGATAATATTTATTTTGTGGGAGATGCGGCAGGTCATGTAATGCCACTTAGTTTTGAAGGTATTTATTATTCTATTAAATCGGCTGAAATTTTAGCAAATGCTATAAAAAATAATTTAGATTATACAACTGAATGGAATAAAAGATTTTATAAAGAGTTTAAATTTATGAAACAATTAGAAATTTTAATGAAAAAACCTATTTTAAGAGATTTAATGATAAAAGCACAAACTTTTAATAAAATACAAAAATTAAGCGTAAATTTATGGCTAGGAAAGGGATTTAAATGAAAATTTCGGTAGTGGTACCATTAATGAATGAAGAGGAAAATATTAAATATTTAATTGAAGAAGTTGATAAAGCACTTAAAGATTATGATTACGAACTTATTTTGGTAGATGACGGTAGCACTGATAATACAGTAGAAGAGATTAAAAAATATATGAATGACAGAACAAAACTTGTAGTTTTAAACAGAAATTACGGACAAACCTCAGCAATGGCTGCGGGGATTGAAGTAGCAAGCGGTGATATTATTGTAACAATTGACGGAGATTTACAAAACGATCCAAACGATATACCTATGATGATAGAAAAATTAAACGAAGGTTATGATGTAGTTGCAGGAATTAGAGCAAAAAGACAAGACGAGCCTTTTAGAAAATTTTTAAGCAAAATTGCAAATAAAATCATCAGAAAAGCAACAGGCGTTCATATTACAGATTATGGATGTACACTTAAAGTATTCAAAAAAGATGTAGCCAAAAATTTAGGTCTGTATGGAGAACTACACAGATTTATCCCGATACTTGCAAGTATGTACGGCGCAAAAATAACGGAAGTTCCGGTAAGACACCATGAGAGAAAATTTGGAAAGAGCAAATACGGTTTTAATAGAACATTTAAAGTTATAAGCGATTTGATGTATCTTGTATTTATGCAAAGATTCGGTCAAAGACCTATGCATTTTTTTGGAACAGTCGGATTTTTAATGTTTAGTTTTGGATTTTTGATAGATTTTTACCTTTTAATTTTAAAACTATTTGGAGAAAATATAGGCAATAGACCTCTTTTAACACTTGGAACAATGCTGATTCTTGGCGGTATTCAGCTAATTACCACAGGATTTTTGGCTGAGATTATGATTAGGACATATTATGAATCACAAGGCAAAAAACCTTACAAAATAAAAGAAATTATAACTTATGAAAAAAATCAAACTTCTAATTAAAATCCTTTTTATTCTTTTTGCTTTTTTTTGGATTTTTCACAAAATTCCTATTGAAGAGTTTAAAAACATAACCATAAAAAATCCTTTTTTTCTATTAACCTCATTTATTTTTTATAATTTATCCCAAACAATCTCAGCTAAAAGAGTCGATACATATCTAAAAAATATCAACATCAATATGGAATTTAAAAAACAGCTTATTTTGTATTATCTCGGAATGTTTTACAATACCTTGCTTCCCGGAGGCATAGGAGGTGATGCATACAAAGCCTTTAAATACCAAAAAGAATTTAATTCAGGCTATAAAAAAATAATAAAAGCTCTTTTAATTGACAGACTAAGCGGTCTTTTTGCAATTTTTCTGCTTTTAGGTTTTTTATCTTTTTTCACAGAAATTAAATACGCCTTATTTTTAACGTTGCTTTTAATAACGCCTTTTATTTTATATTTTATTCATAAATTTTTCTTTGTAGAATTTAAAAAATCCTTTTTTAAAAACCTGATTTTTTCGCTGATTATCCAGATTTTACAGCTTTTTACATTTTTATTTATTCTTGTTTCACTTGGAATAAAATACAAAATTATAGAACTTAGTATACTCTTTTTTATCTCTTCAATAATAAGCGTAATACCTGTAAGCGTAGGCGGACTCGGGCTAAGAGAGCTTACCTTTTTATATGGAAGTGAATTTTTGCATATAAACCCAGCACCCGTTGTAATGGCTGGATTTTTGTTTTTTGTTATAAATATAATTTCAAGTGCAATAGGGGCTATATTTTTAGCGAAAAAAGCAGTTTAGAGACTTGCCGGTCTTAGTTTTTTACACAAACACAATGTATTATGTCACCAACAATTTCAAAAATGCAAAACATTGATACTCCTTTTTAAATAATTTTTAACTGTTACCAAAAACATTTTCTACACAAAAACAGTTTAAAGACTTGCTTAGGTCAAAGAGAAAATGTTGGAAATGGAAAAGGAAATGGACTTGGAAAGTTAATAATCATTTTTACTCCTTTGTTTTTTTCATTAGCGGAAAACATAAAAAATTTCTAAACAAATATTTTTGTATGTTAAAAATTTCAAACTATTTAAGATTGTTTTTTTAGAATTGTTTATGTTTTTGAAAAAGTTAGAATTTTTTAAATCTTTTTGTTAAAATTTGTAAAAGGAGAGAAAAATGGACCTTTTTCAAAAACAACTTGAAATTCAAAAAGATTCTGTTTATTTAATAGATGAAAATGCTCAAAAGAATAAAAACTTAACAAAATTAAGAAATTTAATTGCAAAAAAGATAAATGAATATAAAAAAAAACATTTTTTAGAATTTGCAAATAAAATAGTAAAAAAAGATAATTTTTTTGATATTTTTCAAAATAATAC
>JALWNI010000156.1 GCA_027083695.1 Nautiliaceae bacterium | reverse complement strand
TTCTTGGATGCGGAGTGGTAGATCCTAATGTATTTAAAGCAGTCGGATACGAAGATGTTAGCGGATATGCTTTTGGACTTGGAGTTGAGAGATTTGCAATGCTTTTAAATAGAATAAATGACCTAAGAAGTATGTATGAAGGAGATATAAGACTTATGGAGCAGTTTAAATGATAGTAACAAGAAAATGGTTAGAAGAATTTATTAATCTCGATGGAATCTCAACTGAGGAAGTTATTCTTACGCTAAATAAAATTGGTCAAGAAGTTGAGGGTTATAAAAAAATTGAAATTCCTCAAAATGTTGTAGTCGGTGAAGTGGTTGAATGTGAAAAACACCCAAATGCTGATAAACTGAATTTGTGTAAAGTAAATACAGGTGATGAAGAACTTCAAATTATCTGTGGTGCAAAAAATGTAGCGGCTGGACAAAAAGTGGCAGTTGCAAAAATAGGAGCTGAGCTTCCAGAAATTAAAATAAAAAAAGCCAAATTAAGAGGAGTTGAATCTTTTGGAATGATATGTGCCGCAAGAGAGCTTGGTCTTCCAGATTTTCACGAAGGGATAATGGTTCTTGATAATTCATTGGGTGAGCTTAAAATTGGAGAATATGTTGGCAAATATTTAAATGACGAAATAATTGAACTAGGCGTTACAGCAAATAGGGGGGATTGTTTTAGTATTTATGGAATTGCAAGAGAACTTAGTGCAGGATTAAATAAATCGTTAAAGTCATTAGATTTTAATTTTGATGAGATGCAAGAAGGTATAGGAAGAGTGGTAAAAATTGATAAAAACGAATTAAAAAAATCATCTCATCTTTTAAAAGCGGTAGAAGGAGAAGTAATTGTCCCTTTAAAAATTGAATATAGATTGGCTCTTGTGGAAGAAGAAGCAAAAAACAAGATAGATAAATTTATAAAATATTCTATGCACGCAACGGGAGTATTATTAACTCCAATGAATTTATGTGATGTAGAGTTTGGAAATGAAAACGGAGTTGATATTGTTAAATGTTTTGGAAAATATTATGTTGGTATTAAAAATGAAATTAATATAGAAGAGAATGGAAAATATTTAATTGATGCAAATTATATTGATTCAAAATATGTAAGTGAGATTGTCTTTTTAAATGGTTTAAAAACAGACGAATATTTTTTTAGAGCAAGCAGAGGAAGCGAACCTGATTTAAGCTTTGGTATGAATTATTTATTAAATGAATTAAAACTGCCTGTTTATAGCGGTGAAATTGATTTATCTATGGAATTAAAACAAAAGATAATTAATATTAATATTAAGGAAGTAACTAAAATAATTGGTTATGAAATTGATGAAAAAACAGTTGTTGAAATTTTGAAAAGATTGGGATTTGAAATTAAATCCATAAGCAATGGTTCTATTAAAGTTGCAATTCCTCTATTTAGAGCAGATATTGAAAATATTCAAGATATTACAGAGGAGATTTTAAGAATTTATGGAATAGATAATATTCCTTCAAAGCCTTTAATTTTTGAAGAGAAAAACAGAATTAATGAAGTTATTGATAAAATTGAATTTGTTAATGAATTAAAATATAAAACAGTGGCAAACGGATTTTATGAAGTGATCCATTTTGTTTTTGAGGACAAAGATAGATTAAAAAAATTTGGTTTTGAAACAGTTGATGATAATCTTGATTTAATTAACCCAATTATTAAGGAATTAGATACTTTAAGAAGCACTTTAATTTTACAATTACTTGATGATATTAAGTTTAATAAAGCCAATGATTACAAAAGAGTTTATTTATTTAGCTCAGGAAGTGTCTACAATAAAAATAGAGAAGAATTGGAAAAATTTGCTTTCGTTTTAAACGGATATGCAGATTATGAAAATCCTGTAAATCATGGAAAACCAAGAAAAGTTGAGTTTAAAGATGCTGTTGATAAACTTTCTCAAATTATCGGGGAGTTTTCATTAATTGAAGGAGTGTTTCCGATAGCTCATCCATATCAGTGTGCTAAAATTATAAAAAATGATGAAGAAATTGGTATTATTGGAAAATTACATCCAAAAGTTGCAAAAGAGTTTGATATTGATGATACATATTTTGTAGAAATTGATTTAAATAAACTAAATAAGAAATCAAAAAAAGCAAAAGATATCAATAAGTTTCAAAAAGTAACAAGAGATTTGAGTCTTGTAGTCGATAAAAATATAAACTATAAAGAAATTTATGATATTATTAAAAAATTAAATAT
>JALWNI010000155.1 GCA_027083695.1 Nautiliaceae bacterium | reverse complement strand
AACTAAGCCCAATAGAAAAAACTACAAAAATCCACACAAAATTTTTCTCTTCTACAATTAATTTAATTTTTTTCAACAATTCAGCATCAAACATTATTCCAAACAAAATTACAAAAAAATAAAAAACCATTGATGTTAAAAAAGCTCTTTTAAAAAAATCTTCAAATTTATCTAATATCTTTTCAATCCAATCCACTTTCTACCTTTACATATTCATAATGTTTATGAGTATTATCAAAAACATCTAAACCTTGTTTTCTAATAGCATGTAACCATTTCTTTATTTTATCTACATCATCAGTATGTTTTTTAGCAGCATTTTCTAAAATTACATATTCATTATAAAGAGTAGTTGGCATTATCATAGGATCATCAGTATTTACACATACATTAACCCTTGTATTTCTAAGTCCAAATTTATTATATTTTGCCCCTTCTTTTAAATCTTCCCAATTTATCGGAACCCATCTAAAAATTGGATGTTCTTTAAAAATTTTAAAAAATCCTATATAAATATTTGAAGTTGGATTAGTCTCTATATAAATTTTCTTTTTAGCTATTTTTTCTATCATATAATCTTGTAAAGCTTCATAAAATTCTATTTCATTTTTAAATAAATTATTTTTTCCATCATTAAGTTTTATAATTTCATTTCCTTTTTCATAAACTTCATAATCTCTATAATATCTATTTAAAATTTCTATTGCTTTTTTATATTTTTTCCTGTCCCCTTTAAATTTCACAGCTTTTATAAATTCATCTCCTTCAATTTCTTCATCAAAATATATTGGACAATATTCCCTTAATTTCCATGCTTCATATAAATCATAAACTTGATAATCTTCATTATAAATTTCTTTGCAAATTGCTCTAATTTCTCCTAAAATCTGATCTTTTAATCTATTTGCAATAGGTACTTTATCTGAAATTTCTATCGCTTTAAAATACATCCACACCAAATTATCTAAATCTTCTTGTTTTGTCAAAACAATATCTTTATTTCTATATACCCAAAGTTTAGGGTCAATACCAATAGCAAGAGCATGACCGATTCTATCATACTCTTTCATGTTATAAAACTCTATTACTTCATCAATTCTTCTCATACCAGTTACAATATGATTAAAGTCCTCTCCTGCATGAATACTAAGTCTTAATCTATGATTTTCTAAAAATCTATTACCTTTTAAACCATTGACTATATTAAATTTAAATTCATCAATTCTTTTTAAATCTCTTCTTAAAAATTTAATAACAGGAGCAAAAACTTCAGGTGGAGTTCTATTTTCATCTCCAGCAACATCTATTGTAGTAATAAGCTTAGATAAATCCATATATTGATTTTTTAATATTTCTTCAAATTCAGTGTAAACTAAATTTTTATAAAAATCTTTTTTACTAATAATTCTTTGATTTTTTAGCAATTTATCAATTGCAATTGCTTGTTTTTGCAATTTTTTTCTCAAAGAATAATATCTTATTTGATTAGAATTTTTTATTTTTCTATCTTTTTCTCGCACAAAATGTATACAAAAATGATATTTAATTTTTGATTCATTTGAGTTTAAATACTTAGTTTCATACTTAGTTTTAATCACTTCCGTACTATTTTTGATTATCTCTTTATCAAATACTTTTTTAAATTTAGTAACCTTACTTTTTAGATCTTTAACATCCTTTGATGGAGAAAATTTCACTTCAAATCTCGTAGTCCCACTTGAAATAATCGTATCTGCAATATCTGCTAAATTATTAAATTTCTTTTTAAAACTACTCCTGTTAAACTCGCTAAAAGAAGTAAGACCAATATTTTGAGACATCATCATATATGAGCGAAAAATATTTGTAATATGCAAAAAGATTTTTATTGATTTATCAAAATATAAATTCTTTTCATTTTTAAACAAACATTCAAACATTAAAATATTAAACAAAAATCCAAACTTATAATATTTTCCTTTTTTGTAATAATTTATCATTTCATTAAAAAGAATATTATCGCTTTTACCTGTGTTTTCATATAAAGTAACTATATTATCAAATGTAGAAATTTTATTAAAATTGTTGTATATATTTTCATACTCAATATTTTCTAACTCAAATCCTAACATTTGTTTTATAATATCTTGAGTAGCAAACTGCAAAACTCTCAATAATCTATCAAATTCAAGTACTTTTGAATTAATAAGACTCATTTCATTTAATCGTGGTAGATTTAGATTTTTTAATTCTTTTTTATT
>JALWNI010000154.1 GCA_027083695.1 Nautiliaceae bacterium | reverse complement strand
GATTTGTTTGTATTGGGTCATAGATGAAAATTTGAGGATTATCTTTTGTCAGTTGTTGTAGGCTATCGGGATATTTTCCATTTTCCATTTTATAAAATTCGATTTCTTTTACGAGATTGTTTAATTCCTTTTGTAACAATTCTTTAAATCCACTCTTAAAAAATGATAAGTTTTTACTTGCATAGAAAAGAGAAGAATAAATAATTACTGTAAAAGCAATTCCAAAAACGCCAATTAATGTAAACCATTTATCTTTAAATCTTGTGATTCCTAATATAATAAAGAACAAACCTACAAAAGCACCAATTAAAGGGATTAAGCAAAGAAGTCCTAATAAATAAGGTGGTTTTTTATTTGATGTGTTAGGTGTTGCTTTAATTCTGTTATTATTTTTTTCAATTCGGTTCCGAACTATTCCTATGAAATTTATTGAGTCATTATCAGTTGAAAATGCTCTTTTTGGAATTAGATATAAACTTTTGTCAGCAAGGAATAGCAAAATAAACTTAATATTTGAATTTATTGAAGCTATACTTTCCCATTTCAAAGAACTATTTTTTTTTGTTGTTTCAAAATATAAACCTTCATCAGTTAATACAAGTTTCTTTTTTTCTAAATATCTCGGGTCTTTCTTTATTAATTTTTTCATTTTAGATATTGCTACAATATACGGTACAATATAGTATCCCATTATGAGAAGAAATATCAAAGTAATTACTCCATAAAAGAATTTTGTTAGATTAAAAGGATCGCCTGCAAATACATAGCCAATTAATAGAGAAAGTAGAAAAAATCCTATAATTCGTTTTTGGAATTCATTTTTATAATGCAGTTTATAAAAATTTTTGTAATCATTTTCTGTACATTGAAATTCAATTTCCATATTTATTAAAATTTCTTGGGTAATTCTTATTTTTTTGCATAACCGCTAACGGTTAGTATATGAGGCGTTGGGCGTTTTGAAATACCTAACTTTCAAATTACAATGCCGTTTATTTATATTCATAATATTTTAATTTAACTGCCACTCGCCCAATACCTTATATACATTGTTAGCCAAAGTGTTTTTTATTTCATTGTTAGTAAATCCATTAATCGCTCATTAATATAATAGTTTCCTGTTCCTAATTTTTCTTTTCTTAACAAACCGTCTTTTGCCAATTCGTTTAAATATTTTGCTGCTGTTATCCTTGAAACGCCTAAATCTCGTTCTACAAACTCAATTTTTGTATAAGGATGCTTAAATAAGTTGTTTAAAAAATCTTGACTGTAAAACTTATAATTATCACGCAATAAGTTTTTATACTCAAACATTAAATCTCTTATTTTCCCGATTAATTCTATTGTTTCTTTTGAAATTTGTTCTATTCCGTCTAACATAAACAGCAACCAATTTTCCCAATTGTCGGTTTCCCTGACTTCCTGCAATAATTTGTAATAATCTGCCTTGTTTAAAATAATATAGCGACTTAAATACAGAATAGGTAAATTCAATAAATCTTTCATTACCAGATATAGAACATTAATTATCCTTCCAGTTCTACCATTTCCGTCATAAAAAGGATGAATACTTTCAAACTGATAATGAATTATTGCCATTTTTACCAATGGGTCAAAATCGGACATTGTATCATCATTGATAAATTGTTCCAGATTTGCCATTAAATCCAAAATTTCTGAATGTTCTTGCGGCGGTGTATAAACTGTTTCTCCTGTTGTTGCATTTTTAAGTGCTGTTCCGGGTAGTTTTCTAAAACCCGCTTTGTTTTTCTCTAATTCGGATTGAATTTCTATTATATCATTATTTGTCAGTATTTTTTTTCTCGATATTAAAGCAAATCCTTTTTTTAATGCCGATATGTAATTTTGAACTTCTTTGGCGTTTAATGATTTAAAACCTTCAAGATTTAAATCCGCTTTGTAAATATCATCGTGCGTTGTAATAATATTCTCTATTGCGGAACTGTCTTTTGCTTCTTGCAATCCTAATGTATTAATCAAAATGTTTTCATTTGGGATTGTAGAAACTACGCCTTTTAATTCTGCTAATGCACGATGAGCAGATGCAAGCTTTTTTAAAACTAGTTTTGTTTCAATATTTTTTTCTATTGGTAATTTCTTCAACATTTAATTTCCTTTTGTAAAGTTTTATCTATTTTCTTTACAAAGATAGTTTCTTTTGATAAGAAAATCAAATAATCTTTACATAGCTATTGATTAATGATAAGTTTTCTGCGTTTTCTTTACATTTTGGCTAACGGT
>JALWNI010000153.1 GCA_027083695.1 Nautiliaceae bacterium | reverse complement strand
ATTACCAACTTCTCTCACCGTTAATGACTTTAATTTTTACGGTTTTTTATCCAGTTGTAGTTTTTCTTCATATTATAAATTTAGGATGGGTTTTTGACAATTATATTTTAATTTATTTACATTTAGGAGATAATTTTATAAATTATAAAGTTTCTATTTATATTGGGTTAATTTTCTTATTGTTAAGTTTTATTGCTTTTTATAAAAAATGGGCTTTTTATGGTATAAATTTAATAGCAATAATGATTTTAGGAGGAGCTGTTGTATAACTTAAAATTTGAAGATGCAAAAGATTATAAAAATTACTGGTCTGAGCTGATAGAAAAAGAACGTAATGCCGAAAAAGAGTTTCATTTAAATGAAATAAAGAGATTAAGCGGGGTTGAGAGGCAAAAAAGAGGAAGGGCAATACTTGGTCTTAGGATGAGATATGCAGGTGAATTTCTTGATTTTAAAATTTACAGGTTTAACCGTAATAATATGCCGGATCATCAAATAAAAGTCGGGGATATTGTTCTTATAAGTAAAGGCGAGCCATTAAAATTTAACCAAGAAGCCACTGTCAGTGCCGTTGGCAGAAATTTTATAGAAGTATATTCAAAAGAGCCGATTTTCCGCTCAAAACTATATAGACTTGACCTTTTCGTAAACGATATAACATTTAAAAGAATGCTAAAAGCTCTTGAAGAAGTTGAGAGCGGAAAATTGAAAATGAACAACGGTTTAGAAATATTGCTTGGTCAAAAAGATCCTGAAATTATAGAGGTTGATATAAAAAGCGATATATTAAACGAATCGCAAAATAAAGCACTAAAAAATTCAATAAATTCCGATATTTTCCTAATACACGGACCTCCGGGTACAGGCAAAACCACTACACTTGCCGAGGTTATTAAAAAACACATAGGCAAAAAACTGCTTGTCAGTGCCGATTCAAACGTGGCGGTTGATAATCTGATGGAAAAACTGAGTGAATATAATATCGTAAGAATAGGACATCCCGCAAAAATAGAGAGCCATTTGATGAAATTCTCACTTGATGTAAAAGTAAGACGTGATAAAAGATACAAAGAAGTTGAAAAAATTATAAAAAAAATAGACGATTTGAAGTATTTACAGGATAAACGGACCAAAAAGCCAACACCTGCAAGAAGAAGAGGTATGAGCGATGAAGAGATATTTGCACTGGCAAAAGAAGGAAAAGGCAAAAGGGGAGTAAAAGCCGAGTGGGTTAAAGAGATGGCCGAGTGGCTTAAAATCCAGCAAAATATCAATAAACTCTATGATAAAAAAAATAAAATCATCGAAGAGATAATAGAGGATATTTTAAATAATTCAGATATTGTTTTTGCTACAAATTCCACAGCTGGAGGGGAATTTTTAGAAGATAAAAATTTTGATGTTGTGTTTATTGATGAGGCTGCTCAGGCAATGGAGCCAAGTTCGCTTATACCTTATATAAAAGGAAAGCAGGTAATATTTGCAGGAGACCACAAGCAGCTTCCTCCAACTATTTTAAGCAATGACGAAAGACTTAAACTCAGTATGTTTGAAAGATTTACTGCAATTTATAAAAACGCATACCATACGCTCGAAATACAATACAGAATGAATGAAAAAATAAATCGTTTCCCAAGCTGTGAATTTTATGAATGCAAAGTAAAAACATATGAAAAAATAAAAAACATTACAATTGAAGATTTAAATATAAAAGAAAATGAAAGTTTTGGCAGATATTTCCCTCTTGTCTTTTTTGATACCAAGGGCAAATTTTTAGAAGCCATAAAAAAAGACTCCCCTTCAAAATACAATCCTCTTGAAGCAGAGTTTGTGGTGGGACTTGTGGAAAAGCTCTTAAATGCGGGATCAAAAGAAGGATATATCGGAGTTATCACCCCGTATAAAGACCACGAAGAGTATATAAAAAGACTTCTTGAAAAAAAAGAAATAAATATAGAAGTTAAAAGTGTTGATGGATTTCAAGGAAGGGAAAAAGAGATAATTATTTTGAGTCTTGTAAGAGCAAATGACAAAGAAGAAATAGGTTTTTTAAATGATTTAAGAAGATTGAATGTCGCTATTACTAGACCAAAAAGAAAACTTATAATTGTCGCAGATGCAAAGACGCTAAGCAGCAACGAAACATATAAAAGGCTTATCGAATATATAGCAAAAGCCGGTATATTAAAGGAAGTAAATGAAAGCTGAGATTAATAAAGAGGCTTTTTTAAAGCTTAAAAAAAGATTTCCGTGGGTTTATAGAAATGAAATTGTCTCAATACCTGAATGTAGTCCTGGGGATGTGGTTGATTTGGTGTATAAAGGAGAATATGTTGCAACTGCGTTTTTTAATCCTCTAAGCAAAATTACCGCACGGGTTATAAACTTTGAAAAGACGCATATTGACAGGGAGTTTTTTGAAAAAAGAATAAAAGATGCGTTAGAAAAAAGAAAAGGGCTTGAAAAAATTACAAATTCATACCGTCTTATTCATTCCGAAGCCGATTTTCTGCCGGGACTTATCGTTGATAAATACGGTGAATATCTTGTAATCAGCGTTACAAGTGCCGGAATTGAGAATTTTAAAGGTGTGGTTTTGGAGATACTTATAGAACTTTTAAAACCAAGAGGTATTTATGAGAAAGCTGATAAAATCCGTGAAAAAGAAGGACTTGAAGTCCTCTCTCAAAAATTATACGGTGAGGTTGAAGATGATTTTATAATTACGGAAAATGGCAAAAAATTTTTTACAAACCTTATTAGCGGTCAAAAAACCGGCTTTTTTCTTGACCAAAGAAAAAACAGAAAAAGAGTGGGCGAATATGGAAACAAAAAAACTCTTGATCTGTTTGCAAATGCCGGTGGATTTGGAATATATGCAAATGCCTCTTTTACAAAGTTTGTGGAAATTTCTGCAAGTGCCTGTTCTTTGATAGAAAAAAACTGTGAATTGAATAATTTGCAAAACTATGAAATTATAAAAGCCGATGTTTTTAAATTTTTGGAAAAAGAGAATGAAAAATATGATCTAATCATAATAGATCCTCCCGCTTTTGCAAAAAATAAAAACGCAAAAAAAGGAGCGCTTAAAGGATGGAAATATTTAATGGTAAATTCCCTGAAACTTCTTGAAAAAGGGGGATACCTCGCACTATTTAGCTGCTCTCACGCAATAAATCAAAAAGACTTGCTTGATTTGGCACTCAGCAGTTCGGTAATTGATAATTGTTATCTTGAAGTTGTTGAATTTTTAAAACAGGATATTGATCATCCTTATGTTTTGAATATTCCAAATTCTTTGTATCTTACGGGAGTTTTATTAAGAAAGGTGTAGATGAGGCTGTTAATTATTTTTTTAGCGGTTTTACTCTATGGAAAATATCCGTTACATAAAAATATAACTGTTACATATTTTTATATAGGCGAGCTTCCAAGCAAAAATAATAAATTTATATCAAATACACAAAGTGCATGGGATGATATGTGGCTTTGGCATTATGGGGGAGTTGATAATCCGTTTTTACGAAAATATTATTTTCCAAAATATTTTATTCCAAATGAAAATCCGTTTTACTGTGCGCTTCCTTATAATGATTTGTATGCAAACGGAAAGGTAAAACCTTCACAAAAAAAGATTCCATGGTATAAAGGTTATACAGGAAAAACAATATGCAAAAACAGATGGGTTAAAATTATTAAACATGCAAAAAAAGGTATTAAAGTTGCATATGCACAATGGGAAGATGCAGGTCCAAATTTGTATGATGATTTTGATTATGTTTTTTTAAACAAAAGACCGAAAAACAGATTTCTCTCAGGTGCCGGAATAGATGTATCCCCGGCGGTAAAAGAATATTTAAGATTAAAAGACGTTGACAAAGTAGACTGGCAGTTTGTAGACGAAAAAGATGTGCCTTATGGACCTTGGAAATTAATCGTTACAAAAAGGCCTCTTAATTTTAAAAACCTGCCTGAGATAAAATGGAAATATATAGGATACTATCCAAGCAGTGCCAAAAATATTCTTGTAGATTTAAAAGATGTAAATAAAATAATCTTAAATTATGTAAAAAAACATAAAAAAAATCTGGTTTGCTATATTGATTTTAGTAAAGTTTACAAAAATGAATTAAGTGCGAAATATCTTGGAAATGAAATTTCGGGCAGATACTGGGTGGATATCAGAAAAAAAGAAGTTTTTAATCTCTTTGTAAAAAAAATAAAAAAGGCTAAACAAAAAGGATGCAAGGCAATACTAGCCGGAGGCGGGGATATGTTTTTGAAAAACAGCGGTTTTTTTATAAGTGCTTTTGATAATATTTATTATTTAAAAAAAGTTGCTACTGTAATAAAAGACAATGGAATGTATGCAGGTCTTAAAAACTATGAGCTGTGTGTTTCTCTCGCACCTTTTTACGATTTTGCAATTTATTCGAAAAAAAGATATTATAAATTAAAGATTTTTAAAAAATTAAATAAACCGCTTTTAAGGATAAAACCATGAAACTACTTTTTATAAGACACTCTTTGGCTATGGAAAGAAATGAATTTCAAGGGCATGATTTTGACAGACCTTTAATCGAAAAGGGTTTTAAAAGAGCCAAAAAGTTTTTTAAACATATTAAAGATGTTTATGAAATTAATTATATCTTTACATCTCCTGCAAAAAGGGCTTTACAGACTGCTGAAATTTTGTATAAATTTTATCCAAAAGCCCAGTTTATCAAAACAAACAGACTTCTACCGGGAGCAAATATAAATGATCTAAAAGCAGAGCTTGACGGTAAAGAAGGAGTAATTGCCGTTGTAGGACACGAACCGGATTTGAGTAACATGATAAGAGAGATTATGCACTCTCCAAATCTTAAAATAAAGCTATCAAAGCCTTCTTTGGCGGAAATGGAAGAAGGTGTATTAAAAGCTCTTGTCTCTTACAGACATTACAAAGGGTGTGAGTGAAAAAATTGATTTTAAAAATTATTCAAAAAACTGCCAAGAGATTAAATACCGACATCAGTGAGTTTTTTGCCGTTTTTATGAGCGCGATTGCATTAAAAAGAGATTTTGAGAGTGCAATAAAAGGCTATGATTTAAAAGAGAGGGAAAAAGAAGTTTTAAAAGATTTTTTTGAGTTTTTACAAAATGATTTGATTAATGAAAAAGATGAATTTATCAATAATTTTATTGAAATTGCCAATTTGGATAAAGTTTTTAAAAAACTAGCGTTTTATTTTGCCGTTTTTATACCGGAGAATGTTTTGTTTTCAAAAGATGCCCAAAAAATAAGAAAATCACTTGAAATTTATCCTGATGAAATAAAAGAAGCGGTAATAAAATCGCTTGAAATGTTAAGTCTTGGAGATACCGGTATTGATAAAGATTTAAAAATCAATATCTTAAAAGAAGTCTTAAATACGATTATTTTATTAACTTTTTTAATAAGGAATTTAAATGATTGAAAATCTAAAAGAATATATAAAAACAATAGATACCCCTCTTGATGTTAATCTTGAAATACCGCATCTGGCATACATAGAAGCAAAGAAAAAAAATCCAAAGATTCTTCTTTTTACAAATCCTATGGAAGGAGATAAAAAATATGATATTCCTGTTTTGATGAATATTTTTGCAAATGACGAGGTTGTTGAGAAGATTTTCGGTAAGAATCTTGACCTGATAGCAAAAGAGATTGAAGAGCTTATCAAAATGAAACCTCCTAAAACACTAAGCGATAAACTAAAAGCCTTCGGAAAACTTTTTGCAATTAAAAACACAATTCCAAAAACAGTTAAAAACGCTCAGTGTCAATATCATATTTATGAAGGTGAAGCCGCAAAACTTTCAAACCTTCCGATACTTAAAACATGGGAGAAAGACGGCGGGAAATTTATCACAATGGGGCAGGTTTATACCAAAAGTTTAGATGGAAGTATAAAAAATGTGGGAATGTACAGGCTTCAAGTGTATGATGACAAGCGTCTTGGCCTTCACTGGCAGATACACAAAGACAGTGCCCATCTTTTCTGGGAGTACAAAAAAGCAAATAAAAAAATGCCTGTAAGCATAGCAATAGGAGGGGACCCTCTTTGGACATGGTGTGCGACAGCTCCTATGCCTCCTGGGATTTTTGAAGTTATGCTTTATGGGTTTATAAGAGGTAAAAATCCAAAGCTGACTAAATGTATCACAAACGACCTTGAAGTGCCTGCCGATGCGGATATCGTAATTGAAGGGTGGTGTGACCCGAGTGAAATGGAGATTGAAGGGATGTTTGGAGACCATACCGGATATTATACGCTTAAAAAGCCTTTTCCGGTTATGCATGTAGAGGTTATTACCACAAAAAAAGATCCGGTATATTATGCTACGGTCGTCGGAAAACCTCCTTTGGAAGACAAATATATGGGATATGCCACTGAAAGAATTTTCTTGCCTCTTTTAAAAACCACAGCACCGGATTTGATTGATTATGCAATGCCGGAAAACGGGGTGTTTCATAATCTGATTTTAGCAAAAATTGCTCCAAGATATCCGGGTCACAGTATGCAGGTTATGCACAGTCTTTGGGGTGTGGGACAGATGAGCTTTGTCAAGCATGCCGTATTTGTAGGAGAAGATGCTCCGGATTTGAGAGATTATGAAAATTTAACAAAATATATTTTAAATAATTTTGATCCTAAAAAAGTTTTAATTTCAAAAGGTATAGTGGACGAACTTGACCATTCAAGCATCGAAGAGCTTGTGGGAGGGAAACTCGGGATTGATGCGACTTTCAAGGGAGAAGAAAGAAGGGAGAAGGGAGAAGAAAATACTTCACAACTTCTGAATGAAGAGTTACAAATATTAGATGATGAAGAGTTATTAAAAAAACTCCAAGAAACCGAGCCTTTAATTGAAAATGTTAAGCAGTATATGACAGATACAAAAAATCCGATTTGTGTTATTAAATTTAAAAAAGAAAAGAGTGCAAAAGAGATTTTTGAGAATATTAAAAAATTCAAAGAAAATTTAAGAATAGTGGTATTTATAAACACTGATGAAATAGATAATCCATATATGTTAATTTGGAGAGTTACAAATAATATTGACGCATTGCGTGATGTATGGATTGAGGAAATTATAGGTATTGATGGAAGCAATAAAAATGCAAATGACGGGTTTGACAGAGAGTGGCCTCCTGATGTGGATACGACTTATGAAGTAATTGAAAAATTAAATAAATTAGGGCTTATTGAAGGAATAAGCGAAGAAGAGCTTAAAAAATATCAGGTTATATAAGAATTGATTTTATATATTCATAAAATTTCTCAATCTCTTCTTTGTCGTCCCCTGTAACTTCGTATGATATAACATAATTGTTAAAGTATATTTCAATGTGGAATTCAGGTGAGAGAGGATTTGAAAAATCTTCACTGCATGTGAAAAACTGAATAAATTCCTGTTTTAATTTAATCTCTTTTATTTCTTTATCATTGATTTTTATAAGAATTTCATTGTTTTCTTCATTGCAACTCAAAAACAAAACCGCTTTTGAGACAGTGTCTATTTTAATATAATTGTTAAAATTCATTTTTAGACCTTTGCATTTATCATATTAAAAAACCCTGCCGTTACTGTGTCAATTGTTAATATGTGATTATCAAGCCACGGCAGGAATCTTTCGTTAAAATATTTTTTTAGTGTTTTTATGTCTTTATTTTTTAATTCTTCAAGTTCTTGAATAATTTTATCATGTTCCATTTTGTGCGGCAAATAAGCAAAAAAGTCATACTTTTTCATAAGATTTTCTTCAAAAGCAAAATGATTTTTAACATCTTCAAAAAACTCATCAAATTCTTTTGAAAAATCACCACCTTCATTTAATTTGTTTAATAACTTTTCAAGTATTTTAACTTCATTTTCGTGTACTTCATTCATAGGTTCGAATGCAACTTTTGCAATTTCCATTTATATCCTTTTTTTTGATTATATCAAAACTTAATATCAAAAAAAGATTATTTTGGTATTATTATCAAAAAAAGGATTTAAAATCAAACTGCTTTTTGAAATTCTAAAAAAAATAAAAGGAAAAGAGAAGCAAATAAAACTGATTTTGGCAGCTTTTTTTGCAAAAGGGCATGTTTTAATAGAAGATTTACCGGGAGTTGGCAAAACAACCATTGCAAAAAGCATAGCAGAAGTTTTGGGTCTTGAATTTAAAAGAATTCAATTTACTTCTGATTTGCTTCCAAGCGATATAATCGGAGTGAATTATTTTGATGTAAAAAAAAGTGATTTTGTACTAAAAAAAGGACCTATTTTTACTGAAATTTTATTAGCTGATGAGATAAACAGGGCATCTCCCAAAACACAAAGCGCTTTACTTGAAGCTATGGAAGAGAGACAAGTCAGTATCGATGGGATTACTCATAAATTGAGTAAAAATTTTTTTGTTATAGCCACTCAAAATCCATTAGAAGAAGTTGGAACTTTTCCTTTGCCGTATTCCCAGCTTGATAGATTTATGATAAGTTTAAATATTGGATATTTAGATAAAAAAGCTGAAAAAGAGGTTTTATTAAATAGAATTTTTACAGAGCTAAACTCTTTTAGTGAAGAAGTGGAAATATACAAAAAAAAGCAAGAAAATATATTTGTTGATGAAAAAATAGTTGATTTAATTGTAGATATCGGTGAATATACAAGAAAAAATTTTGAAATAGGACTCTCAACTAGGGCTTTGATATCTTTGCTTGAACTTTCAAAATCTTGGGCTATGATTGAGGGTAGGGAGTTTGTAATAGATGATGATATTTCAAAAGTATTATCCTATGTAACAAAACACAGGATTCAAAACAGTGAAAAGCTTCAAGAAATATTTTTCTAAAAAGTGTTATTTACTTTTAATTGCTATTTTTTTACTTCTTTTTTTAGGCTATTTTCATTCAAATAATATTGCTTATATTTTAGGATTTTTTTTGATATCTTTTTTGGTTGCTTTTGCAATATTAGGATGTATTAACATCAAAAGAGTTGATTTTGAGCTGTTTTTTCCAAAAAGAGTATTTGCAAACTCACCATTTGATTTGAGTTTGAAATTTAAAAACAGGGTTTATGATATATATATTTATGATAAACATTTTAGTATAGCTCAAAATATAATTCATTTACCTTTTTTAATAAAAAAAAGGGGTTATTTTGATTTAAAAGAGTTAGAAGTAGTCTCTTTTTTTCCTTTTTGCAATAAGTTTATAAAGAAAATTGCAGTAAATAAAAGAGTGATTGTATATCCTGAAATAAAAGGAGAGTCTTTAAAAGAATTTATTTCCAAAAATATTGCAAAAGGGAGTGATGATTTTGAGGGATTAAAAAATTATGAAGGAGAGAGTATAAATCTTATACATTGGGCAAGTGTGGCAAAAGGAGAAATTTTTGCTAAAAAATTTAATTCATATGTTAAAGATAAAGAGCTTATTTTTGATTATTCTTTAATAAAAGGAGATAAAGAGTTTAAACTCTCTCAACTAACCAAATGGATAATAGAGGCGGAAAAATTAGGTTTAAAATATAAAGTTGTATTAAATAACAAAATTTTGGATGGTGATAGTGATGAAATACTCAAAAAACTTGCTTTATATTGATATAGCACTTCTCGTTTCTTTTATTCCTCTTTTTTTTGCAGTTCCATTTTTTATGAAGATATATTTTTTTATAGGAGTTTTTTTTATTATTTTAAATAAGCCTTATATAAAATTTATGGCTTTTTTGGGATTTTTATTTTTTATTATCAGTTTTTATCAAAGTTTTAATTTTTATGGAATTTCTAAATTTAATACTTTTATTATTATGTTGATATC
>JALWNI010000152.1 GCA_027083695.1 Nautiliaceae bacterium | reverse complement strand
AAAATAGCAAAAGAAGTGGAAAAATTAGAAAAATTAAATAAAAAAAATAAATTAGAAAAAATTAATTACAACAAGCTTGTTAAACTTTCCTCTCAAATTGATAAAATAAAAACAAAAATTGAAACAAAAAAATTTGTAACTTTATATGGAGACACTATTCAAAGTTATTTAGTAAATAAAGAATTAGATTTAGCAAAAATAATTGTTAAACCAAGCAATACAGAAATAGAAAAAAAAGCAAAACTAATAGAATGGATTATGCAACACAAAGAATGGCTTTTTATGCTAGCAGGTAGCATTAATGCACAAAGAATAGTAATAGAGCGCTCATTAAATCCACTTAAAGAAGAGCTTCAAAAAAGAAATCTTCTTTAAATTTTTATTTAAAATTAAATAATCTTTGACACTAAATCAATAACAATAAAAAAGGCCCAAAAGGGCTAAGATTATTGAAGTAATCTCATAACATTTTTTTGAACAGCATTTGCTTGTGATAAAGCATAACTTCCTGATTGTGCTAATAAATTATATTTTTGGAATTTAGCTGTTTCAGCTGCAAAATCAACATCTCTAATTTGAGATTCAGCCGCTTTTACATTTACTTGTGTAACTGAAATATTACTAATTGTAGCTGTTAATTGATTTTGAACAGAACCGATATCTGCTCTAATTTTATCAAGCATTTTCATTGCACTGTCAGCAATATCCATAACAGCCATTGCACCTTTAAGAGTAGTTACACCAGCTCCTATTTGAGAATAATTTTCAATATGTGAATTTGCATGTGCACCAATAGCACTTGCTTGGTCTGCATCAAATTTACCTTTAATTGTTCTTAAATTAATTGTAGCTTGTGCCACTTGTGTATTTGATTTCATTCCAACAGCACTTAGATTTGTACCTGTAACAATAATATCTCTTGCATCAAGTCTTGTAAGTGTAAGTCTTCCGTAATTTTGTAAACCTTTTGCATCAATTCCAGCAATACTTAAATTTGCTCCTGTTACAACTATTCCTCTACCATCTAAACTTCTAAGGTTTATATTACCTCTATTATCTATATAAGCTTCAACTCCTGTTTGGTCTTTAACAGCATTGATAGCAGCAACAAGTTTACCATCACTATCATTTGCTTTAACACCTGTAATATCCCCTATATCTACTCCATTGATTGTTAAACTTTGAATAGCAACAGTTCCTGCATCTTGAACAGTTGTTGAACCTGTTGCAAGCACTTGCCAAGAAGCTTTTACACCTGTTTTATCAGAATTTTTATTAATTGTTTCGGCTAAAACACCAATACCTGTTCCAGCTCCTGTTGAAATTACAACACTTTCAAGTGTAACATCATGTTTTCCATCAACATTTTTAAATGTTAATTTAACATCTCCTGCTGATGTAATAACAGCACCTGTTTCAAATCTTGCATTACCAATTTTATCAGATGATGTTGGACCGATACTTGCTTTTACAGTTTGATTTGAATATGCTCCTATTTGGAATTCTTGATTTGTAAAACTTCCACTAAGTAAACTTTTACCATTATATGTAGTTGTTCCCGCAATATTATCAAGTTCTTCCATAAGTCTTGTAATATCTTCTTGAAGCGCTTTTCTTGTATCAGCTGTTTGACCATCTTGCGCAGCTTGTGTTGCTTTTGTTTTTATAGTATCAAGAATTTTTGTTTGTTCATCCATTGCTTTATCAGCAATTTGCATAACACCAATAGCATCATTTGCATTTCTAATTGCTTGCCCTAAACTATCTGCTTGATCTCTTAGAGAGTCTGCAATTTGAAGGCCTGATGCATCATCAGCGGCTTTATTAATTCTAAGACCTGTACTCAATTTTTCCAAAGCATTGTTAAGTTCTCTGTTTGTTTCTACACCTGCTGCATGTGCATTTAATGCAGCTATGTTTGTATTAATTCTAAATCCCATAACTAACTCCTTTTAATTTTTTGTAGCTTCCTTGCTACTGTTTATAATATCGACTATTAAAAAATTTTCTTTATACTAAATATTAAATTTTGATATAATAATTAATAAAAAAGGAGTTAAAAATGAAAAAACTCTTTATAACTATATTTTTTACCAGTTTACTTTTTTCAAAACCTATTGGATATATGGGAAGTCTATTTTCAGAATGGTTTGATATAATCAAAAAAAACAACTTTATATATGGAGCCACTGCAAGTGGTCTTGATATATTAGAAATAAACTCTTCAAAACTACAACCTTACTTAAAATATAATTTAGGAACAAATT
>JALWNI010000151.1 GCA_027083695.1 Nautiliaceae bacterium | reverse complement strand
AAATATATAAAAATTTTAAAAAATTTATTTCCAATAAAACAATAGATAGATTACTTATAAAATCAGAAAATTTTCAAGCTTTAAATACCCTTAAAGAAAAGTATAAAAATGTTGTTAAAGCTATATATATAGACCCTCCATATAATACGGAAAATGATGAATTTATTTATGAAGATAAGTTCAAAAGTTCTACTTATTTAACTATGTTAGAAAACAGAATTTCATTAGCAAAAGATTTTTTAACAGAAGATGGAGTATTTTTTTGCAGTATTGCTAATAATGCAAACAAATATAAAGAAAGTTATAAAGTGGGTCTTTTATTGGATAAGATTTTTGAAAAAAGATTTGCAGATTTGATATGGAAAAGAAGAGGAGGAAGTGGTAGTTATACTATTTCAGATATTACTGAAAATCATGAATATATATATGTATTTGGAAAAGAAAAATCAAAAATTTTTTCAAATATATTAAACGAAAAAGAATTAAAAAAATATGAGCAAGATGAAGAAGGTAATTATTATAAATGGACTGATTTAGTTATTAATCAATATACTAAAGAAGAAAGACCAAATATGTTTTTTGAAGTAGTTTATAATTTTAAAGAGGATAAAATATATTTTGATAAATCTTCAGATAATTATAATCCTCTTGAAGAATATGTAATTACTCCTCCTAGTAATTCTGTTTTTGCTATGAATAAAGAATCACTTCAAGAAGTTTATAAAAGAGGAGTGGTTAAAGTTTTTAAAAAAGGTAATAAATATGAAATTAAATTAAAAAAATATCTCTATGATGAAAATGGTATAGTTAGAGGAAAACCATTAAATTCTTTATTGGAGGATGAAAAATTACCTTGGAAAGTTGGTCAAACATCAACTGCTACAACGGAGCTAAAAAATATTTTTGGAAAAAAAATAGATTTTAAGACTGCTAAACCTACAGGCTTACTTAAATTACTCTTTTATATTTCTACTAAAC
The DNA here is from genome assembly GCA_027083695.1 of Nautiliaceae bacterium. Lineage (GTDB taxonomy): Bacteria > Campylobacterota > Campylobacteria > Campylobacterales > Nautiliaceae > JALTBU01. Next base: position 1,296 of record JALWNI010000151.1, on the reverse strand, counting down.
CAGGAGAAATGATATTAGATTTTTTTGGAGGAAGTGGAAGTACGGTTCAGGCAATAATGGAATTAAATAAAGATAGTAGAGACAAAAGAAGATTTATAGTAGTAGAAATGGGTGAACATTTTTATGATTTAATAATACCTCGAACTAAAAAGCTTATGTTTTCTTTGCAATGGAAGAATGGTAAACCTTTAGACAAAAATAATGATTATTACATTATTCAATATCACGAATTAGAACAATATGAAATGATATTGAAAAATATAGAATATTGTGATACTGATTGTACAGAATTTTTTGAAAAAACGAAAGAAAAAAATCCTTTTATTTTTGATAAAAAATTAATTGAGTTTATTAATGAAAATAAAGAAATAAAAGAGAATTTAATAAATGAAAAATATGGAAAAAAAGTTGATATAGAAGAATCTTTAAAACTTGGGTATCAGATAAAAGATTTTTTTGTAATTTAAAAATAAATTTTTTATAAGGGAGAAAAAATGATTAATAGATTATATGATTTAAATCCTGATTTATTAAATAAAATATGTGTTTTAAAAGATTATATGAGGAATAATGATTTGAAAAGATTGCCCCTTGATGTTTCTTATATAAATGAAATTAGACAAATATCTATTATGTTAAATGATACTCCTTCTCCAGATGGAGCTCAAGGAATGTTTTTATTATTGCCTAGAAATTGGGTAATTTATCGTCCTCATCCGCAAGATATTTTAAATTATCTTATCTATCATGGGTATTTAAATACAATTGAAGCCATGGTTATAAATAATCAAGAAAAATTTAATAATATGTATCCTGATAATAGGCAAAGAATTCAAGAACAATTTGAATTTTATACATATCAAATTTTAAAAGATATAGGTATTCCAGTTAATTGCGTTAAAGAGTGTGATAATGTTCAAGAAAATGGTTGCATCAATGAATTTGATTTCATCGTAAATTGTCAATATGGATTAGAAGTAAAAAGTGATAGATATATGAGAACAGGAAATTTATCATTAGAGCTATTAAGAGATTATAGAGTTGAGTGTCAAAATAATATTTCAAATATAGGTTCTATTTTAAAGACTAAAGCGGATTTTTGGCAAGAATATTTTTATGATAGAAGAGAACAAATTTTTGCAACAGAATTATATTCTACTGAAATATTGCAAAATTTTACTAAGTATTATATTAATTTATTTTATACTCATTATATTATAAATTAAAAAAGAGAAAGATATGATTAATAATATTGAAACATTACAAAATATAATAGAAAATCAAGAAATAGAATTA
>JALWNI010000150.1 GCA_027083695.1 Nautiliaceae bacterium | reverse complement strand
GTGAATGAGTGAATGAGTATATGAGGAAGTAGGAAGTAGGTTTGAGTTGAAGTTTTACCAATATAAAACAAAAGGATTTAAATGAAAAATAAAATAGTAGTTATGCTGCTTACATTTATAGTTATGGTATTTGCAACTCCGGTTATTTTTGAAAAACTTATGAATTCGAAATTTAATACAATGCTTTTGAATTTACAGCAGCAAAATGGTATTGTTATTAAAGAGATAAAAGACAAAAGTTCATATCTTACGACAGACAGGTTTTTTGAAGTTACAATTCCGGGATCGGCAATAAAACAAAAAGAAATTAAATATATTAAACTATTAACAGAAGTTAAATTTAAAAATTTACCTGTAACAAATGTAATTTTTCATAATGTTTTAACAAAACTTGTATTACAAAATAATCAAGAAGTTAAATTTTTGGAAAATAATTTTGTTTTTAATGTAATTACCCCCGATTTCAAACATTATAAATATGTTGTTTTAAATAAGAGTATTAAAAATAATGGAATTGTAATTTCATGGAATAATTTTAATGGAATATATGTTTATCCAAAAGAATTTAAAAATGTAGATGGCAATATTCAAATTAACAATAATAAAATTAAAATTGATTTAAACCATATTTATACAGATAATTTGTTTTTTAAAAATAAAATAGAACAACTTTCAAAATTAAAAAAAGCTGATGTAGAATTACCTGATTTTAAATTGGTTATTAATAATATAGAATCTAAAAATTTTCAAGTTAACAAAAAAAATAAAATAGATTTATCAACTTCATTTTTAATTGATAATATAGATTCAAAATTATTTAAATTAAACAATTTAAATTTTAGTATTAAACTTTTGGGAATAGACAAAAAGGCATTTGAAGCGTTAAAAGAAGGTGATGAAAACCAAACAAAAGAGATATTAGATAAAGGTTTTAAAGGACAAATTTCTTTAAATATTAAAAATATATTTTTTATTAAGCCTCTTGGTTTTATAAATGCGGATATTAATTTTACAATAAAAAATGGTAATAATTTTCAAAAACTTCAAAATAATAATTTAGATTTTTTGACGTTAAATGCTAAAATAAATGCATCTCCTCAAATAGGCTCTGTTATAGCAATTTCATATCCATATTTAGCATCAATGATTAATGTAGTAAATAATAAAGCACAAATATTAATTAAGATAAACAAAGGAAAAATTTTTATAAATGGAAAAGAAATTAAATCCTATTAAGGATATTTGGTTTTCAAAAAAAGTTACCAAATTTGTAGGAAGGATTCAGGGAGAATTTGAACTCATAAAACCGGGTGATAGAGTACTTGTCGGATTTAGCGGAGGCAAGGACTCTTTTGTTTTGCTTCATGTTTTAAAAAGAATGCAGCTTATTGCTCCTTTTAAATTTGACCTTGCCGCAATTACTGTTGATGCCGGAACGGGAATAGATTATTCACCTTTGCAAAAACATTGTGAGAAATTCGGTATTGAATTTATATGGTATAAAACCCCGATTTTAGAAATAATTGAAGAAAAAAAGCGTCCCGGAAGCAGTGCGTGCGGATTTTGTGCGAGGATGAGAAGGGGCGCGCTTTATACAAAAGCATTAGAGCTTGGATACAATAAAATTGCTCTTGGGCATCATTTTGACGATGCGGTTCAGACTTTCTTTATGAGTATGTTTTATAATGGAATTATGAGAAGTATGCCGCCAAAATATAAGGCATATAACAGTATTGAAGTTATAAGACCTTTAATAAAAGTCAGGGAAAAATGGATTGAATTTATGGCACAAAAAAATGATTTTCCTATAATTAACGGGGAAGAATCCTGTTTGGCATACAGTGCGAGTGATGGTAAAGAGCCATATGCAAGAGAAAAAATCAAAAAGTTTTTAGAAAACCTTGAAAAAGAAGAACCGAAAATCTTCCAAAGACTTGATAATGCGTTTTCTCATATAGACTGCGATACATTTTTTATGAAGGATAAATTTAGAATTGAATAAATTGAGGAATATTTATGGAAAAAAATTTAGATATAGATAATTGTAAAGAATCAATTTCAAAATTATTTGAAAAAGAAGAAAAAAGATATATAGATTATGAAAATTTTATGAAAACACAAACAGCAGACAATTTGTATATTTTTTTAATAAAGTGGAATAAAGCTATTGGAATATTAAATAATTATGAAGTTGAATTAAAAAAAGCATTAAATAAATTTTTGAAAAAGAGAAAAATCTATAAAATTTTTTTACAAATTCCTTATATAAAAAATTTCATATCTAAT
>JALWNI010000149.1 GCA_027083695.1 Nautiliaceae bacterium | reverse complement strand
ATTATTAAAAGATTGGTGTTTTTTAGATATATTTTTTATAGGTATTTTAGTTTCACTTGTAAAAATTTTTTCGTATGCAAGTGTCGATTTTAATATAGGTTTTGTAGCTTATTTAATTTTTTTAAGTATAATGTTTTATATTGTCAAATATATAGGAGTTGAAGTTTTATGGGAAAAATACGAAAATATATAAGATGTCCACATTGTGGATTTACAAATTATACTCAAAGCAAATATTGTATTAGATGTAATTTAAAAATAGAAATGAATTATATATCAATTCAAAAGTCGTTTGCTTTTTTAATAACGGCATTAGTTTTTTATATACCGGCAAATATTTATCCAATACTTCAAAGCAATAAATTATTTGAAAGTTATACAAATACAATAATTAGCGGAATTTTTGAGTTGTGGAATGATGGTGATTATCCAATAGCGGTTATTGTGTTTTTAGCTTCTGTATTGATACCTATTTTAAAATTTATAATTCTTTTTTATTTAAATATTTCAGTCAAATCATGTAAATATTTATCTTTAAAAAAGAAGCTATATAAATTTATAGAAATTTCAGGACCGTGGTCTTTGCTGGATGTATTTGTTGTATTTATTTTAGCGGCACTCATTCATTTTCAATATGTAAGTGTTATTCCGCAAAAAGCGGCAGTTTATTTTTTGTTAATGGTAGTATTTACCATTTTAAGTTCTATGAGTTTTGATGAAAGATTAATAGGAGCAAATTGTGAATGAAGAAATTTTTGAAGTTAAGATAAAAAAAAGAGAAGTAAATTTAATTATTTGGTTAATACCAATAATTTCTTTAATTGTTGGAGGATGGCTTATTTTTAAATATTATTCTTCATTAGGCCCTCTAATTACTATTAAATTTAAAAATAGCGGTGGTCTTGAACCTAAGCGTTCTGTTGTAAAATTTAGAGATGTAGCAGTTGGAAAAGTTGAAAAAATTAAAATTTTAAGATATGGAAATGGAGTGTTAGTATATGTAAGAATGAAGAAAGAAATGAAACCTTTTTTAAACGATACTACAAAATTTTGGATAGTAAAACCTCAAATTGGTTTAGAACAAATAAAAGGACTAGATGCGCTTTTGAGTGGACCATATATACAAATGTATGCACAGCCGCTTAGATTTACGAAAGATAAGTTTGTAGGTTTAAATGAACCTCCTCTTAATAGCACTATATTGCATGGCAAGATTTTTACTTTGATTGCAAACTCAACATATGGGCTTAGTGCAAAATTACCGGTCTATTTTAAACAGATGAAAGTGGGTACAATAAGAAAAATAAAACTTATTAAAAATGGAAAAGTTAAAATAATAATTTCTATAAATCAAAAATATGCAAATTTTATCAATGATTCTACTAAATTTTGGAATGTACAAAAAGTTGATATTTCTTTAATAAAAAATTATTTACAAATTTCTCTTCCTACATTAAAAGAGTTGCTTTTGGGTGGAATTGTGTTTGATACACCTGATAAAAATGATGAATTAACTAAAAAGATTTTTAAATTATATCCTTCTAAAATAGCTGCATTTGCCAATAAATTAGGAGATTCTCATAAATATAAAGAATTTTTGGTCAAATTTAATAAACAAAATTATTTATTAAATACAGGGGAAGTTATAGAATTTAGAGGATTTAATGTAGGATATGTAAAATCAGTGAAATCTTATTTTGATATAGATAAAAATAAAATTATTTCATACGCTGTTTTGAAAATTGACATTGGAGCATTTGGCGAGAATAAAAATATTATCAATAAATTAATAAATAAAGGTTTAAGTGTATATATAAAACCGGTGCCTTTTTTAAATTCGGCAACTCTTCATTTGGTATTTACTAATAAACCTTATAAATATGAAATTATTAACGGCAAAATTAAATTAAAAGCAATATATAAAAAAGAAACTTCTTTATTGGAAAATGTAAATAAATTTATTAATAAATTGAATACTTTACCTTTGAAAAGGACAATAGAAAATTTAAATTCATTGCTAAAAACAACTAAGCCTGCGTTAAGTAAAGCATTATATTCAGTAGTTAATTTAAGTAATTCAATAACCAAACTTATTAATTCTTCTAAAATAAATAAATTGTTAATGAATATGAACAATTTAACAAAAAATTTAAATAATTTAATTAATACATATTCTAAAAACTCTATATTTTATAAAAAAATTTCAAAAACTCTATATGATGTAGATAAAACAATGAATAATTTAAATAGAGTTATTATTAAAATAGATAAAAAACCAAATTCTTTAATTTTAGGAGATTAAA
>JALWNI010000148.1 GCA_027083695.1 Nautiliaceae bacterium | reverse complement strand
ATTTTGGGAGTTATATTAATAATAGGTTTTGAATAAAAATTTCTGAAATTAACATTTTTTTTAATACATTTATTATAAATTTCTTGATTGGTTTTTATTATGTTTGTAGCTATACATACTGGAATTTTTGCTTTGATTATTACGTAATAGAATTTATTATCAATTTTGATATTTCCGAAACTTCTTTTGGGATTTAGATAAAAAATAATTTTTTTATATTTTTTAGGTGGCTTAGGTTGAATTTTAATATTTGTAATTTGTATATTAGGATAATATTTTTTATAAAAATGTATTATTTCTTTATTTATTGAAGCAAAAAGAAAAAGAGGAATAAATATTAAAATTTTCATTTTATCAGTGCGTGGTCTAAAACTTCTTCAATTCTTTTAACTGAAACAATTTCAAGGTTATTTTTTACTTCATCAGGAATATCATCCAAATCTTTTTCATAATTTTTTACAGGAATTAAAACTTTTCTTATTTTGGCTTTATATGCGGCTATTAGTTTTTCTTTTAATCCACCAATAGGTAAAACTTCACCGCTTAATGTTATTTCTCCTGTCATTGCTATATCTGAATGGACTTTTTTTTCACTGAAAATACTTGCAATTGCAGTAGCCATGGTAATACCTGCACTTGGACCGTCTTTTGGTATTGCACCTTCTGGTACATGAATATGAACATTATATTTGTAATAAATTGGTTCTCTTGATTTTTCTTTTACTTTGATTTTTTTATTATCAATTAAAACTTTAATAAGTGTAAAGGCAATATGTGCTGATTCTTTCATTACATCTCCAAGCTGTCCGGTTAAAATAACCTGACCTTTTCCTCTGTATTTAACTGCTTCGACTTTCAATACATCTCCACCAACAGGTGTCCAAGCAAGACCGTTAACAACACCGATTCTGTCTTTTTTCTCAACAGCTTCAATGCCAAACACAGGTTTGTCAAGAAAATCTTTAAGGTTTTTGAGTGTAACCCTCACGCTGTTTTTACCTTTTAAAATTTCAATTGCCGCTTTTCTCATAATTTTTGCAATAATTCTTCTTAGATTTCTAACTCCTGCTTCTTTTGTGTATTTATCAATAATTTCTCTAAGTGCTGCGTCCGAAATATGTATTTCAGAGCTTTTAAGCGAATGTTTTTTCATCTCCTGAGGAATAAGGTATCTTTTTGCAATCTGAAATTTCTCCTGCGGGGTGTAGCTTCCAAGAAAAATCATCTCCATTCTGTCTCTAAGTGGAGCAGGAATCGTACTTGGATCATTTGCCGTTGCAATAAATAAAACTTTACTTAAATCAAGATCAAAATTCAGATAAAGGTCTCTGAATGCTTTGTTTTGTTCAGGATCTAGTATTTCAAGCAATACCGCAGTAGGATCACCTCTGTATCTTGAAATTTTATCAATTTCATCTAGAACCATAACAGGATTCATCTCTTTTGCATTAATAAGCCCTTGTGCGATTCTACCCGGCATCGCTCCAATATATGTTCTTCTGTGACCTCTTAATTCATTAACATCTTCAAGTCCTCCAAGAGCAATTCTTACGAGATTTCTATCAAGCGCTTTTGAAATAGAGTTCGCAAGCGAAGTTTTACCGACACCAGGAGGTCCCACAAAACATAATGTCGCACCGCTGAATTCTTCACCTCTTTTTTTAGCAAGTTCTTTTGCCGCAAAATGCTCAACTATTCTCTCTTTTATTTTTTTAAGACCGTAATGGTCTTTATCAAGTCTTTTTTGAAGTTCGTCAATTGAAAACTCTTCTTTTGCATAATTACAAAAAGGCACTTCAAGAGCCCATTCAATATAATTCATTGTTGTAGTGGCTTCGGCACTGTCAGGATGCATGCGCGAGAGACGGTCTATTTGTTTTTTTATCTCTTTGTATGCGTCTTCCCTCATACATGGTTTTAGTTTTTCAAGTTTTTCGTAGTAATCTTTTATTTCTTCTTCAAGCTCATTTGTCATTCCGAGCTCTTTTTGTATTAGTTTTAATTGCTGTTTTAAAAGATGTTCTCTATTGGCTTCTTGGACTTGTTCCATTACTTTTTTATTAAGTTCGTTTTTGAGCTTAATTGCTTCAATCTCTTCTAGAATAAAATGAATAAGTTTTATAAGTCTCTCTTTTGAATCTGTTTCTTTAAAAAGCTCATACCCTTTTTCCACAGGAAGTTTAAGAGAAGATGCAATAATATCTACTATTCTATCAGGATCAGAATTTGTATCAATTATCTTTATAAAATCTTTTGGAAAAAAAGGATTTAACTCGCTTAATGTTGTAATGTGTTCTTTTAAATTTTCAAGCAGAGCTTCAATCTCTTTTTCATCTTTATTTTCACTTTCTATTTTGTCAACAAGTGCAATGGTAGGTTTTTTATCTAAAATTTCAATTATTTTACCTCTTGCAAGTCCTTGAAAAAGAATTTTTACTTTTCCCTCAGGCAGGGTTACTTTTCTTATAATTGTACCAATTGTCCCGTATGTGTCTTTTTCATCGTTAATGCTTACAAAAAGCAAAGAATGGTCGTTAATTGCTTTTTGAATTGCTAAAATATCCTCTGTCTTATCAAGGAAAATAGGGATTATCATAAATGGATAAATAAGCTCTTTTTCTACCAAAACAGGAATTTCAGCAGGTAATTTTTCATAATTTTCTAATGTCATATTTCTCCTTACCAGTAAAATATTTTTTTATACCAAGGAATTTTAGGAGGTTTAGAATTTTTTGGTATTTTAGTTTTGTATTTTTGTGCTGCTTTTTCTTTGCCAAGTTTTTTATAAAGTTTATATATTTTAGCATCTAAATATTTTTTTGTCAAGAGAGTCTTCACATAAATTGTATTTATCTCTGGCAGGAATATTGAGTTAGGATATGTTAATTTATAATATTTACATTCATTAATCAAATTCAATATTTTTTTTTGATTTGTATATGCGTTTTGATAAGATAAAAAGTCAATTTTTATTTTTTGATATTCACACCAAGGAATTTCTTTTGCACTTGCAAATCTTTTTTCATATTGATTTAAATAAAATTTTGCTAGTATATAATCTTCATTTTTTAAATGAGCAAGATATAAAATTAATAAATCACTTTTAATATAAGGTGAACTTGGAAACTGTGCTTCTAAATTAATCAAATCATTATCCGCATTATCTAAAAAAATGTTTTGAACATCTTGTTTTAGCTGCCTATGTATTTGGAGTTCATTTTTATATTCATTTGGTTTTGGTTTGTGAGAACAGGCCAAAAAAAGTAAAGGGATGAGTAAAAATATTTTTTTATGCATTTAATTTCCTTAATTCTTCTTTAATTTTTGAATATTTTTCTTTAAGTTCTTCAAGTTCTTTTTTATTTTTTTCTACCACATTTTTTGGGGCTTTTTCAATAAAATTTTTATTTGAGAGTTTTTTATCAAGTTTTGAAATCTCTTTTTCAAGTTTCGTTTTTTGCTGAGTTAATCTTTTTATGATAGGCTCAATATCAATATCTTCTTTGCTGACCATTGTTTCAAGATTGTCTGAGATGTCTCTTATTGCATTTTCGATAGGGGCTTTTACAAATTCAATCTCTTCTACTTTCGCTAGTCTTTTTATGTAATCTTTTGCCATTTCTGGAAGATTTGCCAAAACATAAGCTTTTTTAAAGCTGCTCTGAGTCAGCGCTTTTATTCTTCTAAGACTTACAATAGCTTCAATTATTAAATCAAAATCAGCAGGTTTTTTTACATTTATCTCTTTTGGATACTCTTTTAGCATAATTGTATTTTCTTCAATACTTGGATTTTCGCTGAGTTCTTGATAGAGAAATTCAGTAATAAACGGCATAAACGGATGTAAAAGCTTCATTGATTCTTTAAAGATGCTTCCAAGCTCATTTATTGATTCTTTGCTGACTTTACTAAGTTCAATCCCCCAGTCACAAAAATCGTTCCACAAATATCTGTAAAGCGTCATCGCCGCGTCGTTAAACCTGTATTCGTCAAGTTCACGTCTGACATTCTTAACGGCTTCATTGAATTTATAAAGCATCCATTTCCCAAGTTCTGTTTTAATCTCTGTTTCTTCCAAATCTTTGAAAGTTTCCTGATTCATTGTAAGATATCTTGCCGCATTATAGAGTTTGTTTGTAAAGTTTCTGCTCTCAATCATTTTTGCTTCTGAGAGTTTGATGTCTCTTCCTTGTACTGCAAGTATTGCAAGAGTAAATCTTAGCACATCTGCTGAATACTTATCAATCATTTCAAGAGGGTCTATTACATTGCCTTTTGATTTACTCATTTTCTGACCGTGTTCGTCTCTGACAAGTGCATGAAGATATACATCCCTGAATGGTACTTCTTTTAAGAAATGTACACCCATCATCATCATTCTTGCTACCCAGAAAAATAGAATGTCAAATCCGGTAATTAAAAGGTTGTTCGGATAAAATCTTTGTAAATCTTCTTCTCTCCATTTAATGCCTTTGCCCCATTCACCGTTTTCCCATCCAAGAGTTGAAAACGGCCAAAGGGCTGAGCTGAACCATGTATCAAGTACATCCGGGTCTTGATGGAAGTTTTTGGAGTGACATTTTGGACATTCGATTGGTTCTTCCACACTTGCCCACTCATGACCGCAATTATCACAGTAATACACAGGAATCTGATGTCCCCACCAAAGCTGTCTTGAAATACACCAGTCTCTAAGCTCTCTCATCCAAGCGTCATAATTGTTTTTCCATTGAGGTGGATGAAATTTAACATCTCCTCTGTTTGCCGCTTCAATAGCTGGAAGGGCAACTTCTTTTTTCAAAAACCACTGAGTAGAAACATAAGGCTCAATTACACTTTTACATCTGTAACAGTGTCCTACCTGATGGGTATGCTCTTCTATTTTTTCAACAAACCCTTCAATTTCAAGTTTTTTAATTATCTCTTCTCTTGCTTCAAGTCTGTCACGACCGGCAAATTCCCCTGAGTTTTCATTTAAAATTCCGTTTTCGTCAAATACTTTTATAAGTTCAAGATTATGTCTTTTTCCTACCTCATAGTCATTTGGATCGTGAGCAGGAGTTACTTTAACAGCACCCGTACCAAATTCCATATCTACATATTCGTCGGCAATAATAGGAATTTCCCTGTTTATCAAAGGAAGTTTTACTTTTTTGCCAATCAGATGTTTGTATCTTTCATCTTCCGGATTTACCATTACGGCAGTATCTCCAAAATATGTCTCAGGCCTTGTAGTAGCCACAACAATATATTCGTCACTATCCACAATAGGATATTTAATATATACAAGTTTTCCCTGATGAGTTTCATATTCTACTTCGATATCGCTGAGTGCACCATCTTTTGGGCACCAGTTAACCATATAATTGCCTTTGACAATTAAACCTTCGTCATACAGTTTTTTAAAAGCAACCCTTACAGCCCTTTGGAGGCCTTCATCCATTGTAAATCTCTCTCTGCTCCAAGCAGGAGAAGCTCCAAGTCTTCTTAATTGAGTTGTAATTGTTCCTCCACTAAACTCTTTCCATTCCCATACTTTTTTCAAAAATTCTTCTCTTCCGATTTCTTCTTTTGTTTTACCTTCTGTTAAAATCTGCTTTTCAACTACGTTTTGTGTAGCAATACCGGCATGATCAGTTCCCGGTTGCCAAAGAGTTGCAAATCCGTCCATTCTTTTATATCTGATAATTATATCTTGAAGCGTAAATGTCAAAGCATGTCCTATATGAAGACTTCCTGTTACATTAGGAGGCGGCATCATTATGCAAAAATTTTTATCTTTATTGTAATCTACTTCAAAAAATTTATTTTTCTCCCATGTCTTATATGTGCTTTGTTCGAAATTTTTAGGATTGTATTCTTTCACTAAACATCCTTTTTTTGCGTAATTATACTATAATTATAAAAAGCGTTTTTAAAGGATATAGATGAAATATAGAGCAATTTATCCGATTTTGGGATTTGAAGATGAAAAAGAGTATGAACTTTTGCATATTGAAGGTCCTTTTTATAAATTAGAAGGCTCAAATGTAAGTTTTACTTTAATGAATCCTTTTTTTATAAGAAGTGATTATGATTTTGAATTGGATGATAATATTACTCAAAAACTTGAATTAAATGAAAAAAATGTGATAGTTTTAAATATTTTAACACCGCAAAAACCTTTTGAAAAATCAACTGTAAATTTTGCTGCACCGTTAATTTTTAATAATGAAAAAAAAGTTTTTGGACAGATTGTTTTGGATAAATACAATTATTCTCTTGCAAGAGAACTTACAGATTTTTTAGGAGAAAAAAATGAAAATTAGCATTATAGGATACGGTGAAATGGCAAAAGCCATTCTTTATGGAATGAAGAGTGGAAAATGGAACATGGAAAGTGTAGAAATAGCTGGCAGGAATGAAGAAAAAATAAAAAAACTCTCACAAGAATTTGGATGCAAAGGTATTTTGATAGATGATTATGATATTACAGGCAAAACAGTAATATTGGCTGTTAAACCGTATGCCCTGCAAGAAGTTTCAATGAGAATAAAAGGAGAGGCAGATACTTTAATATCTATACTTGCTGGAAAAAGTCTTGTGGAGCTTCAAAAATATATTAAAGCAAAAGCATATATAAGGGCAATGCCGAATATCGCCGCAAAATATCAGGCCTCAACCACTGCCGTAACCGGTGATGAAGAGGCAAAAGATACTGCTACTGAAATTTTAAGCAAAATAGGAGATGTTGTATGGGTAAACAGTGACGATGAAATTGATATGGCAACCGCAATTATTGGAAGCGGTCCGGCATTTTTGGCTATAATTGCGGAAGCAATTAGTGATGGAGGAGTTTATACAGGCCTTAAAAGGGATATTGCAGATAAGTTGACTCGGGGACTTTTTAAAAGTTTTTCCGCAATTGGTGATAATTTTGCTGATATTAAAAACAAAGTAATGTCACCAAAAGGTACGACGGCAGAAGGTATATATGAACTTGAAAAAGAAGGTGTAAGGGGAAAAATGATAAAAGGGATTGTTACCACATATGAAAAGTCTAAAAAAATCTAAAAAAGCTTTTACATTAATTGAAATTTTAATTTCATTAATAATTATAGGAATCGTTGCAGTGACATTACCGATTATGTTACAAACTTCTACAAAAACGATAAAAACATCTGCAAAAGAAGAGGTTTTTTATCAGGAATTTTCTTTATTACAATTGATAAATTCACTTTATTTCGATGAAAACAATACAAAAGATGATAACTATTATAAGGACTTAAATGCTACCGGAGGAGATAGTGAACTTTTGATACATAAATATAACACCAATTATAATCGTATAGGAAAAGAGGAATTTAATAATAATATATTAAGAAGTGGCACTAGTTATACAGTCAGTCCAATAAAAGTGGATGCGGGAGAAATTAACGGTAGTGACGCAACATATGACGATATTGACGATTATAACGGATTTAGTGAAAAATTGTTAAGCTATGGAGAAGTTACACTGCATGTAAGTGTAAAATATATAAAAGATGATGCAAATTATTCTTCTAATAAGATTAATTTCAACTTTGATTATAAAACTCCTGCAAATTTTACTAATATTAAATTAATAACAGTGTATACAACTCTTGATTCTAAAAAAATTTCAATTTCATATCCCGCTATGAATATAGGTGAAAGCAAATATTTATCATTGGAAGAGATTACAAAATGAAAAAAGCGTTTACATTATTTGAACTTATTGTAGTATTAATTATTATGGGTATACTTGCAACCATTGCAACCGAAATTTTGTTAAAAGTATATAAAAATTATGCAATAACAAGAGCAACCAATTCATTAATTTATAAAACTGATTTAATTTTAAATACTCTTGCAGCAAAATTAACTGAAAGGATACCAAATAGTGTAATTGCAACCGAGTGTAATGCAACTACTAACGGCTGTAAAGATGGAAATATAACTGGATTTATTTCAATTTCTGATTTAAATGAAACTAATGCATATAAATATCCAGTAATTGAATGGCTTAGTAAGGATATTTATTCAAAAAGAGGAGAATGGAATAATACTGAAAAAAGAGTAATTCCAGGATGGGCAGGTTTTGTTGATTTGAAAAAAACTAAAATAAATAATCCAAATGGCGGAGATTATAATATTTCCATACCTTATTCAGATATGAATATAACAGCTGATATTTTAAGTGCATATTTTAAATCTTGGGGTTTTAATTTAAATACAAGCAATCTTTATGATGTATTTAATAAACAGTATGCAACGTTAATATTTAGCGGCCCGGACGGAAGAGGGGATTTTATCGATATCAATGAATCTTACGGATGGTATGGAACTCCTGCAAAAAATGTATATCAAATTGAACCAATAACAAATAATTTTATTAGAGTAAAAGAAATAAACCAATCAAATCAGGCAACAGTATATGAGGGATTTTATATATGTAAAGGCGCTATGGCAATAGTACCAATATATAATAAGAAAACTGATGATTTTAATTTGACTTTAAAAGAAAATTATTTTCCTTGGAAAGATCAAAATTATACAGATGCAAATTCTTCTCTTTTAGCAACTCATGTAACAGAATTTAAATTTAAAGAACAAAATGGATTATTAAGATTATATTTATGTATTCAAGACCCAAATATAAAAACAGGCAATACAAACTTAACAGTTTGTAAAGAAAGGATTATATTTTGAGGAAAGGTTTTTCACTTTTACTTAGTATTATTTTTATGGTTGTAATGGCTATAATCGGAGTGATGATTATGAAATTTAGTGCTTCTAGTGCCAAACATGCTTCGACTTCTATGATGGATATAAGAGCAAATTTAGCTTTAAGAAGTGCAACCGAATATGCAATTTTAGCTTTACAAGGACATGATTTTAAAAATGGTCGAATCAATGAAATAAATCTTTCTTATCCATTTTTTAATGCAAATATAAAATTTCATTATTTTTTGACAAATTGTTCTGCTAATGACTATAATTGCACTCTTATTTCCACTCAGGATACGAATGGATCAGTTTTGGTTTATGTAACTGTAACATCAAAACTACCTCAATTTCAAATAAGAAAAGTAAAAATTACTTTACAAAATCCATAAATCAGTATAAAATTAATAAAAAAAGGAGAGTTATGAATACAACAGTTGTGGGCAGAAATGTAGAACTTACAGAAGCTATGAAAGATCATATAAGAAAAGTTGTAGATGAGGTTGAAAAATATAATTTAGGAATATTGCATTCTGTTGTTACTATTGAAAAAGATAAAAGAGATTTTTTTGATGTAGAAATTATTATGAATATACCAGAAAAAGGCACAGCGGTTGTGCATTATAAAGATAAAGATATGTATGCCGCTCTTGATAAAGCAAAAGATAAACTTGAAAAACTTCTTAGAAGATATCATGACAGAAAAACTGATTATAAACAAAAAGATAGAATAGAAGAAATTATTGTTGAAGAAACAAAAGATGAAATAGTAGAAATGCCTCTTGATATTGAAAAACCTTTAAGTATTGAAGAAGCAGTAGAGGAGTATAAAAATTCAGGACTTTATTTTATGGTATTTAGAGATACAAATGGTGAAAAAAGAGTTATATACAGAAGAAAAGACGGAAAACTTGGATTATATTAATATCTTTTGGTAAAATTTCAAACTTGAAAAATTAATAAAGGAGAGTTTATGAAAAGAACTTATCAACCAAGTAAAATCAGAAGAAAAAGAACGCATGGTTTTAGAGCCAGACTTAAAACAAAAAACGGTAGAAAAGTATTAAAAAGAAGAAGAGCAAAAGGTAGAAAAAGATTAGCGGTTTAAGTCATTACGAAATAAATTATTTATATAAAAAAGGAAGAAAAATAAATACTGATAATTTAGTTGTATTTTTTCTTCCTTTTAATCAACGACAAATATCAATTGTAGTTTCCAAAAAAATTTCAAAAAAAGCTGTAATTAGAAATAAAATAAAAAGAAGACTTAAACATTTGAGTAGGGAATTATTATATAATGG
>JALWNI010000147.1 GCA_027083695.1 Nautiliaceae bacterium | reverse complement strand
AATACAATCAAATAATTGATTTTTATAGTGCTTATCGCCCAATATTAAATACAAATACCCTTATTAAAATTGCGAGAGTAGCAATGTGGAAAGGAAAATATAAATTATCTTTAAATATTTTAAAAAAACTAAAACAAGATAATTTAAATACTTTGGATATAAAAGCATATGATTATTTTTATTTAGGAAATATTATAAAAGCTAATGAATTATTTAAAACTTTATACAATTCAACAGGAGAGAAAATATATGGAATTAACTTAATAAAAACATATCTTCAATTGGGCGATGCGTTAAATGCAAAAAAAATACTTTATTCATTAAAATATAAGCTAAAACAGCAAACTTATAATCAATATCTAAAATTAATAAACAAACAATTATATTCATATATAACAAATTTGGAAAAAAAATATAAACAAAATAAAACGTTTACAAATTTAAAAAATTTAGCAATTGCTTTATATAATTTTAAACCTGAAAAAGCAATAAAACTTACAGAAGATTTTATACATACAAATCCTAAAAATATAAAAGCTAATATATTTTTAGCTAAATTATATACTTGGAATAATCAGTCACAAAAAGCAACAAAAATCTTAAACAAAATTCTTCGCGAAACAAATAATTATCAGGCTAAATTATTATATGGAAAAATTTTAGCATGGAATGGTATGTACAAAAGAGCAGTAATCTTTTTAAGCGATGTATATGAATATGGCAATAAATCTCAAAAATATAATGCACTTAAAATGCTTGGTTTTATACAAATGTGGCAAAATCATAAAAATGTAGCACTAAAAATATTTAAAAAATTATATAAACTAAACCCAAAAGACGAAGAAGTTAAAGAAGCTTTAATGATTCTAAAAGGAAATATACTTCCTCTTATTAAAAAATACAAAATGTTGCATATTAAATATCCAAATAACAACGAATATATATTAAAACTGGCAAATTTATATTACATGCTTCCAAATTATCAAAAAGCTGCAAAATTTTATAAATTATATCTTCAAAACAATCCGGATAAAATAGAAATTTATAAAACACTCGGAGATATATATTTACAATTAAAAAAATTTTATGATGGTTTTGCAGATTGGGAATATTATGCAGCCATCAAAAATAATCCTAATACATATCTTGAACTTGCAAAAAGATATTACTGGTATGGATTTAATAAAGAATCTCTTGATATTTTAAATAAAATTTTAAATAAATATCCGACTTTTAAACCTGCAATAAATCTTAAAGCAAAAATATTAAAAATAAATCCAAGATTTCTCAATTACATAAATCAAACAGCAATTGAAAAATATTTTACAAACAGGTCTGACAAACTTCTAATTTACGCAAATAGAAGCTATTTTGCAGGCTTTTATCCCACTGCTGCACAATATTATAAAGAATATCTTTTTATAAATCCTGATGATAATAAAATTAGAGAAAAATATGCATATTCTCTTGAATTTAGTGGCAATTATAAATTAGCAGCGGGTGAATTTTATAATCTACTTTGGGAAAAGAAAAATATTCAAATTCAATATCATTATGCTTATTGTCTGCAAAAAATAGGAAAAATCAATAAAGCAAAAAAAATATATATAGAACTTTTAAATAAAGCTCCAAAACCATTGCCTGCTAAAATAAAAGATTTTTTAAAAGAATGGAAAAAAGCTTGGGAGAGTTTAAATTTTAACAAATATTCTTCTTTTTATGATAAAAAAACAAGGAATAATTTATATTGGAGATTAAAAAAACAATATATTTTTCAACATGCTGGTTTTATCAGTATTGGTATTTATAGTCCAATTTTACTTAAACATCAAAACAAAACATATATTGTCAAATTTTATCAAGTTTATGCTTCACAAAAACATAAAGATAAAGGGTATAAAACATTATGGATAAAATGTAACAATAAAAAATGTTATATAATAAAAGAGATATGGCATTCAGGAAAATATAATCCTAAAACACTTAATACATCTTTGTTTATACAAATAAAAGAACAATTAAATAAATTAAAAAAAACAAAAAAATTAAATGATTATATTCCTTTAAATAAAGTCTTGAAAATTAAAAATAATAAAATAAAATTAGCTGAAAAAAACATTAAAAGAGAAAAAAACATAAAATTAATAAAAAAAAATTTAGATATTCAACAACTATCCAATGTAAAAGTATCAAAAAATAACATTATAATTAAAAGAAGCTATTAAGAGTATATCCAATATAATATTTTCTAAGAAAGCAAAATAGGTAGTCTTATTTTACCTTTAAACCTATTGCTATGCTAAAAGTAAACTATATT
>JALWNI010000146.1 GCA_027083695.1 Nautiliaceae bacterium | reverse complement strand
CCGTGAAAGGGCGGTATCCTAGACCACTAGACGATGGGGACACATGGTGACCCGTGCTGGATTCGAACCAGCGGCCCTCTGCTTAAAAGGCAGATGCTCTACCGACTGAGCTAACGGGTCAACTTCTCACAACTTTTCGTTGTGTGGGTGAAATTATAAAGAAAAAATTTTTTAAAGTCAAGAATTTTTTACAAAAATTTTAAAAAAATTATTTTTAACTTCTCTTTAACAAAAAAGTCATACAATACTTTGAAATATTAAAGAGGAAAATCCAAAAGGTGATATATGCAGATATTACAGGATATAAAAAAAGAGATTCAAAAAGTAATAATCGGACATGAAAATTTAATAAACTCTATGCTTATAGCACTTATAACAAAAGGTCATATCTTAATAGAAGGAGTTCCGGGCATTGCAAAAACAACAGCAGTAAAAACTTTGGCCAAGTCCATTGACTTAGATTTTAAAAGAGTTCAATTTACTCCTGATTTATTACCAAGCGATATTACAGGAGTTGAAATATACAATCCCAAAAAAAATGAGTTTCAAATAAAAAAAGGCCCGGTATTTACCAACTTTTTATTAGCAGACGAAATAAACAGAGCCCCAGCAAAAGTTCAAAGCGCTCTACTTGAAGCTATGCAAGAGAGACAAGTAAGTATTGCAGAAGAAAATTTCAAACTTCCAGAGCCTTTTATGGTACTTGCCACACAAAACCCTATCGAACAAGAAGGGACATATCCATTGCCAGAAGCACAGCTTGATAGATTTATGTTAAAAGTAGAAGTTGGGTATAACAGTATTGACGAAGAAATTGAAATAGTTAAAATGCTTGAAAATCCAAAAGAGATAAATCAAGTCGCAAACATTAATGATATTTTAAATTTACAAAACGAATTAAAAAATATTCATATTGATGAAGAGCTTATAAGATACATAGCAACAATCGTTAATGAAACAAGGAATCCAAAACATATTAAATTAGGAGAGTATATTGAACTTGGAGCATCGCCAAGAGCCACAATATCACTTGTTAATGGTGCAAAAGCAAATGCTTTGTTAAACAATAAAGACTATGTTGCACCAAGTGATATCATCGAACTAATACCGCTTGTACTTAAACACAGAATAAAACTAAATTATAAAGCACAAGCTGATGAAATAGATAAAGATTTAATAATTAAAGAAATTATTGAAGCTGTTGATATACCATGAGAGAATTAATAATAAAAACGAAACAAAGAGTTTACGGTATATATTCAGGAAGACATTT
This sequence comes from Nautiliaceae bacterium, assembly GCA_027083695.1. Taxonomy (GTDB): domain Bacteria; phylum Campylobacterota; class Campylobacteria; order Campylobacterales; family Nautiliaceae; genus JALTBU01. The sequence goes on along the minus strand of JALWNI010000146.1, from coordinate 1,052 downwards.
TAGCACTTTAAAAGGTGAAGGTTTAGATTTTAGAGAAATAAGAGAATATGATTATAACGAAGATGCAAAAAAAATAGATTGGAAAATAAGTGCAAAACTTCAAAAGCCTTATGTTAAAGAATTTAATGAAAATAAAGAATTGAATATTATTATTTTATATTTGTTAAGCGGTAATTTGCATTTTGGAACTATAAGATTAAAAAGCGAACTAGCTATTGAAATAATTTCTATTTTAGCATTTAGCGCTACAAAAAATGATGATAAAATAACACTTATAGCTTATGATAATAAACCAATTCATTTTAAACCTACCAAATCCCCAAATACTGCTTTTGCATATATAGAAAAACTTGCCAATATTAATCTTTTAGGAAAAGATTATGATTTTTATTTTATTGATTATTTAAACAGACTTAAAAAATCAATACTTTTTATTGTAACTGATTTTTATAAAACTCCACCTCTTCATAAACTAAAACATGAAACATATGTAATAAATATAAAAGATAAATTTGAAGAAGAGCCTGAATTTAAAGGTTATATAAATATAATTGACCCTTTAACATTAAAAGAAAATGAAACATTTTTTAATAGACATTCAATAAAAAAATATAAAAATTTTATAAAAGAAAAAGAAAAAAAACTTAATGAATATCTAATTTCAAAAAAAATAAAACATACAAAAATATATACACATGAAGATCCTTTTTTTAAATTAGGAGAGCTTTTAAGATGAATGAATTATCAAAATTAAAACCAATAAAACCGAATGTTCCCATACATAGCCAACATCACTATTTATGGTGGATTATAGGATTTTTTTTGATTTTAATTTTAATAGTTATTGTATTTTATATTTATAAATATATAAAAATAAAAAAAGAAAAAACAGAGCTATTTAAATTAATTAACAACCCTAAAAAATTCGCATATGAATTCACAAAAAAAGCAAAAAAATACAAAAACAAAAAAAATGAAAAATTATTAGATGATATTTTAAATAGATTAAGAAAATATAAATACAAAAAAAAGGATGAAAAAATAGATGAAAA
>JALWNI010000145.1 GCA_027083695.1 Nautiliaceae bacterium | reverse complement strand
GCTGTTTATCGTAAAATTTGCCGTTTTAATCACTTGATTGTTTTCATAGGTTAATGTTAAGTTATTTGCTATTACTAATTTGCCCATTAAAAAGCCTTTTTAATTCTATATGTGCTAAATAGTTATCTTTTATTGGAGCCGGAAGTTTGAAATAATATGGTTTTTCACAATTTACAATATAAATATGCTCAGGTCTATTAAAATTTCCGATTGTGGCTCTTATTAGACTCTTAGCGTCATCTATTTTAAATTCTTTTTCCAAATGTATTACAAAATTATTATAAACTTTTGGAGTAAAATCAAGATTAACAAGCCTTTTTTCGAAACTAAAATCAAATGTTTCTTTTATTTCAGGGGAAATTTCAAGAGATTTCATATATATATCATAAATATTTTTTCCTTGTTTTATCCATCTCTCTTCATATTTGCTTGTAATTTCATAAGGAATATTTTTTTTAACTTCAATGTCTATTTTATTAAATTCAAGGAATTTTTTAAGAGAATATTCAAAATAGTTTTCACTGTCGGTTCTTAAATGTAAAAAACCATTTTTCTGTAAAGCTCTTTTAGCTTCATTTATAAAATCGCTGTTTATTACGCGACGATGCTCTTTTTTATCCCAAGGTACAGGAAAATGAACATAAATAGAGTGTAATTTATTAGAAGGTATTTTACTGAGAATTAATCTTGCATCATGATTTATAATCTTTATATTTGTAAGTTTTTCATGCTCAATTCTTCTTAATACTTGTTCAATTGATGGTTTGTGAATCTCTATTCCAAGTATTGTTTTATCTGGATATTTTTTTGCTAAATGTATCAGGTGTCTTCCGCTTCCAAATCCAACTTCCACAATATCAATATTGCTTAAATCATCAGTAATATTGATAAGATTTTTATTTGGAAGTTTTTCTTTTATTCCGCTTATATTTTCGAATAATATTTTAGCATTGTTTAATTTTGCAAAATCAATATAGGCTTTTTTGATTTCACTGATAAGCGGTCTTGTGATTTTGTCATATTTTACCAAATAGCCGTTTTTATGTTTTCTTGTCTGAATTAAAAATTTTGCATTTTGAGTTTGTACAGCAATTAAATTTTCGGCTTTAAATAAGAATTCACAATTCTCGCCTTTTACAGGAAAAGAGAGAGGTGTTATTTTGTCAATTATTATATGGGGCATTATTCTCCTACCTCTATTACAGCCGGTTTTTTAGAAATAAGTCCATATTTGTCAATTTCATAAATATAATAACTATAAGAGTGTTTTGGATTAATTGTATCTACAAATCGATTTGATGAGGCTATAAATTTTTTTTCTTTTGTTTTGAAAAATCCCAAATTTTCTTTTCTTATAATTAGATATTTTTTTGCTCTATTATCAGGGGAAGTGAATATAAATTCTATTGTATTTCTCATTTTATTAATTGATACAATTGGTGTAGCAGGTTTTGGAAGTGTTTCTCCCATTACAGCCGGAGTATCGTTTAAAAGAGATTCGGTTTTGTATTTTGATACTGCTGTGATTTTATAATATCTTATTACTCCGTCTTTGCCTATATAATCTGTAAAAGATGTTTTTGATGTCTTTTTGTAAAAGTTAAAAGTCCCATTTGGTGAATTAGAAATATAAACTTTATAATAAACGGCATCTTTTACGGGTGAGAATTTAACAATTATTCTTTTTGGAAGATTTGTTGTAGCTGTAACGTTTAATACAATTGGAGGTTTTGGATAAGTTGAAACAACTATTGTCCTTGAAGGCACTGATTTAATTCCGTCAAAACTTTTTGCAAAAATTCTATATTTGTAAATTTTTCCATCCTTCAAACCACTGTCAATATATTCAACATTAAGTCTTGGTTTAAGAGTTGCAATATTTTCCCATTTTGCTTTTTTATCATTGTATCTTTGAATAATGTATTCATCAACTCTTTCATTTGGATGAGGTCTGAAAATTATTTTAATACTTCCTTTAACTAACGGTCTTGCTTCAAGAGGAATAACAGGTGCTAATTTTGGAAGAGTAGAGGTTTGAACTTCTTTTGCAAGAGAAGGGACTCTGTTTTTATTAAAAGTTGCAATTTTATATCTATATATATGTGCAGGTTTTAAGTTTGTATCTACATATATTGATTTGTAAGGGTTATTTATAGTGGCAATTTCGATCCATTTTTTGTGTTTAAAATCATATCTTTGAATATAATATCCACTCATTTTAGGAACAGGTGACCAAAAAAGTGCAACTGCATTTCTATCAGGGTATGCTTTAAATTCTTTAACAATAGGTAAATTTGGGTTTGATTTAAGTGTAGGTTTATTTGGTGTCAGGTTTGCACAGCCTGTTATAATCAGTAAAGTAGCGGCTGAGATTATTAATTTTTTCATTATCTATTCCTTTTAGCAATTTTTTAAAATCGTTAAACATAGGTGCAATTATACTAAGTTTTTTACCGCTTGGATGTGTAAAATAGAGCTCTCTTGCGTGTAGCATTACTCTTGGAATGTTTTGTTCTTTTTTCCCGTATATTTTATCTCCTAGAATATATCTTCCTATTGAATGTAGATGGATTCTAATTTGATGAGTTCTGCCTGTAAATAATTTAGCGGCTGTTAGATTCTCTTCAATTGGTACAAATAAAGTCATGGCTTCTCTTGCACCTTTTATTATAGCCATTTTAAGTCTGTTTTTTGGATTTCTTCCTATTGGTTTATTAACACATACGGGTTCTTTTAAAGGATGATTTAATAAAAAAATATAATATCTTCCCATAGATTTGTCTTTTAGCTGCTCGGATAAAAATTCATGAGTTTTATTGTTTTTGGCAATTACCAACGCTCCACTGGTCTCTTTATCTATTCTATGAACAATTCCATATCTCTCTTCTCCTGCAATATTTGAGAGATTAAATCCTTTTTCTTTTAACCAGTCCACAACTGTTGCCTCTTTAACACTTGGGGCCGGATGTACTACGATACCGGGTGGTTTATTAATTACTAATAAATCATCATCCTCATATAAAACAGGTATATCAAAATTTACTTTTTTCTCTTTTTTTATTTCAGGTTTTAATATTTCATATTCGATAATATCACCGTTTTTTAATTTAATACCGCCTTTTTTTGCCTCTTTTTTATTAACTTTTACAGCGCCTTTTTTTATTAAGTCTAATATTTGATTTCTTGGAATATCTATTTTTTCACTTAAAAATTTATCTAATCTTATTTCCTTATCAGCAGTAAGAATTGCCATAATTTCCTTTTTTAAAAATTATATCAAATCTTGACAAAAAAAATTAATTTAACTAAAATCGCACAAAATTTGCTACGAAAACTTCAAAATTATCTACAAGGATTAAATCATATGGAAAATCAAAATTTAGAAAATACACAAAATAACAATAACGAAAATAGCACAAATACAGACTCTCAACAGGCTCAAAAAAATACTACAAAAAAACAAAGAACGCATATTCCAGTTGAAGGTTATACGATTGAGACATTAAGAAGTATGCCAACTGACGAGCTTATTGAAATTGCTAAAAAATTAGGAGTAGAAAATCCTCAGGAATATAAAAGACAGGATTTGATGTTTGAAATATTAAAAACACAGGTACAGCAAGGAGGCTATCTTCTATTTACAGGTATTTTGGAAATAATGCCTGATGGATACGGCTTTTTAAGAAGCATTGGAGGAAATTTTGAAAATTCAGTTAATGACGTATATGTTTCTCAAACTCAAATAAGAAGATTTGCATTGCGTACAGGTGATATTATTACCGGTCAGATAAGACCGCCAAAAGATCAAGAAAAATATTATGCTCTATTAAAAATTGAAGCTGTTAATTATCTGCCTCCCGAGGAAGCTAAAAAAAGACCGCTTTTTGATAATTTAACACCTCTTTATCCACAAGAAAAATTAAAACTTGAATATGATCCTACAAAACTTACAGGAAGAGTTCTTGATTTGTTTGCTCCTATTGGAAAAGGTCAAAGAGGGCTTATTGTTGCACCTCCAAGAAGCGGTAAAACAATATTTTTAAAAGAAATAGCACACGGTATTACCAAAAATCATCCGGAAGTTGAGCTTATGGTCTTATTGGTCGATGAAAGACCTGAGGAAGTAACTGATATGCAAAGAAGTGTAAAAGGTGAAGTTTTCAGCTCGACTTTTGACAAACCAGCACAAAATCATGTTAGAGTTGCGGAGCTTGTTATAGAAAAAGCCAAAAGAATGGTTGAAATGGGAAAAGACGTTGTTATTTTACTTGATTCAATTACAAGACTTGCAAGAGCTTACAATACCGTAACACCTGCAAGCGGTAAAGTGCTAAGCGGAGGTGTTGATGCAAACGCGCTTCATAAACCAAAAAGATTTTTTGGAGCGGCAAGAAATATAGAAGAGGGAGGAAGCCTTACAATTATTGCGACAGCTCTTATTGATACTGGTTCTAAAATGGATGAGGTTATTTTTGAAGAATTTAAGGGAACTGGTAACATGGAGGCAGTGCTTAGTCGTAGGATTTCAGATAGAAGAATTTATCCTGCAATTGATTTGCTTAAATCCGGTACTAGAAAAGAAGAACTTCTTTTAACCCCAGAAGAACTTGCAAAAGTATGGGCTATTAGAAATATTATAAGTGAAATGGATGAAATCGAAGCATTAAAACTTCTTTATTCAAAAATGTTAAAAACAAAAAATAATAAAGAATTTTTAAGCGTCATTAATGAATAGATGCGGGATATTTGACAGCGGGATAGGTGGAATAAGCGTAGCAAAAGAGATATTAAAAGCAAATCTTTTTGATGAAATAATTTATTACGGAGATACCGCAAGAGTTCCATATGGAAACAAAAATGAAAGCACAATAATTAGATATTCCCTTGAAGCTCTTGAATTTCTTAAAAATTTTGATATAAATTTTTTGGTAGTGGCATGTAATACGGCAAGCGCAGTAGCTATTGAAGAACTAAGGCGTGAAGCTTCTTTTCCAGTTTTAGGTGTGATAGAAGCAGGGGTTGAAGCACTTAAAAACGAAGATAAAAATTCAAATATTTTGCTTGTAGGAACAAAAAGAACTATAAAATCTGATAAATATCAAAAACTTCTTAAAAAAAGAGGATTTAAAAATATCACTTCAATAGCGACTCCTCTTTTTGTCCCGCTTGTTGAAGAAGGACTTTTAGAAGGAGAGATAACCGATAAGATTTTTGAGATGTATTTTAAAAATATTGATAAAGAAAAAATTGATATAATTATTTTAGGATGTACGCATTATCCATTTTTGTCAAAAACATTCAAAAAACATTTTCCGAATGCAAGACTGATTCACTCAGGGCAAGCGATAGTAGAAATGATAAAAACCACTTATAATCTTCCGATAAAAAGAGAGTCTTCAATAAAACTTTTTTCAAGTGATGCTCCAGAAGAGTTTAAAATTAATGCAAAAAAATTAATCGAATTGAAAAAATAAATTCTATTTTGTATAATACTTTGTAATACTTATTTATAACTAAGGGTTAAATATGAAGAAATTGATATTTTTTATATTTTTATTTTTTTCATTAGTATATGCGATTGATAATATTAATGAAGTTGAACCGAATGATTATGTAATCCATGCAACTTCTATAAATATAAATCAAGAAGGAATAGGAAATTTAGATTATAATAAATCAGATACAAGTGATTGGTGGAAATTTACTCCTTCAAATAATGGATTTTTAACTATTACGATAACTTTAAAAAACCCTTCTTCTGTTGTAGAAGCTTTTTTAGGTAGACAGATTGGAAGCTTTATTTTTCCTGTTAGCTCTTCAAAAGGTTCAAATGAAATTGTTTTTAAAACATATGTGTATGCAAATACTACTTATTATTTATATTTAGGTTTAGATACAAAAAATTCTACTGATTATAATATTAGTTTTTACCAAAAAATAGAATATGATTATTCTGGTATTAATACAGCAAATTTTCATCCAATTTTTAATAAAAATTTAAATGGTAAATTAAATGTTATAGGAAATCATAATGTTTGTTACACAAATGGGACTAATCAATGTTTAAATCCTGGAAATGCTGATAATAATAATATTGATCAAAGTTACATTAATGTTGATAGTGAAGCTATAAAAGATAAATATATTAATTCTTCCGAAGCTGATTTGAATTTGAAAAACAATGATAAAATAATTAAAGCTTATCTTTTTTGGCAAGGAAGGATTAAAACAAATTATCCAAATAATGATAATGCTGTTAAAAACGCAAATAAAGTTGAATTGAGAACTCCTACTACAAATGGTTATGTTGAAATTGATGCAAATTCAACTTCATTTAATTGGTATTATGGTAGTGATGGAGTGTTTGATTATGGGGCATATGCAGATGTTACAAAATATGTTCAAAAAAGTGGGCAATATTATGTTGCAAATTTACAAGTGAGTCAAGGATATAATACAGGTGGTGGATGGAGTTTAGTTGTTATAACTAAAAATCCTTATGATAAATTTAAAAAAATTGTTGTGTATGAAGGCTTTCAAGCGATTTATAATCAATTAGGTTATCCTAATTCTGTAACTCAAACTTTAAGTGGTTTTTTTACTCCTACAACTGGTACAGTTAATGCAAATTTTATTTTTTTTGCAAATGAAACAGATAGAAGTTTAAATGATTATGTGACATTAACAGATAAATACGGAAATACTCATAAATTAACTAATGTTTTAAATCCACCAGATAATGTATTGAATTGTACAATTTCTAAGTTCGGAGAAAATGTTGTAAATAGAAATCCAAATTTTGAAAACACATTAGGAACAGATATAGATGAATTTGATGTAAGTAATATTTTTAATAATGAACAAACACAAACACAAATTACTATCACATCAGAAGGTGATAGAATATTTTTAAATATGTTTGCTATTTCTGTCCAATTATATGTTCCAAAAGTATGTTATTATGATTTTAAATTATACGATAAAAATGGTAATTTGATACTCCCAGGTTCTAAATTATTAGTCGGTAATAAAATAAAAGTAAAATTTAAAGTAAAAAACGATGAAAATGAAACGGCTAAAAATGTTTATATTATTTATCCTTTTGATGAAAATAATAATACAAAATATGAAAATAATTCTACATATGTAAAAAATGTTTTACAATCTAATTATGAACATTTCGATGATAATACAACAATAGGCAATTTAGGTGTTTATGTTGATAATAAATCATTAAGTATAGGAATATTAGGTGATAATAATAATGAATTTATTTCATATTATGAAAATCCAAATTATGTTGCTGGAATAGAATTTAATAGTACTATTCAAAATGAAGGTAATTTAACTTTTGTTTTTTATACTGATTATAATTATACAATAGGAAATGAAAATTATTCTTATAATGGTGTATTACCAAAATGTAATATATTTGCAAATAATTATTATGTTTATAATCCTGGTCAAGGAGTATTTAATGTAGTTCATTATCAACCAGATATTACATATGATCCAAAAGATGTAAATAATTCGATTAATGATTTATATACTCAAATAGTAAATAAAGATTTTAATGTAACAGTAGTTAAATTAAAAGATGATAATCAAACGGTAGATAAAAATTTTAAAGGTATCGTAGAAGTCGATTTAATTAACAATCCTGATAATGTTAATGATTATTTAAATAGCCCTTCTTTATGGCATCAATTTGTAATTTTTAATAATAATACACCTACTTTAAAAGTAAAATATGATAAAGCTAATAGAAATGTTAGGTTCAGAATTAAATATTTGACAGATGGCAATGGAAATATTATTCAAGATACTAATAATGCCTGTTTAAGTAAAACTTATAATTGTATATGGGGATTATTAACACAAATTGCAACATCTAGATATGGTAATGCTTGTCCTACTACAAGTAATAGTGCTGAATATTGTGATATACCTTGTGCAAAAGAATGTAATTATAGACAAAATAGAGTAGAAGGTGGCGGTGAAGTTCCTAGTGAAGAATGTTTAGAATGTATATTTAATAATTATAGTTCTTCTATAACTAGTAGAGATAATTTTGCAGTAAGACCATATGCTTTTTTGGCTTTTGGAGAAAATCAATATAAAAGGGCAGGAGAAGATTTTAATATTACCATTAAAGCAGTAGATGAAGAAAATTATAATAAAATTGTAGGAAATGTTAATGATATAAAAGGAGTAAAAGATTATAATGTTAGTATAAATGATTTAAATATTTCTTCAAATTTTTATATTCCTAGTGAAGATGAAATAAAACAAATGAATAAAGACGTCTATGGAGTAGAAGATAATAATATTTCAAAAGTAGCTTATTGTCCTGATAAAGGGGTATTTACTATTGTAAAAGGTAATGCTTTTGTAAATGGAGAAATTAATACTACAATGAGTTATTCTGAAAGTGGAATTTTAAGTTTAAAAATTTCAGAAATAAATGGAAGTGAATTTGCAAAAGTAGATGAAAAAGATACTCCTGATGATAAAAGATTTATTAAACCTGCTACTGTTATAATTAATGAAAATAATCTTTCTCAAAGAAATTTATTATTAGAATTTATCCCATATAAAATTATTACCACAGGAACATATGGTTCTACTACTAACAGTTTTGTTTATATGAATAATATAAATAATTTAATAATTCCTAAAATGGCAGCATATATTGAATATAATATCACTGCTGAAAATAAAAATGGAAAAATTCTTAAAAATTTTACAAAAACATGTTATCCAGATACTAGTATACATGCTCCAACACGAAATGGGCTAAAATTAAATACTACTTTTGATTTATTGTTAAATGCAAATTTATATACAACTAGTGATGCAAATATCAGTTTTTCTAATATTGATCTTAGAGATAATTCACATATTTGGCTTTTAAATCCAAAATTAAATATAAAAAAAGGTATAAATAATATTACCCAATGGATTTCGTCATTAAATTTTGAAAACGGAGAAGGAAAAGTTAAATTATTTTTCAATATTGATAAAAATTACACAAATCCAATAAATGAAATGAATATGACTTTATTAGACATTAATACTTCTACCACTTGGATGAATCAAAAAGGAGCTACTAAAATTTTTATTGGAAAGAGTATTAATAAATTAATTAATTTTAAATATGGAAGGATTGATGTTACAGATGTTAGTGGATATGGTAATGAATTAAATTCAAAATTCAAATATGAATATTGGAATAATAAAAGTGGATGGGTAATAAATAAAGATCATAATTCTTCAATTTTTGGTGATGTAAATATTAATAATTCTTATCATCCTTATGTAAATATTAAATTATCAAATATAAAAAACGGCGATGAAAATGTAACTTTTTCTACAACTCATGCATTGCCATACAGTACCAAAGTACATCTTTCAATTCCAAGTTGGCTTTGGTATCATCCTTTGGCAAAACCATATAAAGATCCTAAAACTTCAACTGGATGGAATTTAGATTGTCTAACACATCCATGTTTTAATATTTCGTTTCAAAAAAATTCTAGTGGATGGGGAGGTGTGCAAAGTAATATAAATAAAAAATATAGTGAACAAAACAGAACAGTTGAAAGTAATTCAAGTATAAAAGTTAACAAAAGGACTCTTAAAAAAATCAACTGGTAATCTTGACTTTTCTTTTTTTTTCTTTATAATTCATCAAAAAGGATTTATTTTGTCTCTTTTTGATGAATTTAAAAAACATATAAATAATGGTGAATATTTTCAAGCTCACGAAATATTAGAGGAGTATTGGCATACAATAAGAAAAACAGATAATCCATATAAAAATGTATATAGGGGTTTTATTAATGCCGCTGTTGCATTAGAACTTAAAAAAAAGGGCAGAAATAATTTTAGAAAAGTATGGAATATTTACGAAAAATATAAACCATTATATAAGCAAGAACAAAAATTTATAGAAATTATGAGTTTTTTAGACTCTAAAAAACCATTTTAATATTTTTCCCAGAAAAATTTTATCCACTCGTTTGTTTCGTGAAAATAATAATCTGGTTTATATTTTGAAGTAGGTTTATAGAATATAGAAA
>JALWNI010000144.1:3368-10166 GCA_027083695.1 Nautiliaceae bacterium | reverse complement strand
ATCATAAGTTTTAAATCCTGTTGAATTTTAAGCAGCTTTTGATAATAAATATATTGAAGTTTTGATGTTGGGTCTTTTTTTGAAGATAAAATTGATAATTTGTTTTGCAACTCTGTAATTCTTTTGTCTATTTTTTTTAATTTTACTTTCAACATAACAAGTTTATTAAAAATTTTAATATAGTCAAATTCGTTTTTTATATAAAAATTTATTTTTACTTTTTCAGGTTTTAAAGATTTTATCTCTTTTATAAGAGTCAAATCCAAAGAATATTCAGGTGAATTTTTAGGAACTTTTTCTAAAATTTTATAAACATTTGTAATATTTGTATCTGCCAATGATAAAACAATAAATAAAAATAAAAAAATTTTTTTCATTTACGACTCCATATTTGAAATGATAATTTATTAATTTTAAAATTTAAGCTTACAAAATAACCTACAATGACTACCATTATGGCAGTTGGTACAATAACATTATAATCATATGTAATTTCCAAAGCCAACACAACAGCTGTCAAAGGTAATTTCATATTTACTCCCATAAAAACAGCTGCTCCAATCGCCGCAAAATAAAAAGGCTCAATATTCACACCATAATATACCAAAACTTCCCCAAATCCATATCCAACGAGGGCACCTACACTCATAAGTGCAATAAATATTCCTCCAACTGCATTGGCATAAATCGATACTGCTGTTGCAACTATTCTTAAAACAATAATAATAAAAATAATACTAAAAGAGAGATGAAATTTATCATTAATTAAATTTGCAACTAATTCATGACCACTAAATGCTGCATATGGAGAAATTAAGAGTATTACTCCAATAATTAATCCCCCGGTAATTCCAAAAATATAATTTTTGTATCTTGCGAATTTTTTACTTATTTTAAAATTTAAAAATCTAAGCACTCTATTTTTAAGTCCCAAATAAAAATAGATAAAAAATGTAATTACTGGGATGAAAAGAAACGAAGTAAAAATATATCTATATTCCAGAAATTTCCCATTTGAATATTTAAAAATTAAAGGTTCTAAAAAATATAGCGACACACTAAACGCCAGTGCTCCGGCAATTATTAAATATCCTACATAATCTCTTACAAAATTATAAGCAATATTTTCAATAGCAAACATAATACCTGTTACGGGAGAAACAAATATTGAAGCAATTCCTCCTGCTGCACCAATACTAATACTCACTCTTAATAACTCTTTTGGTAAATTAAGTACAGGATGAAGTTTTGATGCGATCATAGCACCTATTGCAGCAGAAGGGCCTTCATTTCCTACGGCAAATCCACTTGCAAGTGAAAGAGATGATGCAAAAATTTTTAAAAACAAATCTTTAATACCAAAAATCATTTTATTTTGAACAACTGCTTCTGCAATTTCTTCCACTCCATACTCTTTAACACTTTCATTTTTAGAAATTAAAAAATTAACTATTAAAATACTTACAACTGGTACTAATAAAACATACCAAAAAGGCAGAGATGATATTGACTCAATTGGATTACCAAAAAATAACAAAAACTTTAACAAATCAGTAAGAAATGAATATATTACAATAATAAATCCAGTAATAATCCCAGTTAATATTGAAAGAAAAAGCAAATTTTTAATTTGCATTTAATTTCCTAACCATAAAGTTTTTATTCCTCCAACTAAAAATAAAAAAGCAATAGCACCAATTATTAACCCCATCAATCTTGTTGTTATTTTAAGCCCATTAACACCTAAAAATCTTGATATAAAAGTAGCATTAACTAAAACTATATAAACAATAATACTGGATAAAATAATAGAAACTAATAAAATACCTTTTTCTTGAAAAGTTGTAGATTTTTCACTTAAAATAATAACAGTTGTAATTACACCCGGACCAAAAAGTATAGGTATTCCAAGAGGAATAACAGCAACATCCTCTTTTTCACTAGCCGCTTTATTTTCTTCTTTTGTTGCATTTGTTGGAGCAACTTCTTTACCTTGTATCATATTAAGCGCAATAATAAGCAAAACAACACCGCCTATTGCTTTGATTGAAGGAATATTTATTCCGAAAATTTTTAAAATAACACCTCCTAAAAACATAGTAATTATCAACGCAATAAAAACAGTTAAAGATGTTTTTTTAGAAACTTCCGGTATATCAGAATATTTTACAAGTGAAAGCATTATAGCAGCAGCAGCTATCGGATTTAAAATAGTAATAAGAGAAATAGTATCAAATAATATCTCTTTAAGAAACATTCTCCGCCTTTTTGAAAATTATAACAAAAAGAAGAGAGAAAATTAGTAGATGATTTTTGCTACTACTCTTCTATTTTTGGCTCTTCCCTCTTTTGTTGTATTTGGAGCAATAGGATTTTTAGGACCGAATCCTACCCAGTTTATTTGTTTAGGATTTACACCAAGTTTAATTAAAGCTTCATATACGGCTTTTGCTCTTCTTTCAGAAAGAATCATATTATATTTATAGTTTCCTGTATTATCTGTATATCCTTGGATTTCTGCTTTAATATCTGGGTGAGTTTTTAGAAATTCAGCGAATTTTTTAATTTTATTCATAAATTCTGGTTTGATTTTTGCACTGTTGTTATCAAATGTAATATCAAAATTATAGCTTATTGCACACCCGTTTTTATCAACTTTCATTCCTTTTGGAGTATTTGGACATTTATCAAGATAATTAGGAACACCGTCATGATCAGAATCAATCGGACATCCGTTTTTATCAACCTTTACTCCTGCTGGTGTATTCGGACATCTATCAAGATAATTAGGAACACCATCATGATCAGAATCAATCGGACATCCGTTTTTATCAACTTTTACTCCTGCCGGTGTATTTGGACATCTATCAAGATTATCTGGAACACCGTCATTATCGCTATCTGTAACTTTTTTAACTGGTTCCATTGCTGGTGCAGGTTTAACTCCTCCAAAATTAAATCCTATACCACCAATTAGTCCATAGTGATTGTCATTATTATGAAAATCTCTAAGACCTCTTGCTTCGACAAACACATCAAAAACTTTTGTAATATTATATCTCGCACCAAGACCCAAATCAGCTACTATTGCATTATCATAAGCACCTTTTATCCATTGATATCCACCTCCTATAAAACAATATGGAACAATTCTACTATCAATATTAAAATAATGTTCTACATTTAATAAAACTCTATTTAAAGAAGTATTTTCGGTTTTTGTTTTAATACTTGTGCTTCTTTCGGCTTCAAGTCTTAAAATATGGTTTTTCGGTAAATATTTTCCTATTCTTATATTTCCAAAATTGTAATTTTTAATCGGTGAATTTGTAACTCCGTTTCTTCCAAATCCCAATCCAAATTGATAATCAGCTGCAAAAAGTGATGCTACTATTGCAGAAACAGCTAATATTTTTTTCATTAAATCTCCTTTTAATTATTGGGTTATTATTATACTTATCATAGATGATTTTATTATGATATTATAAACTTTATAAAGGATATGTTACTAAAATACACAATATTAAATGCTTTATAATTTCTCTAAATTTATTAAAATTTTAATCTCTCTTAAATCATCAATGTTTAATATATTTTTAAACTATAAATAAAATTAATTTTTAATCTTTATAACTGATTTAAATTTTTTTATTTAATACGATATTATTAACAAAATCATAGTTAAATTGGAAGAAATAACAAAAATTCAGTAGTAGTAATTTCGAAAAACTTATTTTATATTCAATTTAATTTTTATTTGACAAGAGTTTATCAAAGTAGAATTTATGAAAGAATTGATTCTGGCGGAGAGGGCGGGATTCGAACCCGCGGTACCCGGAAAGGGTACAACGCCTTAGCAGGGCGCCGGTTTCAGCCACTCACCCACCTCTCCATTTGTGGATTAGAATTATAATAAAAATTTATGCATAATGCAATAGCAAAAAAAGAAAAAATCTAAAATTTATGATGCGAACAGCTCATCTCAGGGCTCATCTCTTGCAGTTCACCTTTTATAAATTTATTGATTGATTCTTCAACAGTAGGTGAATTTCCGTCATAATAAACTTTAATCCCGACTTGTTTAAATCCCATCAAAGGATTTGGACCGATTCCGCTTACTATCAAAGCGTCCGCACCTAAATTTTTAATATTCATTACGGCATTTCCGCATGCTCCCCCACTGTGCCCGGGATTTGGTGTAAAATCCACATCTTTAATTTCACCCTCTTCTATATCCACTATTACATAAAAAGGGGCTTTTCCAAAATGAGCCCCTCTTTTTGCAAGAAGTCCATCAGGAGTATTTGTAGGAATTACCACCCTCATTTTAACTGATCCTTTATTTTTTCTAAAACTTCAAGTGCATTTTCACCGTCACTTTTTCTTACCTTTATAACTTTAACACCGGCAAGTTTCAAAGCATCTTCCATATTTGGCCCAAGTGCCCTGACCACTATATAATCACACTCTTCAATTTTAGACGCTTTTACATGTTTGTGGTGATGTTCCACCTCATCAGCCGTATGCTCTTCTTGGTGTTCATGACCATGTTCGTGTTCGTGCTCATGGGCATGTGTGTTTTCATTAAGCCCTAACAGTTTAAATTTATCTCCGTCAAATTCAAAAATTGCAAAAAACGGAGCTCTTCCAGTCCTTGTAAAGATTTCTAAATTTTCTCCACTTACAGGTACCGCTACTTTCATATTTATCCTTTATCTAATTTCCGACCAGCCTAAAAATTCGTTAGTCTTTGGCAAATATAGCACATCTTTTGGGTGTATGTCAATATGCAAATTATTAAGCAAATATTCTCTTACCTCTTTTATTCTCCAAAAGAAAAGTAAATCTCCTTTATAAGGTGTATTTGTCCATCTTCCAACTCTTATAGGAATTTCCCATTCATTTGCGACCAGATTTTGATATTCGGTTATTAAATCTTCAAATTCAGTATACTTTAATGCCTTATGTTCGTATTCAAGCAAAGCCCTCGCGTATGCCTTAGCGGCATTTTTTATTTTCTCCATATTATCTGATTTTATTTCGATATCTTCTAAAACACCCTTAAAAGTTTCAATTTTGAAAGATTTTACAAACTCTTTCTTTTCCAAATCAAAAACTTTTACAAGCTCTTTATTTATGTTTTCTTTTGGCAGATATATCTTTTCAGGTATTTCAATACCTTCCAAAACAGGGTATTTTTCAAAAACTCTTTTTTTAATTTCTTTACTTATCTCTTTTAGTTTCGGTTTCTCCATTAAATATTTTTTAACCGTCTTTTCAAGCGCTTTGTCTTTTTTTATGTAATAAAAAACTACGGCGCTTTCTAATGCTTCAAGTATTTCGTTTCTTTGTATAAATTTTCCATTTTCATCTTCTAAAAATTCTTCTCTCTCAGCCGATGTCGGGGTCCAGAATATAAGCATCTCTTCTCCTTATTTAAACTCAGCCAGAGTTTTGTCAATTTTCTCAGAAATTTTCTCATCAAAAAGTGCAATTGTAGGCACCATCCATTCCATCCAATATCTGGCTTCTCCGCTTTTGTTTTCACCGAAATATGCAAGTGCAACTCTTCCAAATCCCATCTCTTTTTCTATTTTTTTCGCATCTCTTAAAAATCTTCTTGCAACGGGAGGAAGTTCTTCAAAACTCAAAGGTTTTCCCTCATCTCCATGTTTTTTCACAAGACTTGCGGCACTTCCAAGATTTCTGATTGCTTCTAAAATTTTGATAAATTTATGCTTTTTAAGAAAAGCGACAAGTATTTCCCCTGCCGGAATATGAAGTATCGGAGTATCAATATCTTCTTCTCTTAAATATACATACAAATATGCCCTTCCCTCAATCATCTCTATTTTTGCAAAAAGTTTTTTGTTTTTTGGAAGTTCTTTTAATATTTCAACAACTTCATAACTTTTTTCATTTTCTTCATATTTATCACCGATATTTTTATCACTTGCGGCAAAAAAACCCTCTTCTCCGTCAATTTTTCCAAATACTAAATCAAATCCCCATTTTTTAAGCTGTTTGATTTTAAATTCTCTTTCTCTCTCAGGATTTCCGAGTGTTTCAAATACAAGTGTATTTAGTAACTGCGATTCCCTTAGCTCAGTAATCATAATTTCTCCTTTTAGTTTTTAACAATTATAACAATTGAGCTAAGTTATGTCAAGTTTTTTATAAAATAAAATTTATATTTGTTTAGGTGTATTAAGTATATCTCCTTTTAATATCTTATCCCACATATCTTTATCTCTCCACTCTTCTTTGATTCTGTCGCTGAATTTTATATCTTCAAGCTTAATTTCCCCCATTCCTTCAAAATTATAAGCATCTTCCCTGAAACACTCGGCATATCCTGTATCTGTTTCATGAACTGTGATTGAGTGAAGTTTTACTTCTTTCTCTCCATTTTTAAATTCCATTAAACTAAGCACTCTATCAATCATCAAAAAAAAGACTCTGCTAAACTGCTCGGCACTTGGGTTTACGGGAAGCTCTACCCATCTTTCACTAAATTTCCTGGCAAATTCGATATACTCTTTATTGTCTTTACTCCATAAAGTAATAGCATGGTCAAAACTGTCTATCAAATCTTTGATATAAAGTTTCATTAAGCCAAAATCATAAACCATCTGCCCGTTATCCAAAAAGTCTGATTTGAGTTTCACTTCCACTTTGTAGCTGTGCCCGTGGATTGAGCGCGAACATCTTCTTGAAGTACAGTTTCTTACAATATGCGCATTTTCAAATTTAAAAAGTTTTCTTATAATCATTCAAACTCCTCTTTTTTTACCAAAA
>JALWNI010000144.1:0-3358 GCA_027083695.1 Nautiliaceae bacterium | reverse complement strand
ATACCTGTATCCGTTTTTAAGACAGAATTCAAATACAAAAGGAGCATTTTTTTCAAGCTCTTCTTTTGTTGCGCCAAGGGGCATACAGTATATTGGAATTTCTACTCCCTTTGTAATATCATCAATCTCTTCTTTTAAATCCCTGTCAATAACAAATTTAAAAAAACTTCTTTTGGCATTTTTTGCAATATTTTCAATTACATCTTTTTTTACCCTTTTTTTATACTCTTCACCGCTGTTTGAGAGTTTTACACTCATGGCAAATGCTACTTTTTTAAATTCCGGATATTTTTCAAAATCGGGAGAGATTGTAGCGTTTGTCTCAATCGTTATAAGTCCTTCAAACCCCTTAATTAAAGGCGCAAGTCTTTCAAAATAAAGCCCCGGCTCCCCGCCTGTTATAACCAAATCAGGACTGAATTTCAGATATTTTTTTATTTCGGCTTTAATCTCGCTTATACTCATCTCGCGCCAGCTGTTTTTGTATCTTTTGTCAACGGCATAAAAACTGTCACACCCTTTTGCGCCAAACCCAGGACATTTCAGGTTACATCCCCCGACTCTCAAAAACACACTCGGATTTCCGGCATATTTTCCTTCACCCTGGATAGAATAAAATATTTCACTTATTGGAATTTTATATTCATCTATTTTCAAATCACTCTCCAACTACTCTCAACTAAAATTCTGCCATCTTTATAAATTCTACCTATAAACTCATCGCTCTTTTGAACTTTTCCAACCCCTTTTGGAGTTCCGCTCATTATAATATCAAAGTCATCAAGCCCGAATATTTCATCTGTATCACTGACTAAAAATTCAGGCTTATACATCATAAGATGAGTTCCGCCTCTTTGGACAACATCTCCGTTTTTTACAACCTCTACTTCAAGCGTATCTATATCATCAATTTCAACAAAATCACTAAAAACAGCAGCGCCCTTAAAAGCCTTGGCTCTCTCCCAAGGAAGCCCTTTTTGTTTTAATCTGCTTTGAATATCTCTTAGAGTCAAATCAAACCCGAACCCGACACCGATAATTTTTTTATTTTTAATCAAAAAACTGATTTCCCCCTCATAATGCATTCCCTCTTTATAAACTATATTTTCATCAATCGCACTGTTTGGTTTAATAAAATAAACAGGCTCGCTTGGCATTTCATTGTTAAGCTCTTTTACATGCTCCACATAATTTCTCCCCACACATACAATTTTACAAGGAGTGATTTTTTGGTTTTTAAAGTTTATTGTTTTCATTTATTCTCCATTTCGCAAAGTCTCGCATATCCTTTGCCAACTCTTGCAACAGGTTCAAATTCTCCATCAATATACATTTTGTTTATTTTAAGAAAAAACGGGATTGTAGCCATCTCTTCATTTTCAAACGTTCCGTAAAGCTCAGTCAAAAACGCTCTTTTACATCCTTTAACGATTGGAGGGAAATTTTCATCAATTCTTTGAAGCTCAATTCCAAACTTTTTAGCTTCACTTACATTGTGCGGTAAAACTTCTCCTGTTTTATCCATCTTTTCAGTCAGCTCAATTGGCACCAAACAAACAGTAGCCTTTTTTGTCTCTTTTATGTTTTTAAATGTATCTTTTGGTTCATTAATATCAGGTTTTTTTCTTCCGATACTTACCATTAAAAGTGGAGGTTTGCTTGAAATTCCCGTAAAATAACTAAACGGAGCAACATTAACAATTCCGTCATTTTCAGTTACAATCCAAGCAACAGGACGAGGAATAATATTACCCGCCATTAATCTATAACGCTCTTTACTCTCTATTTCACTAAAATTTATTATTTTCATTTTTTATACTCCCCAAACTGTAATTACTATTTTTCTATTAGAAGGATAATCTCTGTGTTCGTTTAAATAAATCCCTTGCCAAATTCCAAGATTTAATCTTCCATCGGTAATGGGAATATTAAGACCCACTCCAAACATAGAAGATTTAAAATGTGCTGGCATATCATCACTACCTTCAAGTGAATGGTGATAATGATACCCATCAGGCACCAAAGAGCTTGAAATTTCCTCCATATCAATTCTCACATCAGGTGATGCGTTTTCATTGATTGTAAGGGACGCGGAGGTGTGTTTTAAAAAAATATTCATCATTCCGACATTTATATCACTAATATCAATAGCATTTAAAATTTTATCTGTAATTAAAAAAAATCCCCTTTTAGGGGCTTTTATCTGAATCTCTTTTTGTTTAAAAATCATCAAAATTCAAACTTCCTTTTGAATAATTTACCACATTTCCTTCAAAAAAGTTTGTTTTCTGATCATTAAACGAGCTGAAACTGTCAAACCAGCTAATAGGATTTTTAAGCCCGATTTCAGGGAAAAGCAGTTCAATTCCCATAGCATTTGCCCTTTTGTTTGCCAAATATTTGGTAAATCTGTCAATAAGTTCACGACTTAATCCTAAAATCTCATCGTTTGTAATATAAAATCCCCAGTCTCTTTCAAGCTCATACGCGGCAAAAAGCATCTCTTTTATATTTTTATATACTGTTGGAGTGAAGAGATCCGGAAACTCTTTTTGGATTTCTTTAAAGATATTAGCAAAAAGCGTAGTATGAGTTACCTCATCTCTTTGGATAAATCTTATCATCTGTGCGCTTCCAAGCATTTTACCGGCTCTCGCAAGCACATAAAAAGAAGCAAATCCATTATAAAAATAAACTCCTTCAAGACATTGATTAGCTACAATCATATAAATTTTTGCTTCATCATCACCTTCAAGAGCCTTAGCTCCCCATTCTTCATATACATTTCCGATAAACTCGTTTTTTTTACGAAGATTCTCATCCGCTCTCCACATTTCATAAATTTCATCTGTATTAAGTGAAATAGAATCCACCATAACCGCATAACTTTGAGAATGAAGAGCTTCTTCAAATGCCTGTCTTACTAAACACATATTAACCTCTGGTGCTGTAATCCATGGATTTACATGATCTGGTGTATTGTTTGTCTGTATTGAATCCATAAAAATAAGTTGAGAGAGAGCTTTATCATACATTCTTTTTTCTGCTGGTAGAAGCTGACGATACTGTCTTGCATCTTCTGTTAAATCCACTTCTCTTGGAAACCATGTATTTGCTAGCATCATCTCCCACAGATTATAAGCCCAAGGATATGAAAGTTTATTAAGGTTTATTATCCCCTCACTACATCCATTTATTATTGATGTGGTTGAACCTTTATGAACAGGGCAATTATAATTAAAAAGTCTTTTTATCTGCATTTTTGCTCCTTGACAAAAATAAAATTTTGGTATATTATAGCAAAAGAAGACAGGCTCGCAGCTTATGCGAGAGGTGCTTAACCTGCCTGTCTCTTAAT
>JALWNI010000143.1 GCA_027083695.1 Nautiliaceae bacterium | reverse complement strand
CAAAAACAATTTATTTTAACTGTTTCAGAAATGAATAAATTAGTTGAAGAGGTTAATAACGCAATTAAAGAAATATTAAATAAAGGAATTGCCCCAGTTGTGTTAATAGTAGACCCTCTTATAAGAAAACCTTTGGCAGAGATATTGGAAAGATTTAGTGTTGATGTTGTTATACTGTCTCATTCAGAAATAGATCCGAATGCAAAATTTGAAGTATTGGGAAGTATTTCTATTGAATTTTAAAGGCTATGAAAGTAGCAAAATTATTCCAACGGAATATTATGTCTATATCTTTAAATCCTGCATTTTTAAGCATTTCAATATTTTCGTTCATTGAATAAGGAATTAATACATTTTCAAGAGCTTCTCTTTTTCTTGCTATTTCATATTCTGAATAACCTTTTTCTTTTTTATAGTTATAATATAAATCAATCATAATTTTATTTAATTTTTTATTTTCGGTAATCAATTTTTCACTCATTAAAAAAATACCGTCTTGTTTTAATGAATTATAAATTTTTTGAATAAGTTTTTCTCTTTTTAAAGGTCTTACAAACTGGATTGTGTAATTGGCTATAACTGCTTTTGGATTATTAAATTTATATTCTAAAAAATCAGTTTCTATGAATTTTACATTACTTCCAAAAGCTTTTGCTTTTTGTTTTGCTTTTTCTATCATAGCAGGAGAATTATCTATTCCTATTAAATTAAGTTTGTTATTTTTTTTACTTAATTCAATTAAAAAAGTTCCCGTTGAACTTCCTAAATCAATTACAGTATCATTTTCTTGGAGTAAATTTTTTAAAATATTTATTTGTAGATTTAAATTTTCTTTATAAAAAGGAACACTTCTTTCAAGCATATCATCAAATACATTTGCTACTTCTTCGTCAAATTCAAACTGTTTTTTTATAGGTTTGTTGAAAATATTGTCTTTCAAGTTTTTCCTTTGCTATAATTTGCAAAGATTTTATCAAAAAAGGCAAATTTATGAAAGATGCAACACTGGCTCTCCACTTAGGATATGAAAAAGATAAAGAAAAATCCATGCAAGTTCCTATTTATATGACAACAGCATTTGAATATAATGATACGGATCATGCAGCTAGACTATTTAATTTAGAAGAAGAGGGAAATATTTACACGCGTATAGGAAATCCTACAACAAGAGTATTTGAAAAGAGAATAGCTGCTCTTGAAAGAGGTATTGATGCTCTTGCTACTGCGAGTGGAATGGGAGCAATATTTTATTCTATTGCAAATTTGATTCAAAGCGGGGATAATATAATAATTTCAAAAAATCTTTATGGTGGTAGTATTACGCTTTCTACTCAAACACTTAAACAATATGGGATTAGTGCTAAATTTTTTAATCCAGCAAAACCAGATGAGCTTGAAGTATTAATAGATGACAATACAAAAGCGATACTTTTTGAAAGTATTGCAAATCCTGCATTAACAGTTCCTGAGTTTGATGAAATAGTAAAAATAGCAAATGAAAAAAAAGTTATTACAATTTGTGACAATACTATTGCTACACCATATAGTGTTAAGCCTATCGAGCTTGGTGTCGATATAGTAGTACATAGTGCAAGTAAGTATATTGTAGGTAATTCATCAGCAATTGGTGGATGTATAATCGAAGCGCCTTTTGCAAAGGAGAAATTAAAAACATCAAGATATCCAAATTTCAACAAACCGGATGAGAGTTATCATGGCCTTGTATATAACGAAAAATTTGAAAACCCTTTTATAAGTAGAGCAAGACTTGCTTTGCTTAGAGATTTTGGAGCGGTTTTATCACCATTTAATGCTTGGTTGTTTATTTTAGGTCTTGAAACTTTACATTTGAGAATAAAAGAACACTCTAAAAATGCATTGGAAATTGCCGATTATTTATCAAAACAGAAGGAGATTAAAAATGTAAATTATCCATTTTTGAAAAATAACGATAATTATCAAAGAGCTATGAAATATCTGAAATATGGTAGTGGTATTGTGAGTTTTGAACTTGAAAGCTATGAAAAAGCAAAAGAGTTTGTTAAAAAGCTTAAAATTTTTTCGCTTGTAACAAATATAGCTGATAGTAAATCTCTTGTAACACATCCAGCAAGTACCACTCATCAACAATTAAGTAAAGAAGAACTTAAAAACGCTGGTATACCAGAGGGATTGATTAGATTAAGTATTGGTTTAGAAGATATAGATGATTTAATCAATGATTTAAAAAGGGCATTATGAAAAAAAACATAATAAAATATTTTTATTTATATTTAATATTTTTTTTATTGTTTGGTTTAATTTTTTTAATTGTTTCAGAAATTTTTTTGAATAAAAAAATAAAAAATGAAGTAAAATATATTCA
>JALWNI010000142.1 GCA_027083695.1 Nautiliaceae bacterium | reverse complement strand
TATATTAGAAATAACCTTCTATTTTTTTCTTCTCCATACTTCCTTCTTGGTCTTTATCAATAAGTCTGCCTTCTCTTTCACTTGTTTTAGATAAAAGCATCTCTTCTATTATCTTTTCAAGTGTATTTGCTTTTGATGAAATTGCTCCTGTTAGAGGGTAACATCCAAGTGTTCTAAATCTCACCCACTCTTTTTTTGCTTTTTTTCTTAGACTTTCAGGCATTCTGTCATCATCTACTAAAATTTTAGCCCCTTCATATTCTACTACTTCTCTTTCTTTTGCATAATAAAGAGGAACAATTGGTATTTTTTCAAGATAAATATATTGCCAAATATCAAGCTCTGTCCAGTTACTAAGAGGAAATACTCTTACACTCTCACCTTTATTTATGTGAGTATTGTATAAATTCCAAAGTTCTGGTCTTTGGTTTTTTGGGTCCCATCTGTGATTTTTATCCCTAAAAGAAAATATTCTCTCTTTTGCTCTACTCTTTTCTTCATCTCTTCTAGCTCCGCCTATTACTGCATCAAATCCCCATTTGTTAAGAGCCTGTTTTAGTGCCTGTGTTTTCATTATATCTGTATGGACCTTACTTCCGTGAATAAAAGGATTGATATTCATCTCAATCCCTTCTGGGTTTGTATACACTAAAAGCTCTACTCCAAGCTCTTTTGCTCTTTTATCACGAAACTCTATCATCTCTCTAAATTTCCATAATGTATCTACATGAAGTAAAGGAAACGGTGGCTTTGCTGGATAAAATGCTTTCATTGCTAAATGAAGCATAACACTGCTGTCTTTTCCTATACTGTACATCATTACCGGATTGCTAAAATTTGCCGCAACTTCTCTTAATATGTATATACTCTCCGCTTCTAGCTGTTTTAGGTGGGTTAGTCTTTTCTTATTTAGCATTTGGGTCCTTTATATTTTTCTAATACTTTTGCTATTTCCCTTGTATGAGAATAATTATCTCCTATATGCATAATAATGTCATAAAAATAATTATCTATTTTGTTTTTATATTTATTTCTATAATATTTTTTAATTTTTTCTACTTCTTGAGAAATATCATGATTATTTAAATCTTTTTTTCTAAATTTAGGATTTATAATTTCAATTTCTATTATTTTTACATTTAATTTATGATTTTCAAAACCTTTTAATTTTTTCTCTATTTTCCATTTTTCTATATCATCAGACTCATATATTTCAAATACAAAATTTTTAAAACTATTCCTATTAGGAAAATTAATATCATAGCTTTTTAATACATTATAATGTTTTTTAATATCTTCTTCTATTTCATCAAAATATTTATCAACAGGAGGCCATAAAATTACTTGAAAATAAATACCTTTTTCTCTAAAAATTTTTTCCTTTTTTCTTTTAATTATATTTATCTCTTCATCACTAAAATCATTTTTTCTAAACCAATCTATACTATAATCAACTTCAAATTTTTTTCTATATATTTTAATAGGTAACAGTTTTATATCAAAAAAAAGTGCCAATGAGACTCTATGAGAACCATCCATAATAGCTTGATTTTTATCTACAGGAATAAAACTATATTCATCAAATCCATTTTTCTCTATATTTTTAATTAATTTTTTAAATCTCTCTAAAGAATCTTCTTTATTTTTATGATCTACTCTTTTAATAAATCCTCTTTTTTCTTGCATTTTTTTATATAAATTAAATCCAATATTATTTTTTCCAAAAAACTCTTCAATTGCTAAATATCTCACAACAATATCATATCTATTAAATTTATTGTTTTTATATTGATAAGCAAATAACTTATCTGTATGTTGCATTATAAGCATATCTTTGCTAATACAACTACTCCATTCTAACTCTTTTATTTTTTTATAATAAGGTCTAAGTTTGTTTTTTATTTTTTGTAAAAAATAATTTTTTCTCTTAGATTCTTCGTATATATCTTTTGAAAAGTTATTATATTTAAAATAATTTTTAATTAATGTTATGTCTTCCAAATCTTTTCCCCTTTTTAGAAGTTCTTTCTTAGCTAAAACCAATTCTAATTTAGCAATTTTATATCCTGTAATAGGATCTAAAAAATGATATTTATCATTTTCTATTAAAATATCATCCGTAATTTTATTATTTGGAATCCATCCAAATTGAACTAATTCAATATTATCATCAATTTGAAATGTATGTAAAGTATTAAAAAGTCTTAACCTATCTTCTTTTTTTATTACAATGTCAATATCTTTATTATCTCTTAAATCATAATAAGCTAATACACTGCTTCCTACAATGCAAATATTTTCTTTTTTAATCTTATATTCTTTTATTATTTTATCTAACTTCTCAATATAACTTATCATAATCAAACCTTAAACATTTTCTTTGAAAAAATACTTGTATAATTTTTCTCATAAAAACTCAAATAAATTTTAGTGTTTATTTTTCCAATTTTCTAATCAAATTTCCTATAAAATCATTTCTATAAATTCTCTAACAGCTCCTTCACCACCTTTTTTATTCATAACATAAATATTAGGAATTTGTTTAATCTCTTCACTAGCATCTAAAGGACATCCCGCTAATCCTACATTTTCTAATACTTCTTTATCATTTATATCATCTCCAATAAATGCTACTTCATCTAATTTAATATTTTCTTTATTACAAATTTCCTTTATAGCTTCTAATTTTCCTATATGCTCTAAACCTTGATATAAATAATCAACTTTTAATTTTTTAGCTCTATTTTCTACTATTTTTGTATTTTCACTTGTAATGATAGCTGTTTTAATTCCTGCTTTTCTTAATAACTCAAATCCTTTTCCGTCACGAGTATTAAATTTTTTTAACTCATTACCATCTTCACTATAATACATTCCTGCATCTGTAAGAGTTCCATCTACATCACTAACAAAAAGTTTTATTTTTGAGTTCTTAGAATGCAACACATATTTTTTCATTAATTTTTCAGCTATAAACCAATCATCTTCTTCATCTAATTCTATAAAAGTATACTCTGGCATTTCATAAATTGTAATTTTCTCACTTAATCTATTTTTATCTTTTTTTATATTTTTTATAGAATTTATATAAAATGCCCCATTTTCTACTAAAATGCCTTTAAAATCTTGTCTTCTTGGTCTATTTTTATAATCATAATTTATAGGTGTTCCATTTTCATGCCATAAAAATCTTTTTATTCTTGCACAAGTTAAAAGAGAACTCGCATCTTCTTTTTTTAATTTTTCTATTGCTTTATCAAAATCTTTACTTTGAGTAAAAGGAGAAGTAG
Source organism: Nautiliaceae bacterium (assembly GCA_027083695.1). Classification (GTDB taxonomy): domain Bacteria; phylum Campylobacterota; class Campylobacteria; order Campylobacterales; family Nautiliaceae; genus JALTBU01. The sequence continues at coordinate 31,967 of JALWNI010000142.1, read as the reverse complement.
CTTGAACTAAAATAAATAAATCATTATCATTTAAATTAGTTTTATTAATATATTCAAGCATAACATCCTCTGTTGAAGCTGTATCTGTAGCATTTTTTGGTTCTCTGTCATAAATTTCTACTTTTTTAAAGTTAAAACTTTTAACTACTTCTTTAATCTCTTCACAATCTGTTGCTACTATTACCTTATCAACTTTCTTACTATTTTCTAGTGCTAATAAATTCCAATAAACTAATGGTTTACCACAAAAATTTTTAATATTTTTAAAAGGAATTGATTTACTTCCGCACCTAACAGGAATAAAAGCTATATTCATTTAATAACCGCCTTTAATTTTTTTCTTTGTACCTCTTCTATATCAAGTAAATCTTTTTCTTTGTATTTTAGAGCTTTATATACATTATTTAAATCTCTACACAATTTTTGAAGACCTTGTGGTTCAAGTGAAGCTGCATGGTCTGTTCCTTTCCACGCTCTATTTTTTGTAAAATGTCTTTCAATCCATCTTGCTCCAAGTGTATAAGCTGCTACATCTAAAGCTATTCCTAAATGATGTCCTGAAAAACCTATTTCATTAACTCTATCTCCATATTTTTCATATAAATAATTTATTTCTAAAAGAGCTACATCTTCTGGAGGTACAGGATATCCGGAAGTACAAGAATAAATCATTAATCTATCTTTAGCTTGATTAGTTTCTTCAAAAAATTTAACTATCTCTTCAATTTCTTCTCTTGTTGTCATTCCTACTGAAAGTTGAACTTGCCCTTTATATTCATCTCTTAAAACTTTCAACATCTCAAAATTTGTATTACAAGCACTTGGAACTTTAATAAATTCTGGATTTAATTCAATTATTCCTCTTGCACTATTTGTATCCCATACAGAAGTAGAATAAACAATTCCTATCTCTTCACAATATTTTTTAAGCTCTGCATGCTGTTCAAATGTAAATTCAAGTGCTACTCTATGTTCATAATAAGTATCTCCATAACTATTCCATGGGTTTGGATGAGGATTGTCCCACTCAGGTTTTATACTTCTCCACCAATCATTATCTCTTTTTTGAAATTTAACATATCCAGCTCCTGCATCTTTTGCTAATTTTATAAGTTCTTTTGCAATTTCAAAGTCTCCCATATGATTACATCCAATTTCTGCTACTACTTTTGGCTCTTTATAATCAAAATTAAATTTCATTTTTTCTCCTTTTTATTAATTCTTCCATATTTATCTGAATATCTAATAATATCATCTTCTCCAAAATACTCACCTAATTGAACTTCTGCAAAAATTAAATTTTCATCAGAAGTATTAATAATTTGGTGCTTACATCCTTTTGGAATATAAATATATTTACCCGGATATACTTCTAATTCAGATTCTCCTAAAATCACTTTCCCTTTTCCTTTTATAATTACCCAATGCTCTTCTCTTTTTTTATGCTCTTGCAAACTCAATTCTCCATCCGGAAACACAGTAATTATTTTTGCTTGAGCATAAGGAGATAAAAGAGTGCTTTTATAAAATCCCCAAGGTCTATTATAGATTTCATGTTCTAAAGTTTTTGAATCAAAAATAGAAAAATCATACAATAAATCAAATTTAACATCTTCTAAAAGCAACAAATGAAATTGTTTTTTTGTAATTATATTTAACAACTTTCCATTTTCATCTAAAATTGGTAAAAAATCTATTTTAGAATTTCTAAAAGCTTCACATACTTCATCAAAAGTTGAATTTATAGTTAAAAATTTAAACTGTTTATTTATAACATGCTCTATTTTAGAATTTAAGTCTAAATTGTTTAAAAGTCCCCTTCTAATATCTCCATCTGTCAAAGTTCCTACTACCTTTTCATTTTCTAAAACAATTAAAAAACGTTTTTTATTTTCTTCTAATTTTTTTAAAGCTTCTTTTATTGTATTATTTTTTTCAATTATTAATTTTTTCATTTTTACCCTTTATACCACTCAAAAATTTTTTTAATTCCATTTTCAAGTTCAATTTTATGTTTCCATCCAAGAGAATGGAGTTTAGTGGCATTAGTCACCTTTCTCATAGTACCATCAGGTTTTGAAGTGTTAAAATAAAAATCTCCTTTGTATCCGATTACATCTTTTATCAAATATGCTAAATCTTTTATTGAGATGTCTTTACCTGTACCTATATTGATATGAGTGTTTTTTATTTCTTTTACAGGATGTTTTATAGTATCACAAGAGCTATTTTCTCCCTCTTTCCAATTTACAATATCTTCAAAATCAATGTTTTCCATCAGATACACACATGCATCTGCCATATCATCAGAATATAAAAACTCTCTTTTTGGTTTACCGCTACCCCAAATTTCTATTTGTCCATTTTTTATTCCATATTTTCCCAAAATATTTAATATTTCTTCTTTATTTGCATTTCCATCTATATTTTCAATTGGTCTTTTATTTAAATCTTCTCTTATTGCTTCAAAATTACCATCTTCCAAACATTTCCCAAGATATATTTTTCTTATAAGAGCCGGTAGTACATGAGAAGTCTCTAAATCAAAATTATCATTTTCACCGTAAAGGTTTGTCGGCATAACTGAAATAAAATTTGTTCCATATTGAATATTAAAACTTTCACACATTTTAATTCCGGCAATTTTTGCAATTGCATAAGGTTCATTTGTATATTCAAGCTCTCCTGTTAAAAGATACTCTTCTTTTATAGGCTGAGGACAGTTTTTTGGATATATACAAGTGCTTCCTAAAAACATAAGTTTTTTTGCTTTATGTTTATAAGCATTATAAATTACACTGTTTTGAATTTCTAAATTTTCATAGATAAAATCGGCTCTATAGATATTATTTGCCATAATACCGCCCACTTTTGCAGCGGCAAGAAAAACATATTCAGGTTTTTCTTTTTCAAACAGTTCATCGGTTTTTATTTTATCTTTTAAGTCTATCTGAATCCATTTCACATTATCAATATTTGGTTTTTTAGAGTAATATGTAGCTAAGATATTATTATATCCTTTTTCAAGTAATTTTCTAACAATAGCACTTCCTACAAGACCAGTCCCACCGCATACTAAGATTTTTTCTCTCTTATTCATTGTTTTCCTTGTGAAATTGTTTTTTAATATCTTCCTCGCTTGGCAGATTGTTTTTTAATTCTTCCGGTAATTCTCTTGTTAATTTATATTCACTAACTCCTATTGGTTTATTAACATCTCTTAAAGCATATTCAACTATTAAATTATCTTTTGATTTACAAATCAAAATACCTATTGTGGGATTATCTTTATCACTTTTTAATTTATCATCCACAACTGAAACATAAAAATTTAATTTTCCTGCATATTCCGGCTTAAATTCATCATTTTTAAGCTCAATTACAATATATGAATGAAGTTTTAAATGATAAAAAAGTAAATCTATTCTATACTCTTGATTGGAAACTTCTATCTTATACTGTTTTCCAACAAAAGCAAATCCGTTTCCAAGCTCAAGTAAAAAATCTTTAATATTTTCTATTAGAGCATTTTCAAGCTCTTTTTCCTTATACTCTTCGCTTAAACTTAAAAAATCAAAAATATATGGGTCTTTTGTTATCTCTTTTGCTAAATCAGACTGAACAGGTGGCAGAGTTTTTTCAAAATTATTTATGGCTTTATTTTTTCTATAAAAAAGCCCGCTTTCTATCTGATGGACTAAAACATTTCTGCTAATACCGTTTTTTAAAGTATTTTCTACATAAAAAATTGCTTCATCAATATCTTTACACTTTTGAATAATTACAATATTATGTCCCCAAGGAATTTGAAAAATTTGCGAAACAGCTTGTTTCGCAATTTCATTATCCCAAAAACCAACCCATTTTCTAATAAGTTCTAAATTCCTTTTAGAAAATCCTTTAACATTAGGAAAAGCTTTTGATAAATCTTTACTTAAATTTTCTAAAAATTTACTTCCCCATTTATAATTATTTTGAACCTCAATGATTTTTTTACCAAGATACCAATAAAATTTTAATAATTCACTATTTACTTTTATATAAGCTTTTATTTGAGATGTTTTAAATTTTAATTTTAAATCTTCTAAAATATTTTTATACTCTTTTACTTCTAACATTTATACTCCGCAACTTTTTGGAACTTCAAATCCGCACTCTTTAAGTACAAGTTCTTGATAATTCTCTTTTAAATCACTCTCTACCATCTCTTTTGTCATCTCTTCAAGAGTAATTTTTGGTTCCCATCCAAGTTTCTCTTTTGCTTTTGTTGCATCTCCAAGCAATAAATCAACTTCTGTCGGTCTGAAATATTTAGGGTCCACATTTATAATATCGTTTCCGATTAAACTTTTTGCATGAGAAATAATATGTTCTGGATTTTGAATTCCGGCTTCTTTTAATACTTCATTTAGCCTTTTTTCATCAATACTTTCCACTATGCCTTTTTCATCAACCCCTTCACCTTCAAATCTTATATTTAGTCCCAAAAATTTACCAGTAAGTCTTACAAATTCTCTAATTTCAGTAGTTCTTCCTGTTGCTATTACCCAATCTTCTGGTTTTTCATATTGAAGTATCATCCACATCATTCTTACATAATCTTTTGCATGTCCCCAGTCTCTTTTTGCGCTTAAATTTCCAAGATAAAGTTTTTTATCAAGTCCTAAAAGAATTCTTGCCATTCCTCTTGTAATTTTTCTGGTTACAAATGTTTCTCCACGTCTAGAAGATTCATGATTAAAAAGTATTCCATTACAAGCAAACATATTATATGCTTCTCTGTAATTCACTGTTATCCAATACGCATAAAGTTTTGCCACTGCATAAGGACTTCTTGGATAAAAAGGTGTTGTCTCTTTTTGAGGCACTTCCTGAACAAGTCCATACAGTTCACTTGTTGAAGCCTGATATATTTTTGTTTTATCAGTTAATCCTAAAAGTCTTACAGCTTCAAGAATTCTCAGTGTCCCTATCCCGTCTGCATTTGCAGTATATTCTGGCTCTTCAAAACTTACCGCCACATGTGACTGAGCAGCAAGGTTATATATTTCATCCGGCTGAACTTCTTGAATAATACGAGTTAAATTCATACTATCTGTCATATCCCCGTAATGAAGGAAAAAATTTACATCTTCCTCATGAGGATCTTTATAGAGATGGTCTATTCTTTTTGTATTAAAAAGACTCGTTCTTCTTTTTATACCGTGTACTTCATAGCCTTTTTCAAGTAAAAACTCTGCCAAATAACTTCCATCTTGTCCTGTTATACCTGTTATTAATGCTTTTTTCTTAGACATATTTGCTTCCTTTGAAATAATTCTTGACATATTTATGTACTTCATCTGATTCTAAAATTTCTTCTTTATTAAACCATTTATATTCATTATGCTGATCATTAGGTAATTTTTTTATATCATACTTAATCTCGATTTCATATGCTAAATTTACATAATGAGTTGATACTTTATCTCCAAAAATTGAATCTTTATAAAAATGCTCAAAAATTCCTAAAAAATTTTTATCTTTTATTGCATCAGGAATTAAGTTAAGCTCATCTTTCAAAATTCTCTCCTGAGCATCTTTAATAGTTTCATTTTTAAATATTCTTCCTCCAATAGTAAAATAAAAATCTTTTGCAGGAGGATTTTTTCTTTTGCCAAGCAGATATTTATTATCTCTTTTAATCAAAAAATCTATTGAAACTAATGGAGTGTTTTCAACAACACATTTAAATATATCTTGATTTAACATTTAACTCCTTTTAAAATCATCTTCGATTCTTACAATATCATCTTCACCTGTATATTCACCAACCTGTGCTTCTATTAATACTACTGGTATTTTCCCTGGATTAGAAAGTCTGTGAATTTCTCCCATCTTTATGTATGTTGATTCATTCGGTCTTACAAGATATTTTTTATCTCCTACCTGTACCTCCGCTGTACCGCTTACCACTATCCAGTGCTCGTTTCTATGAAAATGTTTTTGAAGAGAAAGTCTTTTTCCGGGTTTTACTATTATTCTTTTTATTTTATATCCGTTTTCATCTATAAGATTTTCGAATGTCCCCCATGGTCTGTGAACAATTGAATGGGTTGTAAGAAGTGGTGAGTTGGTGGTTTTAAGTTGATTTACTATCTCTTTTACTTTTTGGGTTTGCCCTTTTTTCGTAATAAGCAAAGCATCTTTTGTGTCAATTACTATATACTCTTCTAATCCTATTGCAGCTATTACTTTATTTTCATTATCACAGTAATAAAAATTATCTTTACTGTCTATTTCTATTGCTTCTTTTGAATTTGTTTCTTCAACCAAACTATCAAAACTTCCTACATCATTCCATTCAAAATTACTCGGAATAACTTTTATTTTATCGCTCTTTTCCATTACCGCATAATCTATACTGATATCCGGTATTTCTTTCATATTTGTTATTCTTAATTGATTATCAGTGATTGGTTTTATATAATTTTTATAAACTTCCAAACAACTCTCATAAACTTCAGGAGAATATTTTTTAAGCTCTTCTAAATAAACTCCTGCTTTAAACATAAACATTCCGCTGTTCCAATAATAATTACCTCTTTTTAAATACTCTTTTGCTGTTTTTATATCAGGTTTTTCATGGAATTTTATTACATCTTCGCCTTTTGCTTCTATATATCCGTATCCTGTGTGAGGCTCAGCAGGGGTAATTCCAAATATAACCAAATAACCTTTTTTAGCCAGTTCTTTTGCTCTGTTTATTGCTTTTTTATATTTTTCTTGATTCTTTATAAGATGATCGCTTGGAGTTATAAAAAGTATATCTTCTTCATTGCTCTCTAATGCTGCAAAAGCTATTGCGGGAGCGGTGTTTTTCCCGATTTTTTCGAGTAAAAATTTAGTATTTTGGGAATTGAATTTAATGTTTAGTTCTTCTAACTGATCGAGGGCTAGAAAATATTGATTTTCATTGGTAATAACCATTAAATCATTACTGATTTCTTTATTTCTTTCAACTGTCTCTTGAAATAAACTTTTTCCATCAAACAACACTAAAAACTGCTTTGGCATTAATTTCCTGCTTAGCGGCCAAAGCCTTGTACCGCTTCCCCCGCTTAATATGACGGTTTTCACCCTTTCCCCTTTTTTAAGATACGAAATTTTACCAATTTAAATATCAAAAATCAATTTTAATTCAATGACACTTATATTACACTTTTTTGACAAAAATTAAATACTATAAAACTTCCTATACCACTCTACAAATTTTTTAATCCCTTCCTTTACAGGAGTATATGGCTTATACCCTAAATCCCTCTCTAAATCTGTTGTATCTGCCCAAGTGCTCGGTACATCCCCCGGCTGCATTGGCAAAAGATTTTTTTTGGCTTTTTTGCCAAGAGTCTCTTCAATTGCCTCTATGAAATCCATCAGCTTAACAGGTGAGCCGTTTCCTATATTATAAACTTTATAAGGAGCTACGCTCTCACTGGCTCTTCCATCCCAGTTTGGATTAGGTTTTGGAGGATTGTCGATTACTCTTACCACTCCTTCAACTATATCATCAATATAAGTAAAATCCCTTTGCATATTTCCATAGTTATATACATCAATAGGTCTATCTTCCAAAATAGCTTTTGTAAATAAAAAAAGTGCCATATCAGGTCTTCCCCATGGACCGTAAACTGTAAAAAACCTGAGACCTGTTGTAGGGATATTATAAAGATACGAATAAGTATGACTCATAAGCTCGTCCGCCTTTTTTGTAGCGGCATAAAGGCTTATCGGATGGTCTACATTGTCATCCGTTGAAAAAGGCTGTTTTTTATTCAGCCCGTAAACGCTGCTGCTGCTGGCATAGCTTAGAGCTTTTACACCGTGGTGCCTTACCGCTTCTAAAATATTCATATGCCCTACAATGTTGCTGTTTATGTAAGCATCAGGATTACTCAGAGAATATCTCACTCCCGCCTGAGCCGCTAAGTTACATACTTTGTCAAACTTTTCTTTTTCAAAAAGTTTAAAAAGATTTTCTTTATCTTCAAGATTCAGTTTGATAAATTTGTAATTCGGATATTTTTTACTTTGTACCAGTTTATTGTATTCAATATCCTCTCTTTCAATTCCAGATTCTTTTAATCTCCCGTATTTCAGATTCACATCATAATAATCATTGATATTATCAAGTCCTACAACCTCATCTCCTCTTTCAAGCAGTCTATTTGCAAGATGAAATCCTATAAATCCAGCAGTACCAGTAACAAGTATCTTCATACTTTTTCCTTTAAATTCAAATTTTCACTCTTTTGCATAAAGCATTTTTCCCTTTTCTTTTAAAATATTCATTTTTTTCTTTCTACTCCATATTCTCATTCACCCATTCACCCATTTACTCATCCACCCATTCACTCATCTACTCACCCTTATACCCCTTAGGATTAAGATTTTGCCATTTCCATGCACTTTCACACATTTCATCAATCCCTCTTTTAGCTTCCCAGCCTAAAAGCTCTTTGGCTTTTTTTGGATTTGCGTATATTTTGGCAATATCACCGGGCCTTCTGTCAACTATATCATAAGGGATTCTTACTCCGCTTGCCCTCTCAAACGCTTTTACCATATCAAGCACGCTGTATCCCTGACCGGTACCTAGATTTACTATTAAAGGCTCATTTAAATCATTGTTATTTAGATATTCAAGAGCCTTTACATGCGCATTTGCCAAATCCATTACATGTATATAATCCCTAACGCCCGTTCCGTCATGCGTAGGATAATCCCCTCCAAATACTCTAAGTTTAGGAAGCTTCCCGACAGCTACTTGAGTGATAAACGGCATAAGGTTATTTGGAATGCCTTCCGGGTCTTCTCCTATAATACCGCTCTCATGTGCACCTACCGGATTAAAATATCTTAAAATTGCAATTTTCCATGAATTATCACTAATAAACAAATCTTTTAATATCTCTTCTATCATATATTTGCTTCTGCCATAAGGATTTGTTATCCCGATTCCCGTTTGCATATCCTCAGTTACCGGCATTTTATCCGGCTCGCCATAAACTGTCGCAGATGAGCTGAATACAAACTTTTTGACACCGAATTCTTTCATAACTTCAAGAAGCGTATTTGTACCGCATACATTGTTTTCATAATAAATAAGCGGCTTTTCTACCGATTCACCCACCGCTTTAAGCCCGGCAAAATGAATTACGCTGTCAATTTTATTTTCTTTAAAAACCTCTTTTAAAAGATTTTTATCTCTTATATCGCCTTTAATAAAAGGAATTTTTTTATTTATAATCTTCTCAACCCTTCTGATAGCTTCCTCACTTGAATTAGAAAGATTATCAAGCACTAAAAAATCAAATCCTGCCTTCTCTAATTCAATAAGGGTATGACTGCCGATGTATCCGGCACCGCCGGTGACTAATATAAGTGGATGGGTGGATGAGTGAATGGGTGGATGGGTTGATAAGTTATTATGTTTCATAAGCTTTCCTTTTGAGATATTTGATAAAATTCAACAGTTTTTTTCTTAGTGTTTCTATCGTTAATATGTTTTTTTCTAAATCTTCATTCGAAATAAATTTTAATCTGTTGGATATAATTAGTTGAGTTTCAATTTCTGATAAAGAGCCTAATGAAATATAGCAAAATTGAATAAATTCCTTTTTGGAATTTCTCGCACTGCCTTCTGCAATATTTGAAGGTATGGAAACGGCGGCCCTTTTTATTTGGGAAACAATACCGAATTTTTCTTCCAACGGAAAAACTTCACACAATTTATAAATATTTTCAACCAATTCGATTCCAAGTTTCCAAATATCTAAATCTTTGTGTGTCCTCATTACTTTCCCACTCATCTTATTCTTTTATCCATTTCCTCATCTACTCATTTACCCATTTTCTCATTTACTCATTCACCCATTCACCCATTTACTCATTCACTCATTCACCCATCTACTCATTTACCCGTCTACTCCACCGTAACCGATTTAGCCAAGTTTCTTGGCATATCGACATCATTGCCCATTCTTATTGCCACTTCCATAGCAAGAAGCTGTGTAATTACCATCATTTCAAAAAATTCCACCATCGGATGGTTTGCTTCACTGATTTTTACGAAATCATCTGTCATTTCGATATATTCGCTTGAAATTGTAAGCGTTGTGGCATCTCTTGCTACAAGCTCTTCAATGTTTGATTTTGTTTTTTCAAAAAGTATGTTTTTAGATAAAAGTGCGACTACGAAAAGCTCGGGGTCTGCAAGTGCGATTGGTCCGTGTTTCATCTCTCCTGCCGGATAGCCTTCGGCGTGGATGTAGCTTATCTCTTTTAGCTTCAATGCACCTTCAAGCGCAAGAGGATAGAAAATATCCCTTCCGATAAAGAAAAATCCATGTCCGTGAAGATATCTTTTTGAGAGTCTTTTTATCTTTTCATGGATTGAAGCGTCTACTTTTGTAACTTCAATAGCTTCATTAATGGCATCATATTCGTTTTTATCTCCAAGATAATTTGCAAACATCCAAAGAGTCATCACCTGTGTAGCAAACGCTTTTGTAGAAGCCACACCTTTTTCTATCCCGGCTCTAAGTAAGATTGTTTTATCCGCTTCCCTTACGATTGAAGAGTTGTCTACATTACAAAGCGCAAGGGTTTTCAGCCCTGCTTTTTTTGCCATTTTAAGCGTTTCAAGAGTATCCGCCGTCTCCCCGCTTTGTGATATCACGACAAAAAGAGTGTCTTTTGTAAGAAGAGGGTCTCTGTATCTAAGCTCACTTGCAACTTCCACATCGACTCTTATTTTCGCATTTCTTTCAATCAGATATTTACCCACAAGTCCCGCATGATAGCTTGTACCGCATGCTGAAATTATAATATTGTTAATTCCATCAAAAAATTCCCTATCAAGCTCATCGAATTTAATCCCATCTTTTGTATTTCTCCCAAGGGTGTTTTCTTTTAAAACGTCAAACTGCTCATAAATCTCTTTTTCCATATAAAATCTAAATCCGCCTTTTTTTGCCGATTCTTTATTTGAAGGAAGAGGTTTGAATGCGGGGATTATCTCTTTATTTTCATTAAAAAGATGAATTTCATTATCCACCCATCCAAATTCCCCGTCTTCTAAATAATGTGCACTGTTTGCATATCCGATAAGAGGTGCATCAGATGAAGCAAAATAGATCTCTTTATTGTTTTTAGCCACTATTAAAGGTGAACCTTTTTTGGCAAAAAATATCTTTTTAGGCTCTTTTTTTGTAATAAGAAGCACTGCATAAGCACCGTCAATCTCATCAAGCACTCTCTTAAATGCCTTAAATGCATCCCCCTCATAATAATATTCAAAAAGCTTTACTATAACCTCGGTATCCGTCTGGGATATAAAATCAACTCCTTCTTTTTGAAGTTTATCTTTAATCTCCTGATAGTTTTCAATAATACCGTTATGCACCACCGCACTAAACTTCCCTTTATGAGGATGAGCGTTAAGCTCTGTCGGCTTCCCGTGTGTGGCCCATCTCGTATGTCCTATACCTGAAAAAGGATTTTTAAATATTACCTTTTTTACTTTATCTTCAAGGTTTTTAAGTTTTCCAACAGCCTTTATTATTTTTAAATCCTCTTCATCCATTACGGCAATACCGGCACTATCATAGCCTCTGTATTCAAGCTCTTTGAGCCCTTCTATAAGATACTTAACTGGATCATTTATTCCAATACACCCTACTATTCCACACATTATTTAAATTCCTTTTCATAAAAATAGTTTGTTGCTTCAATAAATCCTCCAACACTTCCGCAATCAAATCTTTTTCCTTTAAATTTATACCCTATTACCATACCTTCTTTTGCTTGTTTTAAAAGAGCATCAGTTAATTGTATCTCTCCACCTTTTCCGGGTTTAGTATTTCTTAAAAGATCAAAAATATCAGGTGTTAGAATATATCTTCCAATAATTGCTAAATTACTTGGAGCTTTCTCAATTTCTGGTTTTTCTACCATATTATCTACCATAAAAACATCTTTCTCAATCTCTCTTCCGCTAATCACCCCATATTTATTAACTTCTTCTCTTGGCACTTCTTCGATTGCTACAATAGTACATTTATATTTTTTATACAACTTTACCATTTGGGTAAGCACTTCCCCCTCACATAAATCATCAGCCAAAACAACGGCAAAAGGATTATTTCCTATTAGAGGCTCACCTGTAAGCACAGCATGTCCAAGTCCAAGCATCTCTTTTTGTCTGACATACGTAAATGTACATTTTTCAATCATTTCATTTGTTTCATGAAGCAGTTTTGCTTTGCTCGAATCTTTTATTTTTCCTTCTAGTTCGGGTGAATAATCAAGATAGTCTTCAATTGCTCTTTTATTCCTTCCGGTAACAAAACCTATCTCAAAAATCCCGGCATTCATACATTCTTTAATCCCATAATGAATCAAAGGCTTGTTTACAATTGGAAGCATCTCTTTTGGCACCGACTTTGTAGCCGGCAAAAATCTTGTTCCATACCCCGCTGCCGGAAATAATGCTTTTTTTATCATCCTTTCTCCTTTAAATATTTAATAAAAATAATAATATGCTTTTTTTTGTCTTTAAATAAAACACTGTTTTTTTTAACTATATAGGTAATGTTTTGCGTTTTTTGTATAAATCCTTCTGGTATTTTTTGTATATTTTTAAGTGACAAAGGCTTTTTAGATAGAATTTTATCAAAAAAATTTTTTTTATACCCTTTAAAATAGTGTTTTATAAATAAATATTTATTAAAACATTTTTTATTCACACATATCTGATTTTGTTTTAACAAAAATTTAACCGGAACATTTCCAGCTTTATATATTATAATCTCTTTATATCCAAATCCTTCTTTTAAAAAACCCTCATCTGATATTTTGATTTTTGGAGATTTAATTGTTACAAAAACCGGTGTAATTTTTGTAGTACAGCCGATGATAAAAAAAGCAATGAAGAAGATGGCAAAAGGGATAAGGATTTTTTTTAAAAGGTGGATGAGTGGATGGGTGAATGGGTGGATGGGTGAATGGGAAAATGCGTGATTCGAAGCTGAAAGTTTTGAGTTAATTATCATCTTATCTTCTTTATTTTATAATTGTTTATTTTGTAAATTTTTGAAGCTTCTCCTTCAAAAAGCCCCTCTTTCCCTTCAACAACCACATCCGCTTTGGAAATGGCCCACTCTTTATCGAATTTTTGCCCGGTTAAATTTGCAGAAGTCGAATACATCCATTTGAATTTTTTCAAAAATTCCAAATGTTTTTCATCTTTTACCACTCTAAATGATTCTCCTTTTGGGTAAATAAAAGTTGTTTTTTTTGCTCTTCTAACTTGTTTTTTGAATCTTTTAGGAATTCTTGAAAATTTTTTTAAAGTATTTAAACTATCAACTTCTATCAAAATTTTTTTATTAAAAGGTCTTTTTTTTATCTTGTTTAATTTTTTATAATCCTGTGACAAAAATCCTACGGTCGTATCGGTCTGTGTCAGATATATTTTAGTTGGATTCATTTTTATTCCTTAAAAGAATTGCAATTTCATCCATTTGGATATTCTCTTTTTGTTTTTGTTTTTTAATCAGCTTTTTTATCTCTTCTGCTTGGAGATATTTTATTTTTTCATACTCAATATTTGCTTTTTTATACTCTTTAAAAAGCTCATTTTTGCGGTTTTCAAGTACATTTATCTGATTTTCCAGATTATCTATTTCGTCAATTAAAATATTTTGCATTAATTTATATTGATTGAATTCGCTAAAACTCCCATTTTTAGGGAAAGAAAGTAAAGAGAGTTTATCATTTAATTTTTTAATTTTTTCTTTTAACATATTTATTGAAACATTTATTTTTTGAATATTTCTTTCAATCTTTTCAACTTCGTTTTTTTTTACTTTCAAAACCGAATCAAATTTTGTTTTCATGTTTTTAATAGTATATGAGAAGATGGGTAAATGGGTGAATGAGTTGATATTTTATAAATTTTTAAATCCCATAAACTCATATACTCATCCTCCCATATAATTATTTACCTTATTATTGTCGAGTTTCTGTCAGCCCCCGTTGATACATATTTAATATGACACCCTATTTTATCTTCCAAAAACTCTATATATTTTTTTGCATTAAGAGGCAGTTTATCAAAATCAGTAACCCCTTCACTTCCTTCCCATCCGTCAAGCTCTACATATACGGGTTTTACTCCTTCAAGGTCGCTTGGGAAATAATCTATTTTTTCGCCCTCTTTTTCATAAGCTACACATACTTTTACTCTCTCAAACCCGTCAAGCACGTCAAGTTTCATAACAGCCACTTCATCACATCCGTTAAGCGTTATGGCATATTTAGCCGCCACCACATCAAACCATCCGCATCTTCTAGGTCTGCCGGTAGTAGTACCGAATTCATGCCCTTGTTTTCTTATTTTATCCCCGTCACTCCCCGAATCTTCTGTCGGGAAAGGTCCGTTACCGACTCTTGTAGTATATGCTTTTGCTATTCCTATAACTTTATTAAGAGCTTTTGGTGGAAGTCCGCTGCCTGTAAGCGCTCCGGAAGCTATTGTATTTGAGCTTGTCACATACGGATAAGTCCCATGGTCTATATCAAGCAAAGTCGCCTGTGCTCCTTCTAAAAGCATATTTTTATCCATATTATCCCAAAGGTATTTTGTAGTATCAGTAATGTTTCCTAGCAGCTCATCTTGATAATATTTAAGCTCTTTTCTTAGTTCGTCCATATCCGGTGTGTCAATACCAAGATACTCAAAATATCCTTTGTTCATTTCATAATAATGTGCTAATTTATCCATCAGCCTATCAATATCTCTTAGCTCTCCCATTCTCACACCGACTCTTGCGATTTTATCGGCATAAGCAGGTCCTATACCCCTTCCTGTCGTACCAATAGCATTTTTGCCTCTTAGTCTCTCTCGTGCCTGGTCTATTGCTATATGATGGTCAAGTATCATATGCGCTTTATCCGAGATTAAAAGTTTTGATTTTATATCCCTCTCAAACCCGTTTATTTCTTTAATCAGCTGTTTTGGGTAAACAACCACACCGTTGCCTATTACATTTATTGCGTTTGGATTAAGCACACCGCTTGGCAGCAGATGCAAAGCATACTTTTTACCGTCAAGCACAACTGTATGTCCGGCATTGTGTCCGCCCTGACTTCTTATAACGATATCGTAATTTTTCGCCACCAAATCAACTATTTTACCTTTTCCCTCATCACCCCATTGAAGTCCGACAATCAAATCAGCCATTCATATCCTTTAACAAATTATCAGTATATATGGAAAATCCGGCACTTCTTATGCCCTCTACCGTATAGCTTCCGCCTTTTGCAATGATATCATTTTTGTTTATTATCCTGTAAAACACACCGTCATAATATCTCAGATTCGCCACATACAAAGGCTCAAACAGTGTGTTAAACTCTGCAAATTCAAGCATCTCTTTTAGATATCCTTGAATTTCTCTTGGGAATTCTTCCGGCTTTGAATTTTTATCAAAAACAAGAAGTTTTTTCATCCAGTCGTTAAATTTGTAAATTCTCTGTTTTTTAATGTCTTCTATTGAAACACCGCTTATTTGCGAAACAATCTCAGGTATTTTAATATGAGAAATTACAAGAGGATAATTTTTGTTTACTCTTTTTAAAATATTCAGATTCGTATTTAGCACTTCTTTTAAATCGCCTTCAAGCCACTCTGCGCCTATTTGGTATATCTCTTTTGAAGGAGCTCTAAACACAGGCTGAATATAAAACCACTTTTTTGCTTCGCTTTTAAGTCTTTTAATCACAAGTCTTATAACATCAATAGAGCTGTCGCCCCTTAAAGACAAAGTTCTGTTTTCTTTATCGGCACATCTTATCAGTTCTTTTTCATCAAGGGCTTCAAGCTGATGATATGAAAAAAACGGTGTCACTATCTCTTCATACTCTTCATTTTCAAATACTTCGCTTGCTATGTGTTCTATTTCCCTTTTTATTTTAGCCTTTTTACCAAAATAAAGCTTCCCGCCGTCCGGTATGTCGTGTGCAAAAATCATTTATCCTCTTTTACTGAGACATCAACAGATTTTATTAAAAACCATGCTAAAATAAGCAATAATACAGTTAAAAGTATGTATTTCATTTTTTATCCTCCAATTACTTTATAACTAATTTGAACAAAATAAAATAAAATTAATATTAAAAACCCATTTACACTAAAAACTATACTAACAAAATCTTCTCTATGAAAAATTTTATACAAAAGACTCACTTCACCACTGACAAGTGCAAACATTACAAAAAATATATTTCTTAAACTATCTCTTAGTAAATCAATTTCAATTTTTATCTTATCACTTATCATTTTATACTTTTATTTTTTCAGCTGTGTAAATCTTAACCCCGCTTCCGTCATATTTTCTGACACCAAGCTCATCAAGTGCGAGTTCCACCGCATTTATAATATGTGCCATTTTGTAATCTTCTATAATTCCCATATTGTTGATTCTAAACAGCTTGCCTTTCATATGATCCTGTCCGCCGGCAACGTTTACTTCGTATTTTTTAAGAATTTTTCTAAGCTCTTCGGCTTTTTCAAAATAAACAGCAGCCATAGAAAGTGCTGGATTTTGCGGGAATATTGAAAGTCCAAGTTCCTCTATTGCGTGAATTAAGGCATCATGTCTTTTTGCCGTATTTTTATAATGGTTTTCAAGTCCGATTTCTTCAAGTTTTTTAAGTACTTCATTAAGTGCGATTATATGGCTTGTTGCCGGTGTAAATGCAGTTGAGCCTTCGCTTTGTTTTTTTATTTCATTTGCAAGGTTAAAATAAAATCCTTTACCTTTGCCTATTCTTTTAAACCCGGCTTCGCTGATACCAAGCATAGCAAGTCCGGGAGGCAACATAAACGCTTTTTGACTTCCTCCTATTACTATATCGATATTTGCTGTATCTATATCTTCCACTCCAAGAGCCGTAATTCCGTCCGCTACAATAATAATATCTTCATTTATCAGCTTAACCTCAGCGGCAATTTCTTCCACCGGATGTCTAAGCCCACCCGCACTCTCGCTTATTTGGATAAAAAGCGTATCAATTGAAGAATCTTCTTTTATTGCGGCAATAATATCATCAATCTGTGCCGGTGTATCCCAGTCATATTTGATTTCTTTGTACTCTATACCGTGAGCTTCACAGATTTTTCCCCATCTCTCGCCGAATTTGCCGGCATTTACTGTAAGCGCTTTATTTTTTACTGTATTGATAACAGCTGCTTCCATTGCGCCCGTACCAGATGAGCTTAAAAAAACATTGAAAGGCAGATGTGTAATATTTTTAAATCTTTCAAGCGTTTCAAGTAAAATTGCTTTAAATTCAGGAGTTCTGTGGTGAATTGTTTCACCTAAAAATGTTTCTCTTACAAAAAGAGGAATTTCAACAGGTCCAGGGGTGGCTAAAATCATTCTATTCCTTTTTTAACGAAATTATATCACAAAGAGCATTTAGCTCAGTAAAACATTTTAATCTGAAAAAGCCAAAAAGGCTTTTTATAAATTTTTTATTTTTTCGATTATTTTATCTTTGTCAAATCCGAAATATTTATAAACTTCGCTTCCTTTTCCGCTTGCACCGAATGTATCCATTCCGATAACCATATCGGCATATTTATACCATTCAAGTCCTCTTGCGGCTTCAATTGCTATAACTTTTCCTTTAAAAAGACTTTGTTTAAATTCCTGAGTCTGCTCTTCAAGCAAATCAAAACAAGGCACACTCACAACTCTTGCATCAATCTCCTCTGCCACATCCATGGCAAGTTCGACTTCACTTCCGCTTGCAACTAATGTAATATCAGCTTTTCCTTCTCTTAAAACATAAGCGCCTTTGCTTAAATCGATATCTTTTGGAGTCTGATTTTTAACCCCTTGTCTTGTCAGAGCAAATGCAACGGGAGCGTCGATATTTAACGCCGCCTTCCAGCAATTTACATTTTCATTCGCATCAGCAGGTCTCATTACATAAAGATTTGGAATTGCTCTAAGTGAAGTGAGATGTTCCACCGGCTGATGAGTCGGTCCGTCTTCTCCAAGAGCTATACTGTCATGAGTAAAAATCCAGTAGTTTTTATGTTTACTTAAAGCCGAAAGCCTTAAAGCACCTCTTAAATAATCGCTAAATACCAAAAACGTCGCTGCAAATGGCAAGAATCCGTATGCACTAAATGCATTGTTAATCGCGCCCATTGCATGTTCTCTAATACCAAAATGAAGGTTTCTTCCGTATGGAAAATCATCTTCACCTTCTAAATGAGTATTGTTTGAAGGTGCCAAATCCGCACTTCCTCCAAGAAAACTTGGAATAGCTTTTGCTATTGCATTAAGAATTTTCCCATTGCTTTTTCTTGTTGCAATGCTTTCACCATCTTTAAATTCAGGCCAGTTTATTTTACTGAAATCTTTTTCAAAAAATTCTTCTATTTCTTTTACTCTTGCTTTTTTGTTCCATTCAGCCTCTAAAAGTTCGCCTTTTTCTTTTACACATCTAAATCTGATAAGAACGTCTTGGGGTACATAAAATGTTTTTTCTGGGTCAAATCCTGCCGCTTCTTTACTTTTTTTAATAACATCAACTCCTAGCGGAGCACCGTGTGTTTTTTCACTTCCTTCAAGCCCCACAGCCCCTCTTGCTATTACTGTTTTTGCTATTACAAGAGTCGGTCTTCCATCACTTTCTCTTGCCCTAATCAGAGTTTTTTTAATGTCTTCATAATCATGCCCGTTCATTTCAAGCACTCTAAACCCTTGCGATTCAAATCTTTTATGGATATCATCTGCAAATACCGGTTTAACAGGTCCTTCAATAGAGATATTATTGCTGTCATAAATTAAAATCAAATCTTCTAATTTTTCTGTTCCTGCAATAGAGCAAGCTTCATAAGAAATACCTTCTTCCAAATCCCCGTCCCCGCAAAAACACCATATTTTGTGGTTAATTTCAGGAAATTTATTTGAAATATATTTTTTTGCCATTGCAAAGCCTACCGCATTTGCCACACCTTGACCAAGAGGACCGGTAGTTACTTCGATTCCAGGAGTGTGTCCAAATTCAGGATGTCCCGGAGTCTTGCTTCCAAGTTGTCTGAAATTTTTCAAATCATCCATAGAAATATCATATCCCCATAAATAAAGCATTGAATAAATAAGAGGTGTTGCATGTCCTCCCGAGAATACAACCCTGTCTCTGTTTATAAACGCAGGATTGTGAGGTGTGAGTCTTACAATATCACTGAATTCAACAAAAATATCAGCCATACCAAGTGCAGCCCCTGGATGTCCCGAATTTGCTTTTTGCACCATATCCGCCGCTAAAAACCTTATAGTATCCGCCATTTTTTTCTTCATTTCCAAGTTCATAGACCTTCCTTTTTGTATATTGGTATATTTGTTATTTGTTATTTTTATTAACCAATAACAAATATACCTTTTTACGTACTAATTAAATCCTTATAAATATACGGTTTTAACCTCTCTTTTATTATTTCTTTTGTTGCTAAATCAATTTTTCTTTTAAATTTTTCTTTCATATCTTCTAAAAATCCGTAATAATTATCAAAAGTGTTAAATTTAAAATCATTAATCAAATCAATATCACTGCTTGGAGTATCCTCTCCTCTTGCCACTGAACCAAAAAGCCAGATTTCCTTAATACCGTATTTTTTCCTAAAAACTTTTTTATTCTCCCTTAAAAAATTCAAAACTTCATTTTTAATTGACATTTTTATGCCTGTATAAATATTTTTTAAGAAGCTTGTTAAGTTCAGTTTTTAAATTTTCATCAAAATCATTAAGCTCTTTTTCTATCTCTTTTGCAAACCTGTCAGCTTTTTTTATTGCCTCATCTTTTCCAAGTAGGGTTACAAAAGTGTTTTTATTCTCATCCACACCGCTGCTTTTACCGGTTTTTGATTCATCAAGCAAATCAAGCAAGTCATCCTGAATCTGAAAAAGTAGTCCTAATTTAAGCCCGAAATCATAAAGTCTGTCAGCCAAATCATTCTTATTTACAATAACGGCTCCCATTTTCATACTTGCCGCTATAAGTTTTCCGGTTTTGTTAAGATGCAAAAATTTAAGTTCATCCAAATTCAGATTTTTATTTTCAAAATAACAGTCAATAGCCTGACCTAAAATCATTCCGTTAGCTCCGGCATTTTCAGCCAAAATTCTTATAAGTTCAATTTTTGTATCGTTATGCATAGGAGCCTTGCTTAAAACCTCAAAAGCATAAGTATTAAGTGCGTCTCCTACTAAAATTGCCGTAACCTCATCATATGTTATATGAAGAGTCGGATGTCCTCTTCTAAGAGAAGCATTATCCATCGCAGGCAGGTCATCATGTATAAGAGAGTATGTATGTACAAGTTCAAGTGCAAAAGCTGCATATTTAGCATTGTCAATCAAAAGAGGATTGTAAGCTTTAACAACTGATAGCAAAAGCTCGGGTCTAAATCTTTTACCGCCGGCAAGAAGCATCTCATTTAGAGCTTTTTCAAAAAAAGGATGAAAAGATTTTGCTTTTATTAAGTTTTCTTTTATAAATTCTTCCATCTATTTCCTTAAAGGTATGTTAATTTTAATTCCGTTATTTTCAAGCGTAATTGTAACATTTTTGTCAAATGAAAGAAGATATAAAAGCTGTTTGAATGAAAAAATTTTTTGAAAATTTACTGCCACTATTTTACCCTTTTTCAAAAAATATCTATTAGCTAAATTTTTAGGTAAGAGTGCTTCTAAATTTTTATCGACTTTTATTCCGTAATTTTCAAGAGGAGTATAAAGATATTTGAGTTTTCTTATTTTTAAGGTATATCCATTTTTATTTGTAATTATTGTTACTTTTTGACCTTTTTTACCAAGAAGTATATAATCTGTAAAAATTTTTGGAGTGGCTTTTTTAGAATTTATAAACAAAATCCTTTCACCCGGTTTTATGTCCGTATAAAAAGGATCCGAATACAATACTTTTAAATTTTCATCCACGCCTATTCCAATATCTCCCCAATATCCGTATTTTACAAAATGGATTAATTTTTTAGAATCTAAAAAACCTCTGTTTGAGCTTACCCCATACGCTCTGCAAAAAATATCGCTTATTATTGAATTTATAGGGGTTTTAACACTTAAAACTGAAAATTGTAAGAAATATCCTTTTTTTGCATATGTGCCGCCAAAAACTGAATTATTTTTAATACCTGCCATCCACCAGCCAAGCTTTGCATTAGTAAAAAATTTAACTATTTTTGTGTTTTTGTGATTTACGACATACAAACCTGTAAAAGGGTCATAATATAAATATTTAGAAGGTTTTGAAAAAGTTACACTTTTAGTTTTTGTAACAGGAATCAAATCTTTTATAAACGAATATTTATCATAACAGATTGAAAAATCTATTACTTTCCCAAACAACAAAAAAGGTATTAAAAAAATTAATTTTTTCATTGTCCCAAATTAAGACCTCCAAACATATTCATAGCCTGAGCTTTTTTATCATCAACAGCCATTTTTATTGCATCATTTACAGCACTCATAATAAGTATCTGCAAAGATTCTTTATCTTCAAGTAAAGAGTCGTCAATTTTTAAATCAACAAGTTCAAACTGTCCATTTACAGTAGCTTCTACAAGTCCACCACCGCTTTTTGCAGTATATGTTTTATTGTTTTGTTCTTCCATGCTTTCTTGAAGTTTTTTCATCATTTCGTTTAAATCAATATTTCCAAACATCACTCTTCCTTCAAATTATCGGTATTTTTTATTATATTGTTATTATCATCTACAATTATCACGGCAGGTTTAAATTCTTTTGCTTCATTTATATCCATCTGTGCATAGGCAATAATGATTATTTTATCACCAGGATGCACTTTTCTTGCTGCGGCACCGTTTAGACAGATATCCTTTTTGCCTCTTTCGCCCTTAATTACATAAGTGGAAAATCTCTCACCGTTATTTATATTTACAATATCCACTTTTTGCCCGACAAGCAGATTTGCAGCATCCATCAGCTCTTCATCTATCGTAATAGAGCCAACATAATTCAAGTTGGCATCCGTTACTGTGGCTCTGTGGATTTTAGAATAAAGCATTTCTATTTTCATTTACTCTCCTATACCATATCTATTGCTGGCATTAAATCATTATTTTCTTCTATTCTAAGCATTCTAATATCTTTTACACATGCTTTAAACCAACTGTATGTTTGAGCTAATTTTTGTACTACCAATACACATTTTACAGCATCTATACTATCGTCTCCAAAATAAACACTTCCTTGCTGCCATTTAAAATTATGTTTTTCCATAAATTTTCTTATACCTGCATAAGCATTATTTGCTGATGGAGTATGATACTCATCTCCCAAACAGCTTGTATCCAAATCAAATACTACGGCATACATTTACTCTCCTTACGCCCAAAACTCCTCTGGTATTAAATATTCTTTTACAGGATTTCCGTTTTTGATATGTTCTTCTAAAATTCTGTCAATTTTTTCTTTATCAAGATCTACATACATATAACTTCCAGGCTCAACAAGCATAACTGGTCCGAAATTACATCTGTTAAGACAACCTGTTGGCACAATCCAGTTTGTCATAGGATCGATTCCCATCTCCATCATTTTTTGCTGTGTGTATGGAAATAAATCCTCTTTACCTTCTCTAACACAACTAGGTTTTGGAAAATTTGGAGGTCTTTTTACCTGACACATAAAAATTATATTTTTTGGTTTTGGCATTTGCATATGCGCTCCTTTTTATTATTATATATTTTTTTTGAAAGTAATGCAATTATACATCTAATTATTAAATTAAAATTAATTTATCATAATCTTCTTTTTTATGTACCACAAGTATAATTTCGGCATTTAAATTTTCAAAATGTTTTTTCATGATTTTATAAACTTTTTCCTTATTAAGTCCGCCAACTCCCGTTCCAAGAAGAGGTGTTATTACTTTTGTTTTTTTATCACCCAGAAACTTGGCTATATTTTGACAGATTTTTTCAATTCTTTCATAATCTGGATCAATCTCAACCGCTTCTTTTGTATAATCCATCACAGCCGCGTGTATTGCGTATTCAAACTCTTCACAAGGATATGGTGTAACTGCAATATCTCCCGGATTTAGATATCCGTTTCTATTAAGATATTCCCACATAACATTTTGAAGCTCCGGACACATCCTTTTTAACACTCCGCTAACCCCGCTGCCAAGTGATAGTATTGTATTACTTGGATTTACAACATATTCTCCCTTTTCTTTTGAAATGTCTGAGAGTTTTAATTTAAACATTACCTTCCTTTTTGATAAAATTCTACCTAAAAAAGGTTACTAATGTCGCAAGAACAAAAAATAATCCCTGTTCAATATATTCCAATAGAAGAAGACAATGAAATCAGCCTCAAAGATATAGTAAAAACTATCTTAAAATATAAAAAATTTATTGTAGGTTTCACATTGCTTATAACAGCATTAGCCATTATTTATGTATTTATAAAAAAACCCGTCTATGAAATTACAACATCCATTCAATTAGGTTATATTAATTCTAATTCTAATACCAATTCTAATGCTGTTTCCATTTCCAAAATATATCTTCTTGACCCGTATGCCACAAAAGTTTATCTCAAAAATGTATACAAAAAAGACAAATTTGACAAAATTCCATATCCTACAATCAATATAACCACTCCAAAAAACATTAAAGATATTTATAATTTAAATATTGATGCATATTCAAATAAAAATGCCGATGATTATCTGAATAAAATTTTAAAAGACTTAAAAAACAAAGAAAACAAAAAATTAAAAGCATTTAAATCAGAAATAAATAAAAAAATAGACATATTAAAAAAAGCAAATAATAGACTTAAATATGAATTAAACACTTTGAATGAAAAACTAAAAAACACCAAAGACGCACAATTATATGCAACAATATTAAATAATATTTCAGAACTTCAATCAAAAATTACAAAAAACGAATTAACAATTACAAATCTTAAAAACACACTCTCTCCTGCTAATATCACACCAACTCATATAATAGGAACGGTTAAAAAATCTCCAAACCCAATAAAACCTAAAAAGAAACTTATTATTACAGTTGCATTTATTGTAGGATTTATACTTTCAATATTTTTGGTATTTTTAATTGAATTTGTTAAGAGTTTAAAAGAGCAAGAATAACATCCCTGTCGCTAAAAGGGATTTTTTCTTTGCATCTTTCAATATATTCCTCATCACCTTTTCCCAAAACTAAAAGAGCAGCATTTTCTTTAATAGCAAGATCAATACCTTTTTTTATTGCTTCTTTTCTATCAGGAATAATCAGATAATTATTATTTATAAGACCTTTTTTAATATCGTTTAAAATCTGTTCTTCATTTTCACATCTTGGATTATCATTTGTAAGTATCACGAAATCAGCATTTTCACTTGCCATTTTTCCCATTAAAGATCTTTTCTCTCTGTCTCTATCTCCTCCTGCACCAAAAACCACTATTTTTTTGCCCTTAATACTTTTTAAGATATTTTCAATTCCATCAGGTGTATGGGCAAAATCTATAATAATTAAAGGATTTTTAGAAACTATCTCCATTCTGCCGGGAACACCTTTAAAATTTTTTAATGAAGAATTAAGAATGGAGAATGGAGAATTTGTGAAAATTTCAGCAGTTTTTAAGGCCAATGAAAAATTCATTTTATTAAATTCACCAGCCATCGGAATATTTTCAACAATAGGATTTTCCAACACATATAAACTTTTAGCATTTATTTTAAAATCATATCCGCCAATATTAACTATATTCCATGCTCCATTCTCAATTTTCAATTTTCCATTCACTATTTTTACCGCCTCATCCTGAAAAAAAGACTCTTTAACCTTTTTATATTCTTCCATGCTTTTGTGAAAATCAAGATGGTCCTGCGAAAAAGAGGTAAATAATTTAGCAAAAAATTCAATCCCTTCAATTCTTTGCTGGGCTATCGCATGAGAGCTTACTTCCATAATATAAAAATCAGGTTTATATTCAAATGCTCTTTTTATGGTAGTAAATATCGGAGGTGTTGTGAGTGTCTTTGATTCTTTTTTTTCTAAATTATAATAAAATCCCTCAGTTCCCTGTGTTGCCACGGTAAACCCAAGCTCTTTTAAAAGATATGAAAGCACAAATGCAGTCGTTGTTTTACCGTTTGTACCTGTGATTCCAATAAATTTAGTTGTGAGTTTAAGAGCTTTTAAAAGCTCTTTTGGGGTTATAAAATTTTTAATATCTTTTGCATATTTTGCATTTTGAAAGGTTTTTAAAAAAATTTTATCTGGTGATAATTTAGAAGTGTTGTCTGTAATTAAATCATTTTGTAAGTAATGAATTAAATCCATCAATTATCTCAATATCATCAATTTGGGAAACCAAGTCTTCAAAATAACTTATTGCATTTTCTTTAAATCCATATTTCAAAAGCATCTCAAAAAATTCAAGTAACTCTTCTTTTTTTTCAAACAATACTTTTGTTGATAATAAAATATTTTCTAAATCTTCTTTTGATTTTACAATATCTTTTATATCTTTAAAAAAGATACCATCAATTTCTTCCGCATTAACTGATTTAGGAGAAGCTATAAGCTCATTGATTATTTTTAGAGCTTTTTTATAATCTTTTTTATTTATAGCTTCTTCAAGAAGAGCTTTTAAATCAAAATGAATATTTCGCAAGTTCATCTAATTTATCCTCATATCCATGAGGTACATTCATTACTACTAAATCAGGATGTATTTTTTCTTTTAATGCTTTTTCTATACCATATTTTAGTGTAGCCCCTGCACTTGCACATCCTACACATCCGCCTTGTAATTGAACAAAAACAATTGGTTTTCTTACATCAATTAAAGTAACATCTCCTCCATCCATTTGAAGCATAGGACGGATTTCTTCTAAAACACCCGCCACTGCTTCTTTTAATTCTTCATTAGAAAAAGGGATTTCAGCCATTATTTATCCTTACTCAGCAATAATTTCAATTATACACATTTCTGCTGCATCACCTCTTCTGAAATTAGTTTTAATAATTCTTGTATAACCACCATTTCTATTTTCAAATTTTGGTGCAATTTCTTCTATAACTTTTTTAGTTGCCGCTTTTGCTCTTTCATTTGATCCTAATTTTGAATATACATATCTGTGAGTATTCAAATCATTTACTTTTGCTCTTGTAATGATTTTTTCGATATATCTTCTAAGCTCTTTTGCTTTTGGGACAGTAGTGTTAATTCTACCGTTTTCAATCAAGTCACAAGCAAGATTTCTTAAAAGTGCAGCTCTATGCTCAGAATCTCTTCCAAGCTTTCTGTATCCATGTTTATGTCTCATGATTCACTCTCCTTTAATTTTGCTATCTTTTCTTCTACAACTTTTTTTATATTAAGCGGCAATGGTTTGCTTAAAGAAAATCCAATTTCTTCAAGTTTTTCAAATATTTCTTCAAGTGATTTTGTTCCAAGATTCTTAACATTTGCAATTTTTTCTTTACCCATTAATACAAGTTCACCAATAAATCTTATACCCGCTCTATCAAGCGCGTTAAAGCTTCTACTTCTAAGATTTAAATTTTCAATAGGTTCAAATAATACATTATATTCTTCTGGAAGTTCCACTTCTTCTTTTTGTTTTGTTTCAAGTTTAAATTCTTTTGAAAATACCGCAAATTGATTTAAATATGTATTTACCGCATCTTTAAATGCATCAATTGGATCAATTTGGCCATCTGTTTCAACTTCAAAAATTACTTTTTCAAAATTAGGATCATCTTCAACAAGTATATTTTCAATATTATAAACAACTTTTTTAATTGGACTAAAATATGCATCAAGTCCTATATAACCATCTGGAAGTTCATCTCTGTAATTTTCAACAGCTACAAATCCCATACCTTTTTTAATAATTAAAGACAATTTCAGTTCACCTTCATCATTAAGTGTTGCGATATATTCATTTGGTGTAACTACATCCACTTCATCGTTTATTAAATCTTCGCCTCTGATTTCTTTTGGTCCTACAAAATGATAATTTATTGTAACTTCATTTTTGCTTTCATCTTTTATTTTAAATCTTATATTTTTAAGATTAATAATGAAACTTGCAACATCTTCAAGCATTCCTTTAAGCGAATCAAATTCGTGTTTTACTCCTTCGATTTGCAACGCCACAGGAGCATATCCCAATGTTGCTGAAATTAATGTCCTTCTAATTGGATGGGCTACACTTACACCAAAGCCGGCTTCGAAAGGATATACTTCGATAACCGCTTTGTTGTCTTCTTTTTTATATGTGAATTCACTAGGAATTAAAACTTCTGTTTTTATTTTATTCATTTTTTAGCCCCTATTATTTAGAGTATAACTCAACTACTAGTCTTTCATCTACTGGAATATTTACTTCACTTCTCTCAGGTACTCTTTGGAATACTCCAACCATTTTTTCTTTATCTACATCAACCCATGGTGCAATACCTGTTTGAGCAGTAAGTTCTAATGCTCTTTGAATTTGAGGATTGTTTTTTGATTTTTCTTTAATTTCTATTCTATCACCTTCTTTTACAAGATATGATGGAATATTTACTTTTTTGCCATTTACTAAAATATGACCATGTGTTACAAGCTGTCTTGCAAATCTTCTAGTTGTTGCAAATCCCATTCTGTAAATTACATTATCAAGTCTTCTTTCAAGAAGTTTAATAAGGTTTTCCCCAGTTGAACCTTCTTGTCTGTTTGCTTCTTTAAAGAATTTTCTAAATTGTTTTTCAAGTACACCATAATAATATTTGATTTTTTGTTTTTCTCTTAACTGTTGTCCATATTCAGAAATTTTAGTTCTTCTTTGTCCGTGTTGACCCGGTGCATAAGGTCTTCTATCAAGCGCACTTTTACCAGCTAATCTTCTCTCACCTTTAAGTTCAAGTGATACTCCAAGTCTTCTTTCTATTCTTTCAACAGGTCCTGTATATCTAGCCATTGTTACACCCTTCTTCTTTTTCTTGGTCTACAACCATTATGTGGTAGAGGAGTAATATCTTTCATCCATAATACTTTAATACCCTCAGTAGCACCTACTGTTTTAATAGCTGTTTCTCTACCACCTCCTGGTCCTTGTACTTTAATTCCTACTTCTTTAATTCCGTATTCTTTTGCTTTTGCCATTACATCTTCTACTGCTTGCTGAGCTGCAAACGGAGTTGATTTTTTACTTCCTTTAAATCCAAGTGCACCTGCACTGCTCCAACAAAGTGCATTTCCCATTTCATCAGTTACGGTAATCATTGTATTATTAAAAGTAGCTGATATATAAACTACTCCTCTTCCTACTTGTTTTTTAATTTTTTTCTTTTTTGTTACTTTTCTTTTCGCCATTTAACTCCCCTTATTTAGCTTTTGCACCAACAGTTTTTCTTTTGCCTTTTCTAGTTCTGGCATTTGTTTTAGTTCTTTGTCCTCTAACTGGAAGACCGCGTCTGTGTCTTAGACCTCTATAACATCCTAAATCCATGAGTTCTTTAATATTAAGCTGAACAATTTTTCTAAGTTCACCTTCAACTATATAGTTATTTTGAATTTCTTTATTTAAAATTGAAATTTCATCTTCTGTAAGCTCATAAACTCTTTTTTCAGGATCAATTCCTGTGTCTTTAAGAATTTTTCTACTTGTTGTAAGTCCGATTCCATAAATATATGGAAGTGCATATTCAATTTTTTTGTTTTTTGGTAAATCTATACCCGCAATTCTTGCCATGTTTTATCCTTGTCTTTGTTTGTGTTTTGGATTTTCACAAATTACCCTAATAACACCTTTTCTTTTAACAATTTTACATTTAGGGCAAATTTTTTTAACTGATGCTCTAACTTTCATTATTATCCCCTTAAAATTAACTTTATCCCCTTAGGCACAACGGCCAGCCCTTGCAATAATTCCGTAATTATTGCAAAGCCTCATTTGTGTTCAGGGGGATGGAATTATATCATAATAACCATATAAAGATAGAAAATATTACATAGAAAACAAAAGAAAAAAGAAGAAATTTGTTACAATATTTCCTTTAATAAAGGAAAACTAATGGAAAATAAAAGCCAAAGAACCTATCAACGCAAGTGTAATAGTGCCTATATTTATTTTATCAAACTCTTTTTTTAATAGTGCTAGAATTAAATATAAAACAAATCCGGCACTTAGTCCTATCGTAATTGAATAAGTAAGAGGCATTAATATAACAGTTATAAAACTGCTAACCGCAATTACATGGTCGCTAAAATCTATATTTTTAAGTTCGCTAAACATTAACACACCAACCATTACTAAAATAGGATAAATTGCATTATCCGGAATTGCTTTATATATAGGCAAGAAAAAAAGTGTAGTAATAAATAAAAGTCCAGTTACCACTGCTGTAAGCCCACTTCTCCCACCTTCTTCAACACCTGCTGCACTCTCTATAAATGAGGTAGTAGTAGAAGTTCCAAGACTTGCACCTATTACAGTGGCAGCCGCATCAGCTTCAAGTGTTTTTTGTAATTCTTTTGAATTTTTAAAAAGACCGGCTCTAAGACCTATTCCAGCAAGCGTGCCAATTGTATCAAACATATCTGTAACCAAAAATGTAATAATAACCGGCAAAAGACTAAGTTTTAAAGCACTTATTAAATCAAAATGGAATGCAACTGGCAAAATGCTTGCTGGCATTGAAATAATACCTTTTGGTAAATTAGCAAGCCCTAAAACCCAAGCTACAATTGAAGTTAAGCCAATAGATAAAATAAATGCCCCTTTAATTCTGTAAGAATAAAAAACGGCTGCAAGCAAAAAACCAAATATACCAAGCAATACATCAGGAGATTTTATATCCCCAAGAGATACAAAAGTAGCTGGATTACTCACAATTATCCCCATTCCTTTAAGACCGATAAAAGCAATGAAAGCACCAATTCCCGCACTTATTGCTCTTCGTAAATCCACAGGCACACTATCAAGTACCCATACTCTAAATTTTGTAAATGAAAGTGCTAAAAAAATAAGACCTGAAATCATTACAATTCCAAGAGCTGTCTGCCATGGAATATGCATCCCCTTAACAAGTCCAAATGTAAAATATGCATTAAGCCCCATTCCAACACTCATAGCAACAGGAGTATTAGACCATATTCCATTTAATATCGTAGAGATTATAGTAACAACAGCAGTTGCTGTAATTAAAGCATCAAAAGGCATACCAGTTAGACTCATAATTGAAGCATTTACAGGAACAATATACATCATTGCCAGAAAAGTAGTAAAACCGGCTCTAATTTCAGTAGAGACAGTAGTGTTTTTATCTTTTAATTTAAAAAACTTTTCTAAAAAGTTCATTTTCTCTCCTTTTTTGTATTATAACAAAAAGGAGAGAAAAACTTAATTTTCAATTAATATAACTTATTTAATTTCTATTTTTTTACCTTCTGCTTTTTGTTTTTTTGGAATAAATATTTTTAAAACACCATCTTCATATTTTGCCTCAATATTGTCTAAATCCGCATCAGAAGGTAATTTAAAACTTCTCTCAAATCTACCGAAGAAACTTTCAATTCTTGTGTAATTTTCTTTCTCTTCTTTTTTTTCGAATTTTCTCTCCCCGGAAATTGTTAAAATTCCATCATTCACTGAAATATCAATATTTTCTTTTTTAACCCCCGGTAAATCTATTTCTAAATGATAACCTTTTTCATCTACTTTTTCATTTACGGCAGGTGTAAAACTTTTAACTTCATTTGCAGGTTGATTTACATTTAATACTGCTCCAAGTCTTCTTTCAATATCTTGTAATTCTTTAAATGGATCAAATACTGTTGGCCACATCATCCCCTCCTTTAAATGGATTTTTCTAATGAAATTATACAATATTGATTTTAATTTGTCAAGATAGTTGATATTAATCGACTAAAATATCATATCCTAATTTATTAATATTATGCTGCAATAATTTAATTTGTCCATTTGTAATATTAAATTTATATAAATTATTATCATCAATTTTTAAATCAAAATCAAAATTATAAAACCCTTCATAATAATATATACCCTTTGAAAGATACATATAATAATTTTGATTTTTACTTATAAAATCAAAAATTATCTTTTTATTATCAAAACTACCATTTAAAAAGAAAGTACTTTTTATTTTTTCTAGTTTTATATGGGTAATTGAATCAAGTTTTTTAATTATTTTATTAGGGATGAAAGTGGCATTTTCAATTAAAAGGTTAAAATATCCTTTATTATTATTAATAATAATATTACCGCTTATTTTCCCTGAAAGTATTGGAGGGATTTTTAAAAATTTAAAAAATCTTTTCAAAGGCATATTAATTTGAATATTTATATTATCTCCATCACTGTATCCATTAAAATATGTAGAAAAAAAAGTAAAAATATCACTTTGATTATTATATTTGAATCTTAAAGTTACTATACCTTTAACTGGCACTAACACAGATTTTTTTATCAAATTCAAATCAAACCTATTTAATAATCCGTTGATTATTAATGAATTATTATTTTTAATTCCTTTAATTTTTCCAATTATTTTAGAAGAATTTACATTTAAGTTAAAGACAAAATTTTCATTATTAAAAAAATTAATTTTTAATTTGCTTGTAATTGGTATAATTATATTATTTATATTTAAATTTCCCTGAAAATCAGACCAAAGTACAGGTTTATCTGTTATTTTAAAAACCAAATTATTGTATCCTGAAATTGGTATGTTTTTAAAAATTGGAAAATGGAAATTTTTTATATTTTTTAAAAGGACTTTTGTATCAAAATTTTTACCTGTAATCAAACCCTTTATATTGTTT